>NZ_JAXHLN010000002.1:0-300000 GCF_034522235.1 Thiohalophilus sp. | reverse complement strand
GTTTGCCGGCGACGCTGTCCTCGTCCGTGCCCGGCATTCGAACCGGGTCGCCGTCCTTCATGCCCGCGACCGAGCCAGCCTCGCAGGCCATCAGGTCCCGGTAGGCCTCGGCCACGGGACCGCACTGGCGCGGCGGGCTGAGTGGGTCGGGCATCTTTTCCTGGCCGCCGCCTTGTTGCTGTTCCTGCTGCTTTTTCTTCTGCTCCTCGGCGGCCTTCTTCGCTTTATCCACCACACTGAAGCCGGTACCCCGTCCTTCGACCAGGGCGTCCATCTGGGAGTGGTCCAGGTCGTCGCCGGCGTAGGCCCATTCCCTGAGGGTCATATCCAGGGCGTGAGCCGCGTGCAGCAGTTCCTCGATGAGGGTCATGGCCATTTCCTGCTGACAGGCGCTGGCGCAATTGCCGTTTTCGCCTTCCTCCTCGGTGATGTGCTCGACGTCCATGGTGATCTTTGGCTGACAGTCGCTGGAAAGACCTCGACCGACGCAGTTCATCTCGCCCATCTGGATATTATCCTCGTCCTTGTCCAGACAGTCATGACACAGATCGGCGTCCATCAGTGATTCCTCCAACGTCTCAAAGTCCTCGTCGGAGAGTTCGTGATCGGTGGCGGTTTGAAGTGCCGCGCGCAGCCAGCTGCCCTTTTTCTTGAGCAGCTTGGACAGGCTGTACTGCATGTTGAAGGCCTCGGCCTCCGGACCGACCGGGCGGTTACCGTCAGGCAGGTCCATGCGCGGATTGGACTGGCAGCCGTCCTCACCGAGGATGCCGGCGATCATCGGTCCGCCCTCGCCGCCGGGTACGACGACCAGGCCACCGCTGCGGGCACGCTGGAGTTTGGCCATGGCCTTGAGCCGGCAACGGGCCGGGTCGTTGGCCATTGCCTCCAGATACATGGCCCCGGCCATGCAACTGGCGAAGCCGTGGTGGCCGCCGGAAAATGGTCCGGCGCCGCCACCGCTTTGACCGCCGCCCGCGCCGACGCTGCCGCAACGTCCCGTGAGCATATCCGGGTGGACGCCGAAGCCGGTCGTCGGCGGGGCGCTGGTGTCGACCACGCGCTTGCGGCCGAAGCGATCCTTAATCAGCTTCACATCGATGCCTTCGGCCGTGGTTTGCCGACAGTGCGGACCGATGCCGCAGCCGAAGTTGCCGGTCTTCGCGCCGGCGCTGGCCATCTGGCCAATGCTGCAGTGGCCGTAGGCGATGTTGCGCGGGTCGAGCAGCTCGTTGAGGTTGTCCAGCAGCAGCCCGGCCTCGTCGAAGCCGATCAGGGCCCCGCTGATGCGATCGAAGCTATAGATCCGCGCCACGTGCGGGGCGCTTTCGCCCAGCTCATCGCGATGCCGGCTGAGCCAGCGGTGCAACTCGTTGTAACCGCGGTGCTTGATCAGGTCGAACACCAGCAGAGCGGGGTTGGCCACGGCCGCCAGGGCTTCGCCCAGGCGATCCTCGCCCAGTCGGTCCTCGATGCGCCGGGTCTGGCTTTCCAGGACCGTGCCGAGGCGGTTGGCGAAGCTCTCCACCTGGTCGGCGCTCAGGGCCAGCAGGCCGAGCTGGAATTCACTGAGCACCGCGAGCTGCCCGTCCCGGTCGCCGGCGGCCAGGGCCGCGGCGTAGCGGGCGAAGTGCCGCCCACGGGAGAGATCGACGCGCCCGGCCTGGGTGTCTCGCACCTCCGTGCGGGTGGTGCGCAGTGGGCCGTTGTCGTGGGCCCGGCGAACCCGGATGCTGAGCTCGGCGCCGACCTGGCGCTGCAGCTCGCCGGTGGCGACGCCGTCGGCGTAGAGGTCCGGGCGCAGCCGGCGGATCCTGCGAGCCTGTTTGCGCACCACGCTTCGGTCCTGTTCCGCCAGACCCTGTATCAGGGCACTATCCGCAAACTTTAGCTGGGCGCTGAGGACGAGCTGGACGACCTGGGGCTCGAGCTTCAGACGCATTGGTGTCAGCTCATCGCCGCAGACCGAGGCGCTGACCATAAGCAGGGGGATAAAAATGAGCGCGAGCGCGCGGTGCATACTGCCTCCTTGTTATTGTTGTCTTCCCTGAGATTCGGCGGGGAGGTTTTCCAGGTCTTTTCGGTTGTCGGTATGCCTGGATGGCCGAAGCCGGGTCAATGATAGTGTGTCGAAATATAGGAAGTATAAATCCCCTTTTCGCCCAAAAACTACCCTGACCACCACGTGGCAACCCGGTCATGTCGCAGCGACGCCCACCAACAGAAAAAGGTGTCAAAGACCGAGGTATCCCCACAAAATTGCGATCAAAAACAATAATTTATTGCCGGGGTCCGACCCCGCCATTGCCAACCCCGCCATTGCCATTTTTACTCCGCCCTCAAGGCACATCCACCCTGCAGGCGACAATCGCTGCGATAGTTTTCGATGAGCCACGCCTCGGCAGCGGTCACCAGTGAACGGCGGATCCCGAAACGCACTACGGCGGTCGAAAAATCCGGACTGCGAAACGTGGGATCCGTAAGAAGCCGATCCAGATCAGGTGGTTCATCGCCCGGTGTACTAGCAGCTATTTCGCGCAGCACGTTGCGCACCGCACCGGGCAGGCCGAAATGTAATTGGGACCAGGCGCGGCGCGCCCCATCCGACATGTTGTTCAACGCCCGACGAAGTTCCGCAGTGCTGCGGCCGTCCATCTCCTCACGCAGCTTTTGCACGAATCCCTGTTCAGCGCGGCGTGTCTCCACGATGAACGCAGCCAGCAGATACTTCAACGGAAGCCGGGCCGGCGCCGGCGGCGATGCGCGGGCCCGGCCACGTTCGGTCAATTCCTCCCGCGGCACCGGCCGAATATCATCCTGCGCGGAGGGGGGAAAATCATCCCGGTGATTAAACAGATAATCGAGTCCGGACTCACCCTCCGGGTGCACCTCCCTACCCGATGAGACGATGACGCGATCGGAGGTGGACAACAGATCCGCCACACCGCTTTCGCGAGCGCCCTTGGCCAGGACCAGCGCCGTATCAATCGGGAGCTCGTCGGTATTGAGATCGGCCCCGAAGCGTTCACCTTCACCGTCGCCGGCCTCGATCCCCAGCTCCCGTTCAAACATCTCCATCGTGTCCTCGATGTGCCGGCGCGCATCCGGATGCGCCTCCAGGTACTCGGCCAGTTGCCGCGCCAGCACCTGGCGCCCGCGCATGAGACCCGCCCGCTGCGCGCGGGGGTTGCCGCGCCTGGCTTCATGCAGCCACCAGCCGTCCAGCACATCGTGACCCGACTCGCCCGGTGGCGGGATATGAAACCGCTCCCGCGCGCGGCTCACCAGATCCTCGCAGGGTGCCTTGCCGGCACCCTCGAAGCGCGTACCGCCAAACACAATGGCGTTATCCGCACAGCGATAGATCTCATAGCCTGCGGGCATACGCGGACCACCATCCGCCTCCTCTTCGACCATCACGCCGGTAACAACGTGTTCGCGCTTCTCCTCAATAGTTCCCGGTTCCCATTCAATGAGCACACTCCGCGGCGACTGGCCCCGTACGCAGCCTGTCTTCTCACCATTGAACACGCTCCGGGTCATGATTTCTTCGGTAAAGTCGCGGTAGTGAGCGCGGCTGCGACCGGAGGGATTGATCTCAAGTTCGAAGAGGCCACTAAAGGCGATGTTATCGGTGCTGGCCGTCCCATTATCCAGCCGCCAGCGGCCCACGAGACAGGGGTCGAGCACCGCCGGGTTGCGATCGTAAGCATCGAAGACCTTCTGTTCCGAGTCGCCGGGCATGTTCTCCTGAAGGCGGCGGCGCACGTTGGGATCCTGCAGGCTTTCGGACAGCCCCTCGCCCATGCGCCGCTGCAACTCAAACAGCTTCTCGCCACTGAACTCGCCACGTTGCAGCGCCTCCAGCTCCTCGGGCGTGATACCGAGGCGCTCCGCCACCGCCTCACGCTGTTCCTCGGAGAGTTCGGCGGCCCCGGCCGTCGGCCCGGGCAGCGCCATTGTCATTACGATTATTAAAGCGATGGCACTAGCACATCGAATCAGGATTGGCAGACGCATATCTAGCATGGATCAGGTAAATCCGTCGCGGTGAATGACTCTAATGCTTCATATAACAACAATATAATATGTGACCAACAGTATAACAAACAGAAATGGGTACAAAAGCTACGACGCATCCTGTTTGATCTTGAGATACATCAACAGGTTCAGCAAGAGGCTACCGACAAAGGCAATGCCGGCGCCTTTAAAGAAATCGTATATCACCGACAGACTCGACAAACCCGTCGCGGCCTCCGCCACGCATGAATTCCTGAATTCCTGGGGTCAGGTCTTACGTTTTGCTTCTTGAAAGGCAAAAGGCAAGACCTGACCCCGAGCTTGTGGTTTTTCGTGACCTCTTTAATTTATTTACCAAGGCAGACGAGGGTGTTCAAAACTCTGTGTCACCGAAGCACTTATAGCTCAATATGTTTTTCCAGCCTGCCCTCAAAATGGATCGCCAGTTGCGAGAGGGTCAGGTTCCAGTTTTTCACCGGGTGCGTCCAGCGCTCGGACGCCTTGAGTATACCGGCATAGAGTAATTTGAGTAAGCTGTTTTCATTGGCGAACCCGCCCTTGGTTTTGGTCAGCTTGCGGAACTGACGATGCACGGCTTCGACGGCATTGGTGGTGTAAATGGCGGTGCGCACGTAGTCCGGATATTTGAAATAGGCCGATAGCGTAGGCCATTTACTGCGCCAGGACTGGATCACCATGGGGTACTTGTCACCCCATTTGGCTTCCAGTTCATCCAGGGCTGTCTCGGCGGCATTGAGGGTGGCGGCTTTATAGACGGTTTTGAGATCGGCCATGAAGGCTTTGTGATTTTTCGAGCCGACGTACTTTAGCGAGTTTCGGATCTGGTGAATGATGCAGTGCTGGATCTCGGTATCGGGGTAGAGGCTTTCGATGGCCTCGGGAAAGCCCTTGAGGCCGTCCACGCAGGCGATCAGAATGTCCTTGACACCCCGGTTATGCAGATCGGTGAGCACGCTCAGCCAGTGGTGGGCGCCTTCGGTGTCCGACAGATACAGGCCCAGCAGCTCTTTTTTGCCGTCGATGTTCAGGCCCAGGATGGTGTAGATGGCCTTGCTAACATACCGGCCGTTCTCCTTGATTTTGTAATGGATGGCGTCGAGCCAGACAATCGGATAGATGGCCTCCAGGTCCCGTTCCCGCCAGGCGGCCAGCTCGGGCAGGAGCTTGTCGGTGACGGCATTGAGGGTGCCATTGGACAGCGCGATGCCGTACATGTCACCAATGTGGTCGCGGATGTCCTGATAGCTCATACCCAGAGCAAACAACGCAATGACCTTGCGTTCGAGCTCATCGGTCAGATGTGTCTGGTGCTTTTTGACCAGCTGCGGCTCAAAGGTCCCGGCCCGGTCGCGAGGGGTGTCCAACTCAAATGGCCCGGCGGCGCTTTTCATGGTTTTTGAGGTGCTGCCATTTTTGCGATTGGGCGTCTCTTGGGCGTCCAGATGCGTCTCCAGCTCGGCTTGCATGGCCGCTTCGGTGAGCTGCTTGATCAGCGGGGTGAGGACCCCGTCCTTGCCACTGAGGTCCTGGCCTTCACGCAACGCCTTGAGCGCCGCATCCATGTCGAAGTTGATTTGTTTTTTCATGTGTCATACCTTTTATAGACAGTTTAATGGAATGACACAGAATTCTGAACACTACCAGGCAGACCTATATAAAAACTAGTAACTCTGAGACTGTAAATAATTCTGTGTAACTGCCCGGTTAGAACTGCTCCGGCATTCTATCCGGAAACTCAATCATAAAACGATTCAAGGCGTCCTTCCAATGGTGAATGGGCATGGTCCATTTCTTGGAGGCCGCCTGCATGGCCAGATAGACGACCTTGAGTGCCGCGTCGTCATTCGGAAAGACCTTACGGTTGTTGACGGCCTTACGGATAACGCTATTGAGGGATTCGATAGCGTTGGTGGTGTAAATTACTTTACGAATATCATCCGGGTAGTTAAACAGGGTGATGAGATTCGGCCAGTGTTTGCGCCAGGCCGTGCTGATGGACGGAAACTTCTCATCCCAGCGCTCGGCAAAGGCGGCCAGCTCTCGCTCGGCCTCCTCGACAGTGAGGGAGGCGTAGATCTTTTTCAGGTCAGCGGCAACGGTCTTGCGTTCTTTCCAGGAGACGAATTTGAGCGAGTTGCGCACCATATGCACGATGCATAGCTGGATCTGGGTCTTCGGGTAAACGGTGTTAATGGCTTCCGGGAAGCCTGTCAGCCCATCCACCGAGGCGATGAAAATGTCCTTCAGGCCCCGTTGTTGCAGTTCGGTGAGCACGGACAGCCAGAACTTGGCACCCTCGTTTTCCGCGAGCCACAGCCCCAGCAGTTCTTTCTGGCCGTCCAGGTTGATGCCCAGCGCCAGGTAAATGGCTTTGTTGATGACGCGTTTGTCCTGACGGATCTTCACCCGGATGCAGTCGAGATAGACGATGGGATAGACCTCATCCAGGGGTCGGGATTGCCATTGCTGGACCTGTTCCAGCACCTGCTCGGTGACCCGTGAAATCAGCGTAGGAGAGACCTCAACGCCGTACAGTTCCAACAAGGTGGAAGCTATGTCCCGCGTGCTCATGCCCTTGCTGTAGAGCATGATGATCTTGTCGTTGAAAATCGGTAGCCGGGTCTGGTTTTTGGAGATAATGAGCGGCTCAAATTCCCCGTTGCGGTCCCGGGGAATGGCAATTGGCAGCTCGCCAAGCTCGCCCTTCAAGGTTTTACTGCTGTAACCGTTACGGCTGTTGCCGCTATGCTGACCGGCTTTGTCATGCTTGGGATAGCCAAGGTGGTCATCCATCTCGCCTTCGAGCATAGCTTCAAAGGTTTTTTGGCGCAGCAAGCGAGACTGTAAATTAAATTGTGTAACTGCTCAAAGTCCCATACCCTTGATAATAAAGGAGAAGACACATGAGCAGAAGAACAAAAACCAAAACCGATCTCGACCCGCAGCTTGAAGAACTGGTCAAGGCAGTCAAAACGCCAGAACAGCTTGCCGCATTGACCCAGCAGCTTCAGCAAAAAGCCTTTGAGGCCATGCTCGAAGGCGAGATGACTGACCATCTCGGCTATCCCAAGCACGCCACAGCCGGCCACAACACCGGCAACAGCCGTAACGGGTATAGCGCCAAAACCCTCAAAGGCGAACAGGGCGCACTGACCCTCGATGTGCCTCGAGACCGTAACGGCGAGTTTGAGCCGCTCATTATTCCCAAGGGGCAGACGCGTCTGCCGATGTTCAACGATAAAATCCTGGCGCTCTACAGTCGGGGCATGAGTACCCGCGATATCGTTGCCATGCTACTAGAGCTCTACGGCGTCGAGGTTTCCCCTACGCTCATCTCCCAGGTCACCGCGCAGGTGATTGAGGAAGTGCAGCAGTGGCAGTGCCGACCGCTGGACGAGATCTATCCCATCGTCTATCTGGACTGCATCCACATCAAGATCCGCCAGGACAAGCGGGTCAGCAACAAGGCCATCTATCTGGCGCTGGGTATCAACCTGGACGGCCAGAAAGAACTGCTGGGGCTCTGGCTCAATGAGAACGAGGGGGCTAAGTTCTGGTTGTCCGTGTTGACCGAACTCCAGCAGCGGGGTGTCCGGGATATCTTTATCGCCGCCGTGGACGGTCTGACCGGCTTCCCCGAGGCGATCAATACCGTCTACCCCAAAACAAAAATCCAGCTGTGTATCGTCCACATGGTGCGCAACTCGCTGAAGTTCGTGGCCTGGAAACAGCGCAAGGCGGTCGCCGCGGATTTGAAAAAGATCTACACCTCCCTGACGGTGGCCGAAGCCGAGCAGGAGCTCGACGCCTTTGCGGCTCGCTGGGATGATCAGTTCCCGTCGATCAGTGCCAGCTGGCGGCGACACTGGCCCAACCTGATTACCCTGTTCGACTATCCGGATGACATCCGTCGGGTGATCTACACGACCAACGCCATCGAATCACTGAACAGCGTGATCCGCAAGGCGGTCAAAAATCGCAAGGTTTTCCCTAACGATGAATCCGCCCTCAAGGTCGTCTACCTGGCCATCCAGGCGGCATCGAAAAAATGGACCATGCCCATTCACCATTGGAAGAACGCGCTCAATCGCTTTATGATTGAATTCCCGGACAGAATGCCGGAGCAGTTCTAAGCGGGCAGTTACACAGAATTATTTACAGTCTCCAGCAAGCGGGTGAGGTCCTCGAGTTCCTCCGGTGTTTTGATACTGTTCACCAGGGCTTCAAGCTGCGGGTCGATATCGGTTTTGGTTTTTGTTCTTCTGCTCATGTGTCTTTTCCTTTATTATCAAGGGTATGGGACTTTGAGCAGTTACACAATTTAATTTACAGTCTCGTAACTCTTTCATATACAACTTCAAAACTAGGCAATTCACCTTCAATTTCACTTTCTAGTTGTTTATATTCAGCTTCTGATCGTTTTCTAATTTCCGGGTTATTCATACTGCCTTTATTTACCTCTAACGCTCTAGCCTCTGCCTTGAGCAATAAACTATTAAGAACCTCATTCTTTCGCGCATCACTTAATTCTCCGATCTGTTCTAATAAACAATATAAATCATATGCGTCTTGCCTCCGCACTCTATTTCTTGCCTCTTGTTGCAATATTGATCTAATTTTCTCGGCCAACAAATCTATTAAACTATATACTAAGATATGACCGCCATTATCAAGCTCAACTTCTGCTGTATGCTCATAATTTGGTTCATTAAAACTATAATCTACCTCTACTATTGCTGGAGATCGTCCATTCAATAGACGCTTATGTTTCGCTTTGTCACCTTTATAAGCATAACCAATCTTAATTTTATATGTTGGCTGTGTATGCCCAGCAGTTGCTGGCGGTCTCATTTCATGAGATTGTATTCTGCAATCCAATCCATAAGGAAGTGATTCTACTGCTGAAGCTAACTCCCGCTTAAGCTCCTCTAAGAATTCACCTTCATCAAACCCAGAAACTTTCTGAGATGTTGAGAAATCAATATCACGCGTATGGCGTATGCCATTATAAATAAGCGACAATAATATACCGCCTTTCATATACATGCGTTGATTTAAAAAAGCAGAATTTGAAACAGCAACTAACACGGTATGCGCTGCCTGTCGAAACACTAATTCATTATTGTTATCAGTAGCCTCAACCCAATTCTCAACATCAACAATTGACACACTTAAACTTCCTCTAGATTTATTGATATACACCATTTTTCTGAAAAAATTGGACTATATGGTGCGCTAGCAACCAGTTTTCGAGAACCTCCGCGCTGAACGTTACCCAGCCATTTATTGATTTTCTGATCATTTAACTTGCATACTTCATCAAGAATATAACCAGCTCTTACTTTATCAATCGGCCCACCATGTCGATCTATTTCTTCAACAATTGTTTTTAAATATATATCTGCATTATCTTTATAAACATCAATTATATGCCTTACCCCACCACAATAGTCTGGATTACGTATCATATCTAGAAATGTTCTTCCAATCGTTGAAACCCTTAATAATGAATTTTTAATTACGGTGTATGCCCCTAAATACGATTTGGCATTAATTATCTGGACGTTCCTACTATTAATCTTGAGGGTGTTCAAAACTCTGTGTCACCGAAGCACTTATAGCTCAATATGTTTTTCCAGCCTGCCCTCAAAATGGATCGCCAGTTGCGAGAGGGTCAGGTTCCAGTTTTTCACCGGGTGCGTCCAGCGCTCGGACGCCTTGAGTATACCGGCATAGAGTAATTTGAGTAAGCTGTTTTCATTGGCGAACCCGCCCTTGGTTTTGGTCAGCTTGCGGAACTGACGATGCACGGCTTCGACGGCATTGGTGGTGTAAATGGCGGTGCGCACGTAGTCCGGATATTTGAAATAGGCCGATAGCGTAGGCCATTTACTGCGCCAGGACTGGATCACCATGGGGTACTTGTCACCCCATTTGGCTTCCAGTTCATCCAGGGCTGTCTCGGCGGCATTGAGGGTGGCGGCTTTATAGACGGTTTTGAGATCGGCCATGAAGGCTTTGTGATTTTTCGAGCCGACGTACTTTAGCGAGTTTCGGATCTGGTGAATGATGCAGTGCTGGATCTCGGTATCGGGGTAGAGGCTTTCGATGGCCTCGGGAAAGCCCTTGAGGCCGTCCACGCAGGCGATCAGAATGTCCTTGACACCCCGGTTATGCAGATCGGTGAGCACGCTCAGCCAGTGGTGGGCGCCTTCGGTGTCCGACAGATACAGGCCCAGCAGCTCTTTTTTGCCGTCGATGTTCAGGCCCAGGATGGTGTAGATGGCCTTGCTAACATACCGGCCGTTCTCCTTGATTTTGTAATGGATGGCGTCGAGCCAGACAATCGGATAGATGGCCTCCAGGTCCCGTTCCCGCCAGGCGGCCAGCTCGGGCAGGAGCTTGTCGGTGACGGCATTGAGGGTGCCATTGGACAGCGCGATGCCGTACATGTCACCAATGTGGTCGCGGATGTCCTGATAGCTCATACCCAGAGCAAACAACGCAATGACCTTGCGTTCGAGCTCATCGGTCAGATGTGTCTGGTGCTTTTTGACCAGCTGCGGCTCAAAGGTCCCGGCCCGGTCGCGAGGGGTGTCCAACTCAAATGGCCCGGCGGCGCTTTTCATGGTTTTTGAGGTGCTGCCATTTTTGCGATTGGGCGTCTCTTGGGCGTCCAGATGCGTCTCCAGCTCGGCTTGCATGGCCGCTTCGGTGAGCTGCTTGATCAGCGGGGTGAGGACCCCGTCCTTGCCACTGAGGTCCTGGCCTTCACGCAACGCCTTGAGCGCCGCATCCATGTCGAAGTTGATTTGTTTTTTCATGTGTCATACCTTTTATAGACAGTTTAATGGAATGACACAGAATTCTGAACACTACCTTAATCTTTGAAATCTTTATTCTCTGAAGTTTCGGAAACCCACTGCTTTCGTATTCATTTATATGAATTGCGAAGTCTTGTTCCATTTTCTCATTAGCTGCCTTTGACCACTCTAATGAAGATAAAGATGTGAGATACAGAATTTTCGGTAATCTATCTGTCAGACCATGATAATCCATTGCACTTAAGTGTGAGACATAAGCAAATGGATCAACTATACATGCGATCTCTCCTGGAGATTTAGATTCCTTTCCAATAATATTAAAAACTGAGCGTGACGGGAAATTTCTATTCTCTGTTAAAATACCAGTATCTAATAATTCTTTAAGTACGCGCGAAAAATCATTTTGCACCGGAAATTCTTTTCTAGTACATAACGGCTGACCTTGGTAATCGCTGTCTGCAAGTAGATCGAAAATGAGCTTTGCCAATTGATATTTGGTAATTACTGGCTGCCGTAAAGAACCAACTTTTAGTGTTACAGCTTTGATTATTGGAATACAATTTGGCATGTGGGGGTTCACCTGGTATACGTCCTAAGGACGTATACCAGGTGAAACAAAATATGTCAAGTTCATTATAACAACAGAATCCCGATTATACTGCTTGACCTTCGTTAATTCGCCCCTTACACTGCGTCCTTAGGACGCAGTGTAAGGGGCGAACCAACAGAAAAAGCCCGCGTACGCAGGCTTTAATCAATTCTAAATCATTGTAATATCACGTTTTTTGGTAAATCTCCGCACCCTTCTCTAAAGCTCCACCGCCTTGGTCGCTCCCGGCGTCCTGCCTCCCGCGACAAGGCTCACTCCATGAGCAAAGCGAGTGTTTTGGGTGCTAGTGCATCCCTGGCTTATTGCTTGCGGTAAATTTAAATCAAGGGGTCAGAATGAACCTCCCCCGGTTTTACGGACACATTAAATCAGAGACAATACTGATTAAGGAGTGTCCAAAACATGACGAGAAAACGCAATCCCTACAAGACGTACACCAAGGAATTTAAGGCCGAGGCGGTGAAGCTAATGGAAGAGTCCGATCGTCCCGCTGCTGAGATTGCCCTGGAACTGGGAGTCCGCCGCAATCAGCTTTACAAATGGAAAGAACAGCTGCAGGCCAAAGGTGAGCAGGCCTTTTCCGGCCAACGGGGTCGGCCAAAGAAAGAGAACCAGTCCGAGGTGACCACCTTGCGCCAGGAGAACGAGCGTCTGAAGGAGGAGGTCGAGATTTTAAAAAAGGCCACGGCGTACTTTGCGAAGGACCATTCGTGAAGTACGCGTTCATACGAGAGCAAGCGGCTCGTTATACGGTGAGCCGGCTGTGCCAGATATTGGACGTCTCTGCCAGCGGTTACTACGACTGGCGGGATCGTCCGGAGAGTGACCGGGCCAAACAGAATCGGGCACTGCTGAGTAAGATCACGGTGTTTCACCGGGCCAGTCGCGGGATCTACGGATCACCCCGTATTTATCGCGACCTGGTTGAATCGGGGGAGCAAGTCGGTGAGAACCGCGTGGCCCGCCTGATGCGTGATAATGACATTCAGTCCCGGATGGCGAGAAAATTTGTGATCACCACCGATTCAAAGAATACACAGCAGCCGGCGCCAGACCAACTACAGCGTCAGTTCAACGTCACTGAACCGGATAAGGCCTGGGTCTCGGATACCACGTTCATCCCGACCCGAGAGGGCTGGTTGTACCTGGCGGTTATCCTTGAACTCTATTCCCGCCAGATACTGGGCTGGGCCATGGGTGACAAGAACAACGCGAAACTGGTGCAGGATGCGCTGACCATGGCCGTGTGGCGTCGAGGTAAAGTCGACTCTGTCATCGTCCACTCCGATCAGGGCACCACTTATGCCTCGGGCGATTACCAGCGGCTGCTGAAGTATAACAAGCTGCTGTGTAGCATGAGCCGTAAAGGAGAGTGCCTGGACAACGCCGTCGCCGAGAGTTTCTTCGGGACGTTGAAAACAGAACTAGTCGATCATGAAGATTACCGAACCAAAGACCAGGCCAAACGCAGCTTGTTCGAGTACATGGAAATCTTCTATAACAAACGGCGGCGTCACTCTTACCTGGGTTACGTCAGTCCGGTAGACTATGAGGCGAGGTTCGCCTCTTAATTAAACTGTCCGTTTTATTGGGGGAACCTCAGATCACTTGATTCAGTAGGAATAATTGCAAATGATAATGAGACGCGTTTGTCACCGACCCCTTTTACATGGTGACAGCGGTGGGTAAGGTGCCAGACGTGATGGGGCAGAAAATGGCGATTGGCGCGCGGCATGACGGCTTCCTCCTTAAAGCGACGTTTTCATCCATGAAATGAGGCGTTTAAGGCCTTATACAGGGCTTATTTTAGTAGAAAGTTTTACTCATTCAATATGTTGCGGTGGTCCGACCCCGACCCCGCCCTTGGTCAGACCGACCCCGCCCTAATATCTCTTATCTACTTACTTAAACCCCATTAATTCTAAAATTAAGTTTTCTAATTCGTTCGTTCTATTCTTATGTGCCTGGAATAACCTGGCTGGAAAATCCGGTCTCTCAAGTATATTCTTGGCACACTTGCAAATACTTTCTGTTTCTGCGGCGGTAATTTCATCACCATGTATGCGAAAAATAAAATCAGCCCCATCAACCATCTCAAAAAGCATTTTCTTTTTTTCATCATTTAATGTTCCAAATTGGACGGTGTCACGACTTTCTTTGTATATACCTATAACAGGAGTCCTTAAATTGTAACAATTGAGAGTCATGTGATAGATGTCAGTAAGCACAAATGAAGAATTAGCAATTGTATTGAGTATTTTTTTAAAAGCGCCATGGAAAAAATGCCGTAAACCAAAAAGTAATTCAGGCTTTAGCCAGTCAATGTTAATTGCCTTGATACCCAGTTTTGATTCAATGTTTTGCACAAGACGTTGTGCTTCATCTGCACTTATATCAGACCGCCCGAAAGACCAGACAAAATAAGGTTCTTTGTTTTTTGATGGACGCGTATTTGTTTGCAATAGTGAAGAGACGTCGTAGCCCTGGTAAACTCTTTGAGAAAGTTCAGAAAAGAGTGACTTTATTAACTGGTATGAACCTGTGTCACGAACTACAATTCCATCAGTACGTTGTAAAAAGTACTCAAAGCTCTTTTTAGTTCCAGGATCTTCGAGTTTCTGGTTCATACCAAGAAAACAATTTCCGAAACTATAGATTTTAGTACTTTCTGGTAATTGTTTTCCTAATTCAAGGTAAAACTCTTTCCAGTATTCAAATGCTTCTTCAACTGTATTTAAGTCACTATTCCCAATTTCTCGACGTGCAAAGTCTCGTCCACCCCACATCGGGTTATTCTGAAAATCACCCCAATAAATTATTTGATCATATTTTTTAAGGTCGCAAGCCGAACGTACTCGTTTGAATTTTAACTTTCCAATATGAGTTCTATGTTGTGTAACACATAGATCAGCACCAAGATTATTAGAGGAAAAAAACTGTTTTCCGGCCATATCAACTGAATACATCCCTGAGTTTACAGGATTATGGGCACATATAATGGCGATCTTTGATGACATTAAACTTAATGGTTTATTTGAGTAAGATAAAAATGGGTCTTCACCGATTGTAGTGGGTTCCCATCTCGTATTTTCTGGGCATTAGCGATAGGCCACCAAAATGAAACAGGATGGTGGTTTTAAATCGCGCCCGATTTCGAAAGCCGCGCGCCTTGTCTTTGAGCATTTTGATTTTGCTGTTGATACTCTCCGCCCGGGCATTGATTACATTTAATACGATGGCATTGATGATGCCCCACAGGTGTTGTTTGACCATTCGCGCGACTTTTTTGATCGGGGCCAGGCGGCTGCGAATGGCCCACTGATACCATTGCTGCCAGGCACGCTCGGCCCAGCTACGGCGCAGGTAATGCCATAGCCCCTTGGCGTGTTCCTTGATGGCCCAGGCCCGACCGGTTTGGCGAGCCACGCGACTGAGTTGCACAAGTTCCTGGCGCAGCTGGCGTCTCAAGTCGGCCGCGTTGCGCAACCAACCGTACTTGGTGCCCTTTAATGTCGCATCGCCCTGTTTCATGCGTTGCCGGTGCTCTTGTTTGCGCACCGCGTCGACGGCCTGGTTGAGATGCTGGTTGACGTGGAATTTATCGAAGGCGATTTTGTCTTCGGCGTCGGGGATATGTTCGAGGGTGGCACGGATATAAGCTGGCCACATGTCCATCGAAATGCTCTGAATTTGCGCCTTTTGGGCGTCGCTCAGCTGGCCATAGAAGTCATTGAGGCTCGCGCCACGGCGGTCATCGGCCACGTGCAGGACATTCCCATGGGCGTCATTGACCACCGTCACGTATTCATGGCGCTTTTGAAAGGCGACCTCGTCGATACCCAGATGGGCTAACGCCGGGGTGCCCCGACGGGACAAGCCCCGCTGTACCGCGCGCTGCATGATGCCGTCCACGGCATTCCAGCTCAGTCCCATCTGTCGGCTGACGGCGGAGGCGGTGTTCTCTTTCAACAGCAGAATGACCATCGCCTCAAACAGGACCGTGTAGCGAGCGTTATCTTGTGCCCAGGGGACCTCGATGGTCTGGACGCCATGTTCAGGACATTGGACACACGGAACATCGGCCTCAACCTGCGTTTTGAACTGGCAGGTATCCAGGTGCCACCAACGACGCCGGCGCTTGTCATAGCGCGGTGTTGGCCTACCACAGGTCGGGCAACGCAATGGCGAATCCGCTTCGAGTTCAACATGGACCTCGACCGTCTTGTCCGGTTCAATGAATTTGATGCCGCTGACAAACCAGGGCGAGGCGATCCCCAGGATCTTTTCATATAACGTCGTTTCATCCATCATCGATTTAACCTAGCAAACCCACTACAGTTGGGGAAGAGCCTAAAAAATTAACGTGAATTCAATTTGTAAGTGCAACTTAACCGGTTTGGTGAGAGGGCAAGCGGCGGTAGCCTATGCAGCTTCTCTCACCGACCAAAGTTTGAGGAGCATATATAACGCGATACTCACAGCTTACCCAGGAACAAGCATACCAAATTCAGGTCTACATGAAAGTCGGTTTTAACCAAACCCAGACCGCAAATTTCATCGGTGTCGATAATTCCACCATCAGCCGTGAGGGGCGCCGTGACCGGAGGGGGGAGGGTATCGGGCCTACCATGCCCAACAGGCCCATCGCTTCTGTCTTCAGCGGCGTACGGACAAAGCTTCCTCTCGTATCGAATCCGCTACCTGGCGTCACGTCCGTCAATTTCTGCGCGAGGACTGGCGCCCTGAACAACCCGGTCTCTGGCTGGCCCAGGAAGCCGGCCTGTCAGTCACGAGTCCATTTAGTCAGTATGACTCCTGGCCGATAAACAGGCCGGTGTCTCTCTTTATCGACATCTGCGCTGCCAGAAGCAACGCATGAAGCCTTATGGCTCCTATTCGCATCGAGGCCAGATCCCGAATCAAATCTCAACTTTCTTCTTGGGAGCGCAGCCTGAATGAAAACACCAATGGACTCATTCGCCAGTATTTCCCCAAGAAGCATGATTTTACAACCATCACTCAACGACAAATTGAATGCGTGATGGTGAAACTCAACAACCGACCCCGAAAATGTCTTGATACCAAAACACCGAATCAGTATTTTTCGGAGTCAAACCGAACGTTGCACTAACAACTTGAATCTACGATTGTTTATAATTGTAAGAACCCCGTTATACGCTAGGTGGGGATTTTAAGCTTATAAAAAAGTGTCGGAGGATCTGCTCTAAGCGTTGCAGCCCCTTCCTACGTGGTTTTTCTGCTTGATTTTTGCTGACACCACCCGTTTTATTTAACCTGTCAGATCTTAATGTAGAAGTTTCATATGCCTGTTCCATTAAAAACACCATTCGTGGGTAAAGCGCATAGATGGACATATCTTTTTCAATCCTCTCGCCTATAAGCATTTCATCTGGTGGTATAGCAATAGAACGAGTCTTTCGAATCAACTCCTTTGCACCCCTTTTACTTAATATATATGCTGATGCAAAATATGATCTCCGTGAAAAACGAACTAATTGGTATTTATCAGTTATTTTACGCTTTTCCCATACCGATGGAACACAATCTGCATAAGAAAGCATAACAAGATCAACGTCACTATGATGATCCCTAATAGTACTAATCATTTCGACAGCTTCACGCGTCAATGCAGCGTCACTCTCCAGTATTAAAACAAAATTATCTTTACCTTTTGCTACTTTATTCCATATAACCCAATGACTGGCTGCACAACCAATTTCTGGTTTTGACAGTTCTCTCCCCATATAAGTTAAAGCGTCATCTTCTGAATAGCAAATACCGAGATCTGATGGCATATTTTCTCCATCAATCCCAATATATTCGGCTTCAATACCTAGATCGGATAAGTTTTTATTGAGTGATTGATGGCGTTCTACTTCACGTTCTAAGCAGATAGCATAAGTTTTGATGTTATCAATTTTCTTTTCCATTTTTTAATTAACTATATGTTATATATTTTCGTGAATTCAATTTGTAAGTGCAACTCAACCGGTTTGGTGAGAGGGCAAGCTGTGGTAGCCTATGCAGCTTCTCTTACCGACCAAAGTTTGAAGAGCACACATGAAGCAATACGCGCAGCTTACCCAGGAACAACGATATCAAATTTGGGCCCTTATGCAAGCCGGTTTCAACCAAACACAGATCGCGAATTGCATCGGTGTCCATAAATCCACCGTGAGCCGGATTAAAGGGGTCGCCCATAAGTCGTCGCCTCCCCTGCGGAGGCATCCAGAGATAAACTCCGGGGCTTACGCTCACAATAGAGGAGGCGCGACGATGACACTGTACTGCGGAATCGATTTGCATAGCAATAACAGCCTGGTCTCCCTGATTGATAATGATGATCGGGTCATTCGTGAACAGCGGTTGCCGAATGAGCTCGATACGGTCGTTGACCTGCTTGGGCCCTGGCCCTATCAGTCCGACGGCAAAAGGGTCGGTGAAAAACGATAATCATTTACATTCTCAACCAATACTATATCTTTGACTCCAACGGATAATCCCCGGCTTTTTAATAATTGCCAGCGACAGATCCACATCCAGATCTGGCCAATACAAATGCTCCGTACCCTGTACCTCAACAGAAACCGGGGTCTATCAGAGAGTAGCAGGACTAACTGCAAATGATGATGAGAAGCGTTTGTCACCGACCCCTTTTACGCTCTCTTGTTGCGGTGGTCCGGCCCCGACCCCGCCGGTGTCTCACCGACCCCTTTCGACTCTATATTTTCTGATTTCATCCTGCAGCCTGTCGCGGCCTGAGCGACTTTGCCGGTATATCTCATCGGCCTTGTAGAACTCCAGCACACGAACATCCTGAATATCCGGCTTGATATAGATATCCGGCGGTCTGTTGCGCATTTTTTCCTGCATCACTGCTGCCTGCATGATTTGAAAAGTATTAAAAATCGTTTCAAAATAGGTTGGCCCGTTATCAGTGTCCGGGGTACGTTCACCCAGCACATCAATTGCCACCACCACATCACAATCATCAAACAGCAGGTCATAGGGTACCGGGTTGACCAGTCCGCCATCGACCAGCACTTTTCCCTGGTACTCCACCGGCGCAAATAAACCGGGCACCGCGATACTCGCCCTGATCGCGAAGGCCAGTTCACCGGATTCGAATACCACCTGTCTCCTACTCCAGAAGTCAGTCGCCACAACCGTTAACGGTATTTCGAGTTGACTGAAATCGTCAACTTCAATCAGGTCCAGCAGATATTGCATCAGGGCCTCGGATTCGATTAACCCACCCTTGCCCATGCCAGGTTCTACAAAGTCGAACCAGTTGAAAATATCTTCGCTGAACAACGTATCCAGCCAGTCCTCATCTTCCGAAACTGTCAAACGTTCGACGACCTGGCGGATTTGCATGCCGGATAATCCCGAGGCATACAAACAACCCATTACAGCACCAATACTGCAACCGGCTATGCGATGGGGCCGGATACCCAGTTCATCAAAGACTTCCAGCATTGGAATATGCGCCAGGCCCCTGGCGCCCCCACCTCCCAGTGCCAGCCCGATTTTTGGTTCTTTAAGGTCGCGTCCGCAGCCTGTACTGAGAATGCTGACGGCCAGGAATGTCAGAAATTCTCGTCGAGTCATTGTCATCGTTTTATACGTCTATGAAGAATTGGAAAAGGACTCTGACCCTGGGGTATTACTTTTACGCTACTGTAAAATGCTGTTTGCTAACTTTTATATTTTGCCCTTAATTCCGCCAACGCTTCTTCTGCATCGACTAATTCGACCCGCCCCTCATGCACATCCTGTACACGTTGCTGAATTTCTTCCCGCCACGCGGCTTCCCACTCTTCGCGCGAGATCGGCTCGTCGTCTTTGTCCAGACTACGGATTAAATCAAGGGCGATACGCGCCCGGTCCTCCCTGGGCAAGGCAAAGACTTCCTTTTCAAGGTCGTTGATGCTACGTGCCATGATGTGCCTCCTGCACCGATTGTAGTCCATGAATTTTGATAAACTCTACCTTCATACATACTTAGCAGAGGGCGGTAGGAATAATTGCAAATGATAATGAGACGCGTTTGTCACCGACCCCTTTTACGCTTTAGCACCCCTCAGCCAAAATACTCCTCTATCCACTGAAACAGTTTCTGTGTATCCATCTCTGAGAGCGCGATGCTCTGAAAGTCAGAGCCCACTTCATCTTCAATCGTGATGAACTGATACAGCAGTACGCCAGGCTGTTCATCATGCAGAATCAGGGTTATTCGGCGACGAGTGCGCAGGCAGTCAATGGTCATCACATCGGCAGGAATGCCGGCGTCCCGCATGCCGCGGCGCACCTCTACCACCGGGTTGATGTGTTCGTGGCTGGCCTGAATGCCGGCATGGGCATCACTGACCATATCGGAAAGGACTTTCAGAGTAGCTTCAGACATAACACTTACATTTTTTGCAGTGAATGAAAACGAGTCAGAATTAATCGGAGTTTGGTCTTGTCTTTTTATCAACCCAAAGGCAAAACGCAAGACCTGACCCCGTTACGCATGACGGCTTCCTCCTTAAAGCAGTGTTTTCATCCATGAAATGAGGCGTTTAAGGCCTCAGACAGGGCTTATTTTAGTAGAAAGTCTCGTCGATTCAAGGAGTTACCTTGGTCCAACCCCGCCATACCTGACACCAAAAACGGCAACCGCTATCTGGCCATGGCGTACCTGGAGGCGGCTCACTATGCCGCCATCTGGAACCCGACCATCAAGCACTACTACCAGCGCAAGTGCAAAAAGGTCCCAAAGATGGTGGCCAAAAAAACGATTGCCAACAAGCTCAGTCGGGCCTGTTATCACATGTTAAAAAACGGCACACAATTCGAGGTGAACCGTGCGTTTGGTTAATCGGTTTTTCGGTGCGCAGATCGAAAGGGGTATGGCAGCCAGCCCGGTCCACTGAATATCGCGCACCGAAATCATTTTCTTCGGTTTAGTTGGCGTGCCCGCGGTGTCAGCTCAAAGGCGACTGACGAACAGTCCTGAACTCTGACTCCCTCTAGCGGCACCGGGGTACCGATTATTTTGTGGGGCAGCGACGCTGCCAGGGATGACCGCCAAACTGCTATCGGCAGCGCGGACCATCTTGATCCTGATGGGTGACTGAAGCACGTCAATTTTGACGGGCAGACAGCAACCAAAAATCGGGCGCACGGCCTGACGAACCGAAGCCACTTTTTTAGGGTGAGCTCACTTCGTTCTCGCTCGCCCACTTGACAGGCGACGACTTATGGGCGACCCCTTTGACCCCAAAAATCGGGGTCAGGCCAAGACTTTTGTCAACCGAAAGGCAAAACGCAAGACCTGACCCCGTGAGACCTCAATCTAAAATTGGAGCAGTTGGTTTAAATCCATCACCTAATAAATGATATTGTTTTAATGCTGATTTATCTTTTTTATCACCACCAAGATTTTGTTCCCAGCTGAGGACATGCAATGGGGCGTTTGTTGCTCGGGCCATGTCTAGCGCACGATCTTCTTGGTGCAAGAATAATATCAGCGAAAGATCTGTTTTATTATTATTATGCAGACGAATAAAGCTACTTATAAATCTAGAAAATGTTCGGAACGTGGTTTGATCCATCTCTTGCGCAGGATCATCAAGCGCAATTAGTGCATTCCTGAAACGACCATCAGTTAAATATCGTGTAAAAAACCAAGCTAATCCTAATATGTGTTGTTCAGCTTGGTTATAAAGATATCGAGCAAGAATTTTCTTGTTCTCATTCCCTGCTTTCACCGTCAATTTCTCTCTACCTCTGCTAGTACTAGCCTCGAATTTTGGCATGCCAGCAATATTCCACCTAGCTGAAGTTAGCGACAAAACCAACTCCAGCCACACAGCCTCAAGGGTCGAAGGAAGGTGTTGCTCTACTATTCGCTGACTCTCTTCCCTCAATGCAACATTTATCTCTTTCCATTTATCTGGTTCACTCCAGACTCTTTCCCCCTCTGCATTAAGATTAAGAATTGTTGATGCTAATTTCGAAGAAATATCATCAATATTATCAACAATATGTAAAGATTCTGGTTTTGATGCCAAATTTCTCAGATCTGATTTTAACTCTACTCGTTTTTCTTCATCAATTAATATCGATTGCAATGTCGTGTCGCCAACTAAACCATGCAATTTTTCACCTAAGGAAATACGTCTATCTTCTGAGATAGGACACTGCCCAAACGAAGACAGTTCTTGCTCTGCCTCCTTAAGCTCCTTGTTTTTATTATTCAACTCTTGACGTTTATTATCTAGATCAGATTGAACAGCAGCATGCAGTTTGTCTACAACAGAAACTATACCACCATTATCTTCATGATCTGTAGAACATGTCGGGCACTCATTAGGTTTCTCATTAGCCCATGTCGGAATAAAATCATTACGTATATATTCAATATGGTCATAGTGACGTCTTATTGATTTTCCCGCTGTAATTAATTCTTCACTTTCTTTCCTGAGTTTTTCTATGTTCTCAGTTAAGGCGTTAATATATTCATTAGATGGCTCTTCATCTAAATCTTGAGTTTCTCGGCGTGTTAGCCAGCCCCCCCATTGATCTAATTCATCTTCAATCAATGGTAAAGATTCTCGAAGGTCATCCACCAGAGGCGAAATATCCTCTATGTATTCATTTACACGGATATATATATTGTTTCTACTCTCGAGCCATTCATTCAATAAAATCTGTATATTATTGTTGTTAGTAATTGCAAAAGATGCGATATTGTTAACCAACCTGTCACGCTGAGTCTTACTATCATGGGTTTCTAATTCATTATTAAGCGTTCTACCTTTTTCAAAATCCGTAGAAAAGAATTGTGAAGATTTTTTAATCCACTCAGACAAGTTTTTTGATGCTTGAGGAAGATTCTCATTAATCACATATTCTACAAGTTTTTGGAGCCTTGTTTCTTGTCTTGTTATATTTGAGCTTAGGCCATAACCTCTAAGCCAATTCTGGCGCTTTGAATTACTTTGCTCATACTCTAATTCAACTAAATTACGTACATATTCAGCCAAAGATGAATAGCCGGATAGTATCTGAACTCCTAGTTCATTACTGTTTTTTCTTACAAAATTTATACTATCTTCTTGACCTAAAAGATTACCATCTGCTTTTCTCAGACGCGATTCAGCTTCTGTCTTTTCATAAGGAATTGCATCCAATAGACTTTCTATATCATTTAATATTATTTTAGGGTTACCACCATCCAGCGGCGCCAATACTTGGCTAATATAGTCCGAACCCTTTTTTATATCAGGATCTTCTAAGTATTTTATATGTCTACTTGAGGTACCAGAAATACTAAAACTCAATGCCTCAAATAGTGTAGATTTACCAGTACCATTCGGACCAAAGATAACGTGCGGTTTAGCATAACCAATTGGTTTTTCTGTCAAAAGATTTAACTCGCAGCTAGTTAGGTTTCTGCAGTTATATATCTTCAATGATGATATTGTTTTTACTTCATTAGGAAATTCATCTGTAACTCCCCCTAATTCGTAATTTCTCGCATCATCGACGACTCTCTTTGCCCGAGTTGATACCTCTGGGTCACTAAATCTTTCTGGGAAATTCTCGAGCATTGACATTACAGCATCATTTGCTGTTAACCACTGAGGTATCTTATCTGACTCTAATCTGTATAACTTTCTCGTATTAAACAATAGAGACGGTAAGCTAAACTTGTTCAATGTATTTACTAGAGAATCTTGGTTTTCATAGAAGAGCACATCAAGCGACATTTCTTCTGTGAATCCGCTTTCTGATCTTAGTTCAGCAATATATTCTTTCCATGATTCAGATAGATCACTAGAAACTAACCAGAGCATTCCGACCTGCCATACCCCATTTTCATCATACTCGTGTTTTTCTAGTCCATATTTTGGCTGTAGCTTAGTTACCCACTCTAAACCGTTTTGAATGTCACTATCTATTGCAAGGTGAAGATCATCTTTATTATTTACTACGTGAATGTTCAGCATATTCCCTATCTCATAATCGAGAAGCATGGCATTATCCCTGCCATCTGAATTTCTGATAACCCACCTTGGCTGTTTCTCATCTGTATTATCAGACTCACTTATCGTAACACCTAAACAATCAATATATTGTTGATTCAGCCAGACTTTAACCGTATTTAATATATCTAGACTCATTAGGCATTCTCTATATCTTCAAGATTCAGAAAACCAATATTTTCAGTCCTCGACAATGATGCAGTATCCATCAAAGAAGCAACTTGCGATTTCCAGTTTATTACTACGGTTTCTTCTAACTCTTCATCAAGCTTTCTATCAAAAATCGGTAGAATTGATAGCTGTTTGATTGCTCCTTTATTATCCCAATGCCACCCATCTGACAATGATCTGAGAGACATTAAATTTATATTATTGCTACGTTCCCAAGCCGGGAGAGGAAGAATTAAGTGCCTATTTTCTTTATCCCATATACCACCCGGATACGCTGCCAAATCCCATTGCTTTGCACTACCAGTCATCGCAGCAAGTAATATACTTGCCCCTAATAAATCTTTTCGTGTCACACTACCATCACTCCATGGAATATGCTCATCTCTGCGATGTGTGGGTACGACGTTTGTTCCGAGACTGTAAATAATTCTGTGTAACTGCCCGCTTAGAACTGCTCCGGCATTCTGTCCGGGAATTCAATCATAAAGCGATTGAGCGCGTTCTTCCAATGGTGAATGGGCATGGTCCATTTTTTCGATGCCGCCTGGATGGCCAGGTAGACGACCTTGAGGGCGGATTCATCGTTAGGGAAAACCTTGCGATTTTTGACCGCCTTGCGGATCACGCTGTTCAGTGATTCGATGGCGTTGGTCGTGTAGATCACCCGACGGATGTCATCCGGATAGTCGAACAGGGTAATCAGGTTGGGCCAGTGTCGCCGCCAGCTGGCACTGATCGACGGGAACTGATCATCCCAGCGAGCCGCAAAGGCGTCGAGCTCCTGCTCGGCTTCGGCCACCGTCAGGGAGGTGTAGATCTTTTTCAAATCCGCGGCGACCGCCTTGCGCTGTTTCCAGGCCACGAACTTCAGCGAGTTGCGCACCATGTGGACGATACACAGCTGGATTTTTGTTTTGGGGTAGACGGTATTGATCGCCTCGGGGAAGCCGGTCAGACCGTCCACGGCGGCGATAAAGATATCCCGGACACCCCGCTGCTGGAGTTCGGTCAACACGGACAACCAGAACTTAGCCCCCTCGTTCTCATTGAGCCAGAGCCCCAGCAGTTCTTTCTGGCCGTCCAGGTTGATACCCAGCGCCAGATAGATGGCCTTGTTGCTGACCCGCTTGTCCTGGCGGATCTTGATGTGGATGCAGTCCAGATAGACGATGGGATAGATCTCGTCCAGCGGTCGGCACTGCCACTGCTGCACTTCCTCAATCACCTGCGCGGTGACCTGGGAGATGAGCGTAGGGGAAACCTCGACGCCGTAGAGCTCTAGTAGCATGGCAACGATATCGCGGGTACTCATGCCCCGACTGTAGAGCGCCAGGATTTTATCGTTGAACATCGGCAGACGCGTCTGCCCCTTGGGAATAATGAGCGGCTCAAACTCGCCGTTACGGTCTCGAGGCACATCGAGGGTCAGTGCGCCCTGTTCGCCTTTGAGGGTTTTGGCGCTATACCCGTTACGGCTGTTGCCGGTGTTGTGGCCGGCTGTGGCGTGCTTGGGATAGCCGAGATGGTCAGTCATCTCGCCTTCGAGCATGGCCTCAAAGGCTTTTTGCTGAAGCTGCTGGGTCAATGCGGCAAGCTGTTCTGGCGTTTTGACTGCCTTGACCAGTTCTTCAAGCTGCGGGTCGAGATCGGTTTTGGTTTTTGTTCTTCTGCTCATGTGTCTTCTCCTTTATTATCAAGGGTATGGGACTTTGAGCAGTTACACAATTTAATTTACAGTCTCTTTGTTCCAACAGACTGACCTAACAATTTAAAAATAACTTTCTTCGATTTAAAACATAAAAGAACCCATGCAGGCAAAAAGTCATCAAACCATGTGTTCAACCAACAGTTACAATCTGGTTTTCCAATTCTATCAAGCAGATCTGTTAATACATCTCTCAATTCGCCTTCTGCTTGGCTTAAATTTATCAAACATTGCAACCCAAATATAGTCTGCACCCATAAGAGCAAATCATCCGCATTAGGGCATTCATCATTTTTTACTTTAAAAAATGCCGCTCCTTCATTTACTTCATATTTGTCTAAAATAAAATCATGGTACTCATGCCTTTTTTTTATATCAACAATACTTAATGGATCTTCAATATCTTTTTTTACTAGAGAATGCGCCTCCTGACATTGTTTTAGCACATCTCTTATGTAGTCTTCGGCGGCTTTCCACCCAATTGAAATCAACGGCCTAGTATTGAAATCGGCAACTAAATTATAATTATTTGCCTTTAATGAGCTTTTTATATTATCTAGTTCGCTGGATGTTATTAAGAAGGTTTCATTTCCTTCAGACAGCTTTTCAACACATCCATGCGGTTTCATTACCCTAATAACTTTTTTACTATCCCCTGGGTTATTCTGTGGCTGCGTCCATGATACAAACCATTCTGGCCAATCATTTGGTAGCCTCTCAGGTGGCTGATTTTTTTCATTGTTTATCAATCCAACACTTCTTAGTGCTGCTTCTAATACTACGTCCCAATTCAATGACCAAATCGCATGCCATCTTCCTTCTCGCGCCAACCTAGCAACTACACGATGTCTATATGTTGCTCCACGTATAGGGATATTCACTTTCGCAAGAAAGCTTGGATTATCTAAAACATTTATCGCTTTTGCTATTTTCTGTTTTGCTATTAAATTACTATCCCCATTTTTATCTACTAAAATTTCAAATATCGCATCTGCCCATTTATAAAGGTCTTTTTCATCATCGGTGAAATTATAGCCAGATTCACATTCTAACTCACTCTCAACCTTTTCTTGATTTTCGCTTACATACTTAGTGATCTCATTCACTATTGGCACAATTCTGTAAGACATCCCTGCGCCGATCACTAATACCGGTGATGTTCTATGATTTTCTATTTTAGTAAGTGAAGGAAAATTGTGTGGACAGCTCATTAATAACCCAATTTATTTATTACAATGCTTTAAAGACTATTTACACAAAAAGGCTCGCATCAGCGGGCCTTTTAGTTTAATTTTTCTGATAATTTATTCCATGCATCCCTGCACTCCACCCTTTGAGCCAGCTAAAGCTGTTCAAATCTATACCTGACAGATTTATCTTCACTCGCCTATCCATCCTGACACCCAATCCTTAATTCTAATTGCCTAAGGGTTTCCCCCTAGTTTTCTGGTTTAACTAGTTATCCCAATAACCCTTATAATAGTACAAAAATAAAAGGCCCGCATTAGCGGGCCTTCAATTCAGAGTATATTCCGGCCTGAGCCGGTATGACGAGCGATAACGACATGATTGCCGCGCTTCGCTCGCAATGACGGACTAAGTTTTCTGATAAACCTCCGCCCCTTTCTCGATGAACTCGGCTGATTTCTCTTCCATGCCTTTCTTCAAGGCTTCTTCTTCACTGACTCCAAGTTTAGCCGCGTAATCCCGTACATCCTGCGTAATCTTCATCGAACAGAAATTCGGCCCGCACATGCTGCAGAAATGCGCCACCTTGTGGGCCTCCTTGGGCATGGTCTCGTCGTGGAATTCGCGGGCGCGGTCGGGATCGAGCGAGAGATTGAACTGGTCCTCCCAGCGGAACTCAAAGCGCGCTTTGGACAGGGCGTTGTCGCGCACCTGAGCACCGGGGAAGCCCTTGGCCAGGTCCGAGCCGTGGGCGGCGATCTTGTAGGTGATGATGCCGTCGCGCACGTCCTGCTTGTTGGGCAGGCCGAGGTGTTCCTTGGGCGTGACGTAGCAGAGCATGGCGGTGCCGTACCAGCCGATGTTGGCGGCGCCGATGCCACTGGTGATGTGGTCGTAGGCCGGGGCGATGTCAGTGATCAGCGGGCCGAGGGTATAGAACGGGGCCTCGTAGCAGTCGGCCAGTTCCTTTTCGACGTTCTCTTTGATCTTGTGCAGCGGCACGTGGCCGGGGCCTTCGATCATCACCTGGCAGTCGTGTTCCCAGGCGCGTTTTGTCAGTTCGCCCAGGGTTTCCAGTTCGGCGAACTGGGCGGCGTCGTTGGCATCGGCGATGCAGCCGGGGCGCAGGCCGTCGCCCAGGCTGAAGCTGACGTCGTAGGCCTTCATGATCTCGCAGATCTCGTCGAAGTGGGTGTAGAGGAAACTCTCGGTGTGATGCGACAGGCACCACTTGGCCATGATCGAGCCGCCCCGGCTGACGATGCCGGTGAGACGCTCGGCGGTGAGCGGCACGTAGCGCAGCAGCACGCCGGCGTGGATGGTGAAGTAGTCCACGCCCTGTTCGGCCTGCTCGATTAATGTGTCGCGGAAGATCTCCCAGGTCAGATCCTCGGCCTTGCCGTCGACCTTCTCCAGTGCCTGGTAGATGGGCACGGTGCCGATGGGCATGGGCGCGTTGCGCAGGATCCATTCGCGGGTTTCGTGGATGTTCTTACCCGTCGATAAATCCATCAAGGTGTCGCCGCCCCAGCGGGCGGACCAGACCATCTTCTCAACTTCCTCTTCAATACTGGAAGTCACCGCCGAGTTGCCGATGTTGGTGTTGACCTTGGTGCGGAAGTTGCGGCCGATGATCATCGGCTCCAGTTCCGGGTGGTTGATGTTGGCCGGGATGATGGCGCGGCCGCGGGCGACTTCATCCCTGACAAATTCAGGCGTGATCTCGTCCGGGATGCTGGCACCGAAGGATTCCCCCTGATGCTGGCGCAGCAGTCTGGCGTAACGGGGATCGTTGCGCATCGCCTGCAGTTTGTTGTTCTCGCGGATGGCGATGTATTCCATCTCCGGGGTGATGATGCCCTGCTTGGCGTAGTGCATCTGACTCACGTTCTTGCCCGCTTTGGCGCGGCGCGGCTGGCGGATGTGCTCGAAACGCAGGTGGGCCAGCTCGGGATCGTCCTGGCGGGCGCGGCCATATTCCGAGGTGGGGCCGTCGAGCAGCTCGGTGTCGTCGCGCTCGGCGATCCACCGGGCGCGCACGTCCGGCAGGCCCTTGCGCAGGTCGATGCTCACCTGCGGATCGGTGTAGGGGCCGGAGGTGTCATAGATATAAATAGGTAGGTTGTGTTCCTCTCCCTGCTCGGTATGGGTCGGGGTGCACTCGACCTCGCGCAGGGGCACGCGGATGTCATCGCGCGAGCCGGTGACGTAAGTCTTTTTGGAACTGGGAAACGGCCGGGTAACGTCGTCGGACAGTTTGGCCGTCTTCTGGATAAATTCTTCGGGGATAGCGCTCATGGTATTTGCCTCATAGCTGAATTCCACGACCGCACACGATAGGGGGACTGCTTGTGTGACTCCGCCTTGCCTACGCCAGTACTACCTGGATCAGGTTCGGAATATTTCACAGGGTATGTCTCAGCCGTATTTCGATCCCCTCACCCTTTACCCTCTCCCTGAGGGAGAGGGGAAGTCGGTAAGAGGCCGTTTTACTCGGCACCCCCGGCGGTCTCTGTACAAGTTAATTAATAAGGTAGGGATTTGCAATACCACAGAAGACAGGGACGAGGGCCGGAGGGACGAGTGACGAGGAAAAGCGGTTATGTGCCCGGATTAGAGATTTGGGCTTCCTCGTCCCTCGTCCCCTGGTCCTTGGTCCTCGCTCGTTCTCTGATGCAGCGCATGAGAGAACGAAGCGTTCGGGTTATTCCGCGGTTTCGGGGATTTCGCCACGCTGGAGGAACCGGACGGTGTGAGCGATTACTGCGGGATCGCGCAGGATGCGGCGGTGGCCGAGGCCGTCGGTGCGCAGCAGGTGGCTGCCGGGCCAGGCCTGCTGGAGGATTTCGGCCTGGCCGGGGGTGACTTCGCGGTCGTCGTTGTCGTGGATGAGCAGCGCGGGGATGTTGTCGAGCAGCTCCACGTTCGCCTCGGGGGAGAGCTGCTCCCAGACATCCGCCCCGAAGCGGGCCATGACCCGCGCCTCGAAGGCATCGCGGGCGCGCAGCGGCAGGCGCAGCAACTCGCAGAAGCTGTTGAACAGGTAGGGCATGCGCCCCGGCGGGCTGATCCCGATGACCCGCCGGGCGTAGACACCCAGATGACGCAGGGCATAGGCGGTGACCGCCACGCCGAAGGAGTGGGCGATGATCCCCTCGAACGGCCCGAAGCGGACCGAGACCGAGCGCAGGGCGTGGGCGATCTCGATCAGATCGGTGCGTTTGCCGGGGCTGAGGCCGTGGGCCGGGGCGTCGAAGGCGATGACCTGATAGCCGGCCTGCAACAAGGGTTCGATAAACGCACTCAGCTGGGTGGCGCGGCCGTTCCAGCCGTGCATCAGCAGTACCCGCGGGCCCTTGTGGCCCCAGCGATAGAGCGCCACCATGCCGTTATCCAGCGAGGCGACGTATTCCCGCCGGGCGACATTGAGCCAGACCCGCTCGCGCGGCGGCCGGCGAAAGCGGTACGGCGCAAACCAGCGCCGGCAGGCCAGCTCGCCCGCCAGCGACGGCGCCACGCTGCCGAGCAACGCCAGCCAGACGGCCAGGACCCGGACGCCGGTGACATGCAGCCTGGGTGTGCGCGTAATGACCATAAGCTTCTCCCCACTGTCCCCCGCGCGCCCGGCGGGGAGTCTAAATATAGTCCACGCACCGGCGCTCTGCAGGTATAAACAGCCTTTATGGGTAAGCGCCCGATTTTGAAGGGGTTTGGCCGCCCGGCGGCTTGCGGGGGCGGGGGAAAGACCGTAATCTTGGGCCCCTGACAATAATCATAACAACCGTGCCGTGCGAGGGAGTCCCATGACGGAGATGAATTTCGAGCAAGCCCGTCTGAACATGATTGAACAGCAGATCCGGCCCTGGGAAGTGCTGGATCAGCAGGTGCTGGATTTGCTGGTGGAGGTGCCGCGCGAGGACTTCGTCCCGCCCGAGTTTCGCAAACTCGCCTTCACCGACATGAATATTCCGCTGGGGCACGACGAGGTGATGATGTCGCCCAAGCTGGAGGCGCGCATGCTGCAGGCGCTGGAGATTAAACCCGGGGACACCATTCTGGAAGTGGGCACCGGCAGCGGGTATGTCACCGCCCTGCTCGGCCGCCTCGGCAAGCACGTCTACAGCGTCGACATCCACGGCGATTTTGTCGAAAGCGCCCAGACCAAACTCAGCGCCCACAACATCCACAATGTCACCCTGGACGTCGGCGACGCCGCCCATGGCTGGGACATGCACGCCCCCTACGATGTGATCTGCCTCACCGGCTCCCTGCCGATCCTGCCCAAAGCCTTCATGCACCAGCTCAAGGTCGGCGGCCGCCTGTTCGCCATCGTCGGCGACCCGCCGGCCATGGACGTGATCGTGCTCACCCGCGTCGGCCAGGAAGACTGGGCCAGGGAATACATCTTCGAGACCGACCTGCGGCCGCTGAAAAACGCGGAACAACCTGAACGCTTCGTTCTCTGATGCGCTGCATCAGAGAACGAGCGAGGGCCCAGGGACGAGGGACGAGGGACGAGGAACGAGGAAACCCAAATTTCTAACCCGGCATAACCGCTTTTCCTCGTCCCTGTTTTTACAGGGGTGAAATCAAGCGACGCCGCCCGCATAATAGCGCCCATGAAAAAGTTCACGCCGCGCGATCTCAAAACCCATCTTGAACAAAGCACCGAGCCGCCTTTTTTGCTGGATGTGCGGGAACCCTGGGAGTACGAGACCTGTCATATTGACGGTTCGACGCTGGTGCCGATGGGCCGGATCCAGTCGGCGGTGGAATCATTAGACAAGAATCAGGAAACCGTCGTAATCTGCCATCATGGCATTCGCAGCCGGGCCGTCGCGATTTTTCTCGAACGGGAAGGCTTCAATAACGTGATCAATCTCGAAGGCGGCGTGGACCGCTGGGCCGACGAGGTCGATCCACAAATGCAAAAATACCGCTAATGAAACCACTACAACTTGTTACCAGTTTAAGTCTGTTGCTGTTCAGCCTGAACGCCGGCGCCGATGATCTGATGTCGATCTACGAGCAGGCCGCGAAGAACGATCCACAATACCGGGCCGCCGCAGCCGATTACCGTGCCAACCAGGAGGCCACTGCCCAGGGTCGTGCGCCGTTGCTGCCGCAGGTTAATCTGACGGCAAGGACCGGCCAAACCACCACCGATTACAACACATACGAATTTGATACCAGTCGAGAAGGAACTAGTGAGGACTACGACAGCACCAGCTACTCCCTGAGCCTCACCCAGGCGCTCTACCATCACGACTATTACGTGCAACTGCGCCAGGCCGATGCCCAGGTCGCCCGGGCCGAGGCCAACTTCCGCAATGCCCGGCAGGAACTGATGACCCGGGTGGCGCAGCGCTATTTTGCCTACCTGGGCGCCATCGATAACCTGGGCTTCGCCCGCGCCGAGCAAAAGGCGATCGAGCAGCAACTGAATCAGACCGAGCAGCGTTTTAACGTGGGGCTGACGGCCATCACCGATGTGCATGAGGCCCGGGCCCGCCGGGATCAGGCCGAGGCGCAGACCATCAGCGCGGAGAACCAGCTGGCGGTGGCGCGTGAGGACCTGCGCGAGATCACCGGCATGCCCCATGAACAGATTGCCGAGCTGGACAAGAACAGTCCGCTGCTGCGCCCCGAACCGGAAGATATCGACCACTGGGTTAAAACCGCGCTGGATCACAGCTTGCTCCTGATCGCCGCGGAAAAGTCGCGTGAAATCGCCGAAGAGGAGATCAACCGGGCGCGGGCCGGCCATTACCCGACGCTCGATCTGGTGGCGGATCATACCCACAGCGATACCGACGGCGGCAGCTTTGGCGCCCGCGAAACCGAGGACACCGCCATCTCGTTGCAGTTGAACGTCCCGCTATACTCCGGCGGTCTGGTTGCGTCCCGGACCCGTGAAGCTGCGGCCCGGCATATCCAGGCCAAGGAGCAGTACATACAGCAGCGCAGGGCGATCGAACGCGAGATCCGCAGCGCCTACCTGAGCGTGATCGCCAACATCAGCCAGGTGAAGGCCTTTGCCCAGGCCCTGGAATCGAGCCGCACCGCGCTGGAAGCCACCGAAGCCGGCTTTGAAGTCGGTACCCGTACCGCGGTGGATGTGCTTAACTCACAGCGCGAGCTGTACCGGGCACAACGGGACTATGCCCAGTCCCGTTACAACTACATTCTCGAATCCTTCCGCCTCAAGCAGGCTGCCGGCATTCTCAGCGAGCAGGACATCAAACAGGTCAACGCCTGGCTGCAGTAATCCCATGCATCAACCTCCCCTGCTGTGCGACACGGCCACCAGTCAGCTGGTGCTGATCGATATCCAGGAAAAACTGGCCGCGGCCATGAAGCCGGCAGTGCGCGAACAGCTGCTGCGCAACACGGCGATTTTGAGCCAGGCGGCCGGCGCGCTGGGCATCCCCGTGGTACATACCGAACAGTACCCCAAAGGACTGGGGCCGACCGAACCGGAACTGGCCGCCCATCTGAACGACCTCGCCATCGAAAAAACCTGCTTTTCCTGTTACCGCGCCCCCGATTTTGTCGAGCAGCTGCGCGTCAATGCCCGCCGCCAGATCGTACTGGGCGGCATGGAAAGCCATGTCTGTGTTCTGCAGACCGCCACCCAGCTGCAGGAACACGGTTATCAGGTGTTCGTGGTGGAAGATGCCATCGCCTCGCGGCGCAAGACCCATCATCGCAATGCCCTGGCCCGACTGCGCCAGGCCGGCGTTTCGGTGATCATGACCGAGTCGGCCCTGTTCGAATGGCTGCGGGATGCACAGCATGCGCAGTTTCGCACGTTGTCGAAGCTGATTCGCTGATAGCCCGCGGTGATTGGGGTATGATCCCTGTCACCTACATCACCGACGCCGATCATGTCCCAATCCGACAGCCCGTTTCCCGTTCGCGATTACCTGCATCCCCGATTCTGGCCCACCTGGCTGGGACTGGGCTTGCTGCGTCTGACAGTACTGCTGCCCTATCCGGCGTTGAATTTCCTCGCTAAAGTGCTGGGCCTGCTGGGTTACGGGTTGCTGCCCTCGCGACGGCGGATCGTGCGCACCAATCTGCGCCTGGCCTTTCCGCAACTGGATAACCCGACGATCCACCGGCTGATGCGCGAGAACTTTCACTCCTCGGCCATGGCGCTGTTCGAATCGGCCCTGGCCTGGTGGGGATCGGAAAAACGGCTGAAAAGCCTCTATCGCGTCGAGGGACTGGAAAACCTGCGCGAGGCCGAGGCAAAAGGTAAAGGCGTGCTGTTGCTGGGCGGCCATTACACCACCCTGGAGATCAGCGGCCGCTTTCTGGCCTATCACGTGAACAGGCTGCGACCCACTTACAAACGCGCGCACAATCTGCTGTTCGAGGCGGTCATGGTGCATAACCGTCGCAAGATGCTCGACGGGCTGATTCGCAGCCGCGATATGCGTGACATCCTGCGCAATCTGAAACAGAAAAAAGTGGTCTGGTATGCCCCGGATCAGGACTTCGGTTACCGCGGCTCCGTGTTCGCGCCCTTCATGGGTGTGCAAACCGCCACGCTGACCCTCACCGCCCGCATGGCCAAAGCCTCCGGCGCCCCGCTGGTGCCGTTTTATTCCGAGCGTCTGCCGGGTAATCAGGGCTATCTGATCCGGGTGGGACCGGCCATCGAGGCGTTTCCCACCGGCGACGATGTCCGCGATGCGACCCTGGTCAACCAGGCGATCGAAGAACAGGTGCGCCGCACCCCGGCCCAGTACCTCTGGGGCCATCGGCGCTTCAAGACCCGTCCGCGCGGCGAACGCCAGCTCTACAAAGTACGACGGCATAAATCGATGCAGCGTTATACGGGGTTGCTGACTTTACTGAGCCTGCCGATTGTGCTGTATACCGTCTGGACCGCGCTGCGCAATCGCGACGCGCGCTATCTGATCGAGCGGCTGGGTTTGTCGGCAACGGATATCAGGGCGGACATACAACTGCATGCCGCCTCCATCGGCGAGTTCAACGCCGCGCTGCCGCTGATTCAATTGCTGCAATCAGAATATCCCGATCGGCAACTGCTGGTGAGCATGAACACGCCGAGCAGCCGGGCTCTGGCGCAAAAACGGCTCGGCGACAGCGTGCGCTACAGTTACCTGCCCATCGACTGGCAATGGGCCGTCAACCGCCACATGCAACGTGTTCAACCGACCTGTCTGCTGATCATGGAGACCGAGTTGTGGCCCAATCTGTATGAATACTGTTTTCAGCACGGGATTCGCAACATCATCATCAACGGCCGGCTCTCCCGGCGCACCATCGAAGCACCGCAGTGGATACGCCGTTGCCTGAAGCAGACCCTGCTCTATTGTTATTTTGTCCTGGCGCGCTCAGAAGAAGATCGGCAGCACTTCAAAACACTAGCGGGGCCGCGCAAAGTCAAACTGGTGGGCAATATCAAATATGCAGCGACCCCGACCCGCCATGCCGCGGGGATGGAACTGGGCCGGCCCTATGTGCTGGCCGCCTCGACTCGCGACGGTGAGGAGCACTGGATCGTCGAGAGCTGGCTGAAACTCGAGGCCCCGCGTCCGTTGCTGGTGATCGCGCCTCGCCATATACAACGGCTGAACAACATTCTGGACGATCTCAAGCCGTTCGCGTTGAATATTGCGGTGCGCAGCCGGGATGAGACGGTCACGGCCGATACCGACATCTATATCGCCGACACCTTTGGCGAGCTGGATCAGTTCATTGCCGGTGCCGACTTTGTGCTCATGGGCGGGGGCTTCAAGGCGCATGGCGGGCAGAATATTCTGGAAGCGGCCCGCGCCGGCAAGGCGGTGATCTTCGGATCCCATATGGATAACTTCCGGGCCGAGGCCCGGGATCTGCTTGCCGCCGACGGCGCCATCCAGATCAACGAGCAGAGCGAACTGTACACGGCGATCAAGACATTACTGGAAGACAGCTCACAAAGAGCCCGGATGGGCACCAGCGCACAGGCGTTTATCGAAGCGCATCAGGATATTGCCGAGCGTTATCTGGATGAATTGCAGCAGTTGTGTCCGGTACTGAACAGTTCCGAGGGCCGAGTAACGAGTGACGAGGTATAGGCCCAATCACTCCACGCAGGGTGGCTCAAGCCAAGTACTCAGCACTCAGCACTAAGAACTAAGAACTAAGAACTAAGAACTAAGAACTAATTTACGCCTGGTTGTAGCCTGTCAGCAGGACCTGCCAGTTTGCCTCGCTGAAGTGGAAGGTTTCGTGCGCGGCCTGGAGCTTGGTCAGGGAGCGATGCAGGCGCTGCAGATTGCGTTGCTGCCAGCGACGACGCTTGCGTTTGATCGCCCCGCGGTCGAAGTCGATAAGATAAAACTGCCCCTGTGGATCGCGCATGATGTTGTTGGCGTTGAGATCGGCGTGATAGACCCCGTGCTCATGGAAGCGCCGGATAACCGCGCCCATCGCCGCCCATTGCGCCTTGTCCAGCTCCCCCGCGACAAGCAACTGGCCGACTGTGCGTGCCCCGGTGATGCGCCGGGTCATGATGTCGGCGGTGTAGAACAAACCCTGGCGAATCACCTGTGCGGCGATTGGCCGGGGTACCGGCAGATTACTCTCAAACAGCTTCTGTAACAGACGGAGCTCTCTCCAGGCCCGGGTCGACGCCAGACCGGTCCACAAATAATGATCCGGTGACCAGCGGGCGATCAATCCGCCGCGATGATAATGACGTAACGCCAGATCGCGGCCCAGGTAGTTGACAAAAAATGTCGTACCCCGTCCTTCGGCAAACCCGACGATAGCATCCCGTTGCGCCCAGTCTGACGAGGCAAAGGAGATGTCATCGGGATCGATGAAGCTGGTGCTATCATAAAGAATGTACCGATTATCGGACTTGAGAGTGGAAAAGATCATTACAGGCTGCTGATTCCGACGCGGGTGAATTGGCCGCAGCGAAGGTTTTGCTCCTGCTGCGCAGTTACGGGGAGTCGTAAGGTTTTAGTTTGACCGGTGCCGGCTTCTTGGCTGGGTAAATTTCATTTTGTCTGCCGGCTTTAACTACCGCCGGCATTGACGCGATTTAGCATTTTACAGTCCGCTTCCCGATAAGTACCATTATATTTTATTCCTCCGACCACGCAACTATGCCCGCAACCGCCAACTGCAAGATTCTGATCGTGCGTAATGACAAGCTCGGTGACTTTATGCTGAGCCTGCCGGTATTCGCCGCCCTGAAACAGAACCTGCCACATTGCGAACTTCATGCACTGGTACCCGCCTATACCCGCGAGATAGCCGAGGCCAGCCCCTGGATTGACCGGGTTATCCTCGATCCCGGTCAGCAGGCCACCTTGTCTGACCAATGGGAGTTTGTCCGGCAGATCCGGCGCACCGACTACCAGGCATTGATTACACTATTTTCAACCACCCGGGTGGGACTGTTCGGCTGGCTCGCCGGTATTCCCGTGCGTTTCGCCCCCGCCACCAAACTCGCCCAGGTTTTTTATAATCACCGAATTACACAACGACGCTCGCGATCCCTCAAGCCGGAACATGAATACAATCTCGATCTGGCGCTCGCGTATCTTGCCAGTCAGGGGATTCATAACCCGCCAAAGCCCGGGCCGCCTTATCTGCGTTTCCCCGCGCAAGAGATCAGTTCGCTCAGACAGGCATTTGCCCGTGAACATGCCATCGATGCGGACAGGAAACTGGTCTTTGTGCATCCGGGGTCCGGCGGATCGGCCAACAATCTCGGTCCTGAACAATATGCCGAATTGATTACCCGCTTGAGCGCCAACCCGTCCCTGCACTTTGTGCTCAGTGCCGGGCCCGGCGAACAACAGGGCGTCGAGAAGGTGTCCGAACTGATCGCCAGAGTGCCCCATACACGCTATCTCTCCGATCGGGGACTGACGGACTTTGCCCGGCATCTGGCCTTCGCCGATGCCTTTATTGCCGGCTCGACCGGCCCGCTGCATCTTGCTGGTGCGCTGGACAGACCGACTGTCGGTTTTTATACGCGACGCCGCTCGGCCACGCCGTTACGCTGGCAAACCCTCAACCGTGCCGGGCGACGCCTGGCCATCACCCCGCCCGAACAGAGCGAGGCCGAGGACATGCGGGCCATCGATATCAATGCCGCGGCGAAAACGATCGGCGACTTTCTCGAGCAACTCGACGGCCCGCCTCAGCCCTGAACATCCAGCATATGCTGGCGCAATAAACGGAAGTGGCCGGCGTAATCGAAAAGCTGTGCGGCGCGCTCGCGACCGGCCTGTGCCAGGGACGCTCTTGTTTGCGGGTCGTCCTGCAAGCTGGCCAGTTGTGCGGCCAGCGCCCCGCTGTCGCCCGGCTCAAACAGCAGACCGCTGTGTCCGTGTTCGATAATTTCCGGCACCCCGCCGCTGTTGGTGCCGATCACGGCCACCCCCGCCTGCATGGCTTCGGCCAGCACCAGACCAAAGGTCTCCTCCTGCGAAGCCAGGATCACCGTATCGCAGACCTGCATCCAGCGTTGTGGCTCCTTCACAAAATCCATGAAGCGGATATAAGGATCCAGACCTGATTCCCGCACCGCCTGTTTAAGTTGTTCAAGATACGCGGGCTCCATCGGATGACCGACAATCAGTCCATAAGCCGTCTTGCCCTGGCTGTGCAGTTTTTTGATCGCCTCGATCAGCAGGTACTGGCCCTTGGTCTCTTTAATCCGGCCGAAGATCCCGGCCAGAAATGCCTGCTCCGGCACATTCAACTCCTCGCGAAGTTGTTGCTGTGTGTTCGGGTCAATCAACGTCTGCGGCGACTTGACGCCGTAGTAGAGCGTGACGATCCGGTTTTCCATTTGCGCCGGCAGGAATTTTTTCAGATCGGACTCAAGGCGTTGCGTGATGGCCAGAATCAGATCCATATTTTTGTAAATAAACCGGTGATAGCGATCCGTTTTGGGACGCGTGATCTGCATTTGCCGGGTATGCACGACTCTGGGCTTCGAGCGCGAGAGGGTCCTGGCCCAGGCGGCCAGAGGCAGGTCCTTGCCCCAATGGACATGCAGCACATCGATCCGGTGCTGATCGATGATCTTCGCCAGCTTTTTAGCCGTGATCAGCGGCAGCGGCTTGAAACCCGACTGTAACCCGACCCAGGCTAAACCTTGCTCCGCGAAAAACCCCTGCAACTTCCCCTGCGGGTCAATGACACCGAGCACCTCATCGGTCTTGTCCAGCTCGAGCGCGCAACGATACGCGTATAACTCCAGCCCACCCAGATCCGGCGAGAGGCAAAGTTCAAGCAGCCTCATTTTCCGGCCATTCGTGCTGCAAACATGTCCTCCCTGAAGAAGCCTTTATACTCTTTCATGCCCGGATTTTCCTGCAGCCACATTTTGCGGATCGCTTTTTCATCCTTTCTGTTGGCATCATCAAGCAGGATGACCGCGCCTGGATTGAGCTTGTCCCGCAGCACAGGCAAGGCGGGATAACGGGCATTTTTCTGTTCCCGCCCGACGGGGCCGTCAATAAAAAGCAAGTCGATATTGTCTTTTATCTTGCCGGGATCGATCTGGTACCACTGGTAAACATGGCCGTCAATTTCAACATCCACAAGCGGTGCATGGATCACCTCAACATAGCCCGACAGCCCGTGGTTGCGAATATTCTCTTCAGTATATTCGGCGAACTGCGCTTCATGTTCAAACGAGATCAGCTTGCCTTTGCCGTTTTTCTTCAGACAATAGGCGGATATCAATGTTGAGACACCGCTGCCAAGCTCAACAATCATCCCGGGCTTCTCATCCAGAACCAGCTCCATCAGGCCGGTTGTTTTGCGTGCCGAGAGGGTAAACGGCCCGAATTCCGGCAACAGCCTGTTCGGCTGCAAAAATGTATACATCGCGGGGACGGCCTGACTTTCACTGCGAACCTTGCCCAGTGTTTCCTTCATCTGGCGAAAGTACTTTACCTGGGCATTCAACATGACTAACAACACAAACAGCGCCACCAGTACCGGTAAAAGCAAACTGTTTGTCGCAATCGCCAGAACGGCGACTACCACCAAGATTAACAGGGACCAGAGCTCCCGCTGTCTGTTGCTACTGAGACGCATGATTTATTCCTTTTCTGTTTTCGAACTCTGGTGAATTTCCAGCAATTTGATGTACTTCATGTACCCATGAAAGGCCGTGGTTATCGCGACCGTCAAACCGTCCAGACCCTGGAAAATACCCCCCTTGAACACCAGTTTTCTGATCAGCCCGGCCGTGGCGTGAAGGAATGGGGTATACCGGTGCACTTTCACGCCGCGTTGATACATCGCCCAGGCGTCGCGGCTGCTGAGGGCATTGATCCGCTCGACCCAATGCGTGTAATTTTCATAGGTGAAATGCTCGATATGGGCATTCAGTTGACAGAGATTGTCTCCCGCCACGCTGGAGTGGGCCTTTTTGGGCAAATAGCCTGCACGGTCCTTATGATAGAGTCTGACGACCCTGTCGGGATAAAACCCCGCCGCCCGGATCCAGTGTTGACCGACATAGTTGCGACGTTTGAACGAATAGCCGTCACAACGGCTGTTGTCGAGATCGAGATTGCGGATGGCGCTTACGGCGTCCTCTTCGAGTCGTTCATCGGCGTCGATACTCAGAATCCAGCTGTTTTTGGCATAGGTGACGCCGAAGGCTTTTTGCGGCCCATCACCCAGATACTCCTGCTGATAGACTGTTGCCCCGAGACTTCGGGCGATGTCGACCGTATTATCGCTGCTGAGTGAATCCACCACAATGACTTCATCACAGACCTGCTGAACCGACAGAATACAATCGCGGATATTCTGCGCTTCGTTCAGGGTAATAATGGTTGCGGTAATCATCATCTTATTCTATCAAATCGGCCACATCGTCGGGCTTTATCATCTTCAGACAATGGGTATGTCCCAGCGGACAGGTTCGCTTGAAACAGGGGCTGCACGCCAGGTGCTTGTAGACGATCTGTGCTGTATCGGACAGGGGCGGCGTATAGGCCGGATCCGAAGAACCATAAATGGCGATCACTTTGGTGCCGCTGGCACAGGCGACATGCATCAGCCCCGAATCGTTGCTCACTGCCTGATCGCACAACGCCAGCAGATCCACCACATCCACCAGTTCCGTTTTACCGCACAGGTTGGTCACCCCGTCCACTTCGGCAATCTGTTCGCCCAGTTCCACTTCTTTTGCTGATCCCAGTACCCAGATCTGTTTGCCCCGCTCGACGAGACGTCTCGCCAGCTCGGTGAAATAGTCTGTCGGCCAGCGCTTGGCCGGACCGTATTCGGCGCCCGGCATCATGGCAATAACCGGTTTATCGGTATCGAGGCCGAACCGGTGCAGCAGCGTTTGCTGATTCTTCGCATCGATCTGCAGGGACGGCCCGGGGATCGCCGGCGCCTGTGTTGCGTTACCTTCGCGGCCCAGTGCGACATAGCGCTGGACCGTCTGAAACAACACGGCCTTGTCCAGCAGACGCATGTCGTTGATCGTGCCGTAACGCATTTCACCCCGATAGCCGGTGCGCCGCGGAATACGCGCAAACCACGGGACCAGCGCCGCCTTGTAGGAACGGGGCACTACAATGGCCTGATCATAGCCAATGCGCCTCAAGCTGCGGCCCAGCTTCCAGCGCCTGGCGAGCCCCAGCTCTTTGTGTTTTACCGGCAGGGCAATACCCTGATTGACCTCGGGCATACGGGCTAACAGGGGCAGCGACCACGCCGGCGCGACCACGTCGATCAGCGGATTGTTGCGGGTCTGCTTCAGGGTCATGAACAGGCTCTGGGCCATGACCATGTCGCCGACCCAGGCCGGCCCGATGACCAGAATGTGCGGGGTGGAATCTGTCACAGGCCTTTTTCGTGCAATCGCTCGAGCACCTGGTGGGTGATCTCGACGTTCTGGCACAAATGTTCCGGGTTGATGGTGCCGACGATCATGCTGCTGACGCCGGCATGGCTGAAGACATGTTCGAACGCCTTCTCCACGCCGTGACCGCCCGCGGACTTGTCGGCATGCCCGCTTTGCAAGCCTTTTTTCACCACCACCCCCTTGTCCAGCTCATGGGCGCGGGCAATCACCGGCAGATCATGATCATCGGCCAGATTCAGGGTGGCCATGACCACATCGCAATGCTCCACGATCCAGCGCCCGCCTTCGGCGGTCTTGGTGGACATGCCATAGGATCGAATCAGGCCCGCCTGCTTCAGCCTGTCCAGCTCGGCCAGGGCGTCCTGATTGTGAATAATATCCATGTCGTTGCCATCGGAATGGACCAGCACGATATCCAGGCTGTCGCGTTCCAGTCGTTGCAGGCTGCGCTCCACGCTCATGCGGGTATGCGCGGCGGAAAAGTCGAAGCGCGAGACGCCGTTTTCAAAAATCTCGCCAACCTTGGTCATGATGACCCAGTCATGTTTATCCGGCAGCAAGGCGCCCAGCCGCTGCTCACTGTTGCCGTAGGCCGGGGCGGTATCGATAAAGTTGATCCCCAGCTCGCGGGTCAGGGCGAGAATGTCGCGCACCTGCCCGTCATCCGGAATGGTAAAGCCGCCGGGGTACTTGACCGCCTGATCGCGACCGAGCTTGACCGTCCCCAGGCCCAGCACACTGATAGCGATGCCGGTTGAGCCTAGTGCCCTGATTTCCATCGCTCCTCCTCTTGCCATGGCAGCACCGCATAAGGGGGCTGTGGCCAGGGCGGCAGCGGTGACTGCCCGCGCGGCGCGATCCCCCCTGATTCCAGGGCATCGAGCACTGCCGCCGTCAGCACCGGCGCCAGGGCCAGCTTGGTCGGCCATATCGTCACTATCGCATCCTGTTCGTGCACAAAGACATTGTCCGGTCGTTTACCGCCCGGCTGGCGGGGCTCCGCGCGATCGATATCCAGGGTCGCCCATTCGCTGCGGGAGAAATCCACCCACGGCAACAGCGCCTGCAGCTCTTTACGGGCCGCCACGATCTGGTCGGAATCGCTGCGTCCAACGCCCTGCTCCGCCAGTTGGCCGCCCAGATACCAGACAACCTCGCCGTGCGCATCGCGATGGCTGGTGATGGTCAGGCGCGGATTAACGTTGGCATCCACGCAATGGGCAAACAGCGGTTGCGGCAGACCGCCGCGCAGCATCACCATTTTCAGCGCTCGACGTTGCATGGCGGGTTGGGTATAGCCGGCCTGTTGCAGCAACCCGGCATTCCCCTCGCCCGCGCCCAGCACAATCCGTTGCGCACGCAGCTGCCAGTTGGCCCCATCGACCGTCGTAAACCGCAGCGCGCCCGATTCCCGATCGAATTTCAGCGAGGCCGGATCGACATGCACCAGCGCGGCGCGATGCGGCCCGGCCAGCGCGCGGATCACGCTCAGGGTATCCAGCACCGGCTCATCCAGCCGGTAGACCTGTCCCCTGAACGCCCGGTCCTGAAACAGCACCGGCCATTGCGCCCTGTTCAGCCCCCGGGTCCGACTTTGCATCACGCGACTGGCGAAAAACCCGGCCAGCCGGGAAGTCAGGGAGGCACTCGACCACAGATACTGGTGTTGCGAGAGGACCTGTGCCTGACCCAGATCGACTTCGCCGGCGCCGTGCAAACAGTCGCGCCAGATTTGCGGCATGCGGGCAACGGCGCGGGAGGAGTCGGTCAATTTACCGCGCAGGGCATACTTGGTGCCGCCGTGAATAATGCCCTGGGCGTACCGGGTCTGCCCGGCCCCCAGGGCACGACTTTCCAGAAGGACGGCCTGATAGCCCTGCTGGCGCAGGCGCGCCAGCAACCACAACCCGGCAATACCGCCGCCGATCACGCTCACATCGACATCCAGGACCTGGCCTTGTTCGCTCATCCCTGATCCGGTTTGTTGGTCTTTTGTTCCGATTCGCGAATCGCGCCGATGATCCCCGTGGTGGAGAGCCCCTCCTCGTAGCCCAGCAGCCTGACCTCACCGCCGGCGTCGCGCACGCACTGACTGCCGGGAATGTTGTCCGGATCCGTATCCCCGCCCTTGACCAGAAGCTGGGGCAGCAGTTTGCAAATCAGTTTGGTGGGCGTGTCGTCGTAAAACGGCACTACCCAGTCGACGCACTCCAGCGCCGCCAGCATACGCATGCGCTTGTCCAGCGAGTTGACCGGCCTGTCCGCGCCCTTCAGGCGCTGCACGGATTTGTCGTCGTTGACGGCCACTACCAGTCGGTCGCCCAGCTCACGGGCCTGTTCCAGGTAAGTCACATGGCCGGCATGCAGAATGTCGAAACAGCCGTTGGTCATCACGATCGTCTCGCCGTGCTCCTTGGCCTCGTTAATCTGGCGCAACAATTCGTCCTCTTCCATGACCCCGCGCGGCAGCTCGTGTTGCTCCCGGATCGCGCGGCGGATCTCCGCCACACTCACGGTCGCCGTGCCCAGCTTGCTGACCACGATGCCGGCGGCGATGTTCGACAGCGCGGTGGCCTCGGCCAGATTGTCGCCGGCGGCCAGGGCGGCGGCCAACACTGATACCACCGTATCCCCGGCACCGGTGACATCGAACACTTCCCGGGCGTGGGTCGGCAGATGGATCGCCGCCTTCTCTTTTTGCAGCAGGGTCATACCCCGTTCGCTGCGGGTGATCAGCAGGGCCTCGAGCGCCAGCTCCTGAATCAGGCGCTGGCCTTTTTGCACCAGCTCCTCGTCAGTGCGGCAAGGGCCGACGACGCCTTCGAATTCCGACATATTGGGGGTAATCACGCTGGCCCCGCGGTATTTACCAAAATCGTGGCCCTTGGGATCGACGATCACCGGCTTGCCGGCCTCGCGGGCCTGTTGTATCAACGCTTGCATGCTCCCCAGGGTGCCCTTGCCGTAATCGGAAAGCACCACGATATCGCACTGCGCCAGCGAATCGGTATACCGCCCGAGCAGCTTGTCACTGTGCTGCGGCTCGAAGCCGTCCTCAAAATCGAGGCGAATCAGCTGTTGATGACGGCTCAGAACCCGCAGCTTGGTGATCGTCGCCAGCCCCGGCAGCCGGGTCAGGTGACAGCTGACGCCATTGGCGGTCAGGATCGTCTCCAGGCTGGCACACGCTTCATCGTCGCCGGTCAGTCCGTGCAACGCCACACCGCCGCCGAGCGAGGCGATATTAAGCGCCACGTTTCCGGCACCGCCGGCCCGCTCCTCCGACTGGCCGACCCGCACCACCGGCACCGGCGCCTCGGGCGAAATGCGCGAGGTGTCGCCATGCCAGTAGCGGTCCAGCATCAGATCGCCGACCACCAGCACCCGGGCCTGTTCAAACTGGGGTAATTGAGGTTTCATCATGGGCTTGCCGGCCGGGGCCGGGAGTCACATATCCTTGAGAATATAAATGGCGCCGCAATAGGGGCATTTGGCTTCGCCGCCCTGCTCCTCGATGGGCAGATAAACCCGCGGGTGCGAGTCCCACAGGGTCATGTTGTCCATCGGACAGTGCAGCGGCAGATCCGCACGGGTCACTTCATAGCGGCTGGCCGCATTGGCCTGCACCGGTTTACGGGTTGCCGGGGATTGCTGTTTCGCTTTCTGGGTCACTGCCTTCGCCTCCTCGCGGATTTTAATTTTATTTTACGTAGGCCAGCCAGTCTGTGTACTTGTCGACACGACCGTGGACCAGATCGAAATAGTGGCGCTGTAACTGCTCGGTCACCGGCCCCCGCACGCCCGAACCGATGTGCCGCCCGTCCAGTTCCCGGATCGGCGTAACCTCGGCCGCGCTACCGGTGAAAAAGGCCTCGTCGGCCACGTAGACCTCATCGCGGGTGATGCGCTTTTCACGCACCTCGTAACCCAGATCCCGTGCCAGGTGCAAAAGGGTATCGCGGGTGATGCCCTCCAGTGCCGAGGTCAGTTCGGGTGTATAGATCACGCCGTTGCGCACCAGAAAGAAGTTCTCGCCGCTGCCCTCTGCCACGAAACCGTCCACATCCAGCAGCAGCGCCTCGTCGTAGCCGTCGCGGACGGCCTCCTGCAGGGCCATCATCGAGTTCATGTAGTTGCCGTTGGCCTTGGCCCGGCACATGGTGACGTTGACATGGTGGCGGGTAAACGAGGAGGTGCGGATGCGAATGCCCTTCTCCATCCCCTCGGCCCCCAGATAGGAGCCCCACTCCCAGGCCGCGACGATAGTGTGGACCTGCAGGTTGTCGGCGCGCAGGCCCATGCCTTCGGCACCGTAGAAACACATCGGGCGGATATAGGCCGATTCGAGGCCGTTTTCGCGCACCACCGCCAGCTGGGCGGCGTTGAGGGTTTCCTTGTCGAAGCGGATCTTCATGTTAAGGATATGCGCGGAACGAAACAGCCGGTCGGTGTGCTCCTGCAGGCGGAAAATAGCCGTACCCTGGTCCGCCTTGTAGGCACGCAGACCCTCGAACACCCCCATGCCGTAATGCAGGGTATGGGTCAGCACATGCACCTGGGCCTCCCGCCAGGGGACCATTTCACCATCGAACCAGATGACACCGTCACGCTCGGCCATCGACATACCGCACTACTCCTCTGAAAAATCGACTCAAAGAGGGCTATTCTATGCGAAAATCGCCGCGTTGTCGTTCGCTCCGGGGCTCCGGACAACCCGAACCCGCACAGGCGCCTCCCTGCAGCAGCGGGATTCGCGTCATTCCCCGCCCGGGCCCGAGGGGGGCACGATCCGGCTCCACAAGTCTTTCCGGTCTGCCGGGCGGAGCATAAAAAATACGCAAACACCCGACGGACAAAAATGGATAAAATTTGGTGTACTCCCCGACCCGCTGTCGAACCCACATTGTCCCGCGCTGTGATACAAGTGGCGATTTCAGCCCCCAGCCGAAACCTGTTTTCCCTTATAATCGTCTCCTTAAATATTAGAGCACCCGGATTCCGGTAAGTTGATGTCAAAGAAACTCAAATTTGTGATCGCCTGCGAGGTGATTGACAACGTCCGTTTGATGCAGCCTCACGGGATGATTCCGTATACGCTCTACAAACATTACGGTTACGACGCCGAAGTTGTCACCTATAAGAACGGCGAGTACAGCTATCTGGATAATGAGCTGAAAGGCTTGAAGATTCGGTTTCTGCGTCATTTTTTTTCAAAAAAGTTCAAACCGCCCTTCTTCTGGTACCTGGCCAGAAACGCCGGAAAAATCGACGTACTGATGGTTTATAATGTTAAAAAGCGCCCTATTTATTACGGCCTCATCTACAAACTGTTTAACCCCAGGGGATTTCTTTACGTCAAGGCCGACACGGCGCTCCCGGCATTTAATTTTTACGTCGAAAATGCGTTTTTCCCTTACAAATACTACATGCGCACGCTGGGTAAACTCTTTTTGAAAAAATGCAACGCGGTTTCCTTTGAAAGCAGCCTGCCTTATCAACACAACAAACAGGTGAGCGAAGACAAGAAATTGCTCATCCCCTGTGGCTTCGACCCTGACATTGTCAAAGGCCTGTCAGTTCAGGAAAGAACGTTTGCGGAAAAAGAAAATATCGTTCTTCACGTTGCCCGAATGGGCAGTCACCAGAAAAATACCGAGCATCTCGTTCGCAGCATTGCAAAAATGCAGCTCCCCGATGACTGGCGGTTTATCTTTATCGGTTCACAAACAAACGGCTTCCACCACTTTCGCGAAGCGTTTGTACGCGAACATCCCGAACTGGAAGAGCGCATGGAATTTCACGAACATATCCAGTCCAAGGCAGAACTCTATAACTTTTACAGTCGTGCCAGAATATTCTGCCTGCCTTCGCGTATCGAATCTTTTGGCAATGTACTGGTTGAAGCACTCTATTTTGGCAATGCCATTGCAGCCACGGAAACCATCCCTTCGGTACAGGATCTGGTAGATGAAGGGAGAAACGGCGTCATGTTCAGCATTAAAAACGACAATGATCTCGCCCAAAAGCTAGAACAGCTAATGCAAGACTCCGAGAAGCTCGAGTCAATGTCAGTTTGTGCCAGAGACTATGCTGAAAAACACCTGAACTGGAAAAATGCTCTGCAGCCCCTGCATGAGAAAATTCAGCGTCACTATGCTCATATAAATTGATCTGTAGTAAAGGAAAGCATGGAATCCATCGCACCATCATCAACACGTATCAGACAGATCGGACTGGCCGGGCTGTATGTCTTTGCCTTCTCCGCGTTTTATGATAAAGCCGGCGGGGTGCTCGGTCTTTTACTGATGCTCATCGCCATGGGCTTTTGCGCTCGCGAGGTCTGGAACGATTACAAGTTCGACCCCATGGCCTGGACCGTTGCATTGTTTGTTCTCTATCTGGTACTCCACGCCTATACAAGCGCCCTCGAGTTTCCGCAAACCAGCGAGGCCCAGTGGACAGAGGCGCGCAACTGGGGACGTCTGATCGTGTTTTTAATCCTGGCCTGGTGGATGCGCGGCGAACCCCGTGTAATTTTCTGGTGCCTTGCTCTGGCCCTGCTTGGTCTGTTCGCCAAACTTTTAATTGATACGGAAGCAACTGACATTACCCGGATGTTAAAAAGTCAGCGAACAGGGTTCGCCTATACCCTCGGTTTTTCCACTATCATATCCGCCGCATCTATTGCCGCGATGTTGATATTCACACCAAGAGTATTGAAATATCCGGCTCCCACTGCAGCAAGAGCATTAATTATACTCACGTGGTTCGCTGCAATAATTGTCCTAATCCAGATTCAGATCACCACTGCATTTCGCGGAACCTGGCTGGCGATTGCCGTAGTGATTGCTTTAGCTATGCTTTTTTTGCCTCGATCTCTGGCAAAAAATCTACTCTTGTATAGCAGCCTGGGAATAATATTGATTTTACTGATCGTGCAGAACAGCACCTTAGTACAAAATAGAGTACACAATGAGGAGAAAACCATCTCACTTCTCATGGAAGGCGCGTCTATTAACGAAATACCCCTGAGAGGCTCCGTGGGTATTCGCCTGCATCTTTGGAATTACGGATTGAAACGCTGGCTGGAACGACCTTTATTCGGCTGGGGCCCGGGAACCGAGATCACAAAACGAGACTGTAAATAATTCTGTGTAACTGCCCGCTTAGAACTGCTCCGGCATTCTGTCCGGGAATTCAATCATAAAGCGATTGAGCGCGTTCTTCCAATGGTGAATGGGCATGGTCCATTTTTTCGATGCCGCCTGGATGGCCAGGTAGACGACCTTGAGGGCGGATTCATCGTTAGGGAAAACCTTGCGATTTTTGACCGCCTTGCGGATCACGCTGTTCAGTGATTCGATGGCGTTGGTCGTGTAGATCACCCGACGGATGTCATCCGGATAGTCGAACAGGGTAATCAGGTTGGGCCAGTGTCGCCGCCAGCTGGCACTGATCGACGGGAACTGATCATCCCAGCGAGCCGCAAAGGCGTCGAGCTCCTGCTCGGCTTCGGCCACCGTCAGGGAGGTGTAGATCTTTTTCAAATCCGCGGCGACCGCCTTGCGCTGTTTCCAGGCCACGAACTTCAGCGAGTTGCGCACCATGTGGACGATACACAGCTGGATTTTTGTTTTGGGGTAGACGGTATTGATCGCCTCGGGGAAGCCGGTCAGACCGTCCACGGCGGCGATAAAGATATCCCGGACACCCCGCTGCTGGAGTTCGGTCAACACGGACAACCAGAACTTAGCCCCCTCGTTCTCATTGAGCCAGAGCCCCAGCAGTTCTTTCTGGCCGTCCAGGTTGATACCCAGCGCCAGATAGATGGCCTTGTTGCTGACCCGCTTGTCCTGGCGGATCTTGATGTGGATGCAGTCCAGATAGACGATGGGATAGATCTCGTCCAGCGGTCGGCACTGCCACTGCTGCACTTCCTCAATCACCTGCGCGGTGACCTGGGAGATGAGCGTAGGGGAAACCTCGACGCCGTAGAGCTCTAGTAGCATGGCAACGATATCGCGGGTACTCATGCCCCGACTGTAGAGCGCCAGGATTTTATCGTTGAACATCGGCAGACGCGTCTGCCCCTTGGGAATAATGAGCGGCTCAAACTCGCCGTTACGGTCTCGAGGCACATCGAGGGTCAGTGCGCCCTGTTCGCCTTTGAGGGTTTTGGCGCTATACCCGTTACGGCTGTTGCCGGTGTTGTGGCCGGCTGTGGCGTGCTTGGGATAGCCGAGATGGTCAGTCATCTCGCCTTCGAGCATGGCCTCAAAGGCTTTTTGCTGAAGCTGCTGGGTCAATGCGGCAAGCTGTTCTGGCGTTTTGACTGCCTTGACCAGTTCTTCAAGCTGCGGGTCGAGATCGGTTTTGGTTTTTGTTCTTCTGCTCATGTGTCTTCTCCTTTATTATCAAGGGTATGGGACTTTGAGCAGTTACACAATTTAATTTACAGTCTCCACAAAACATTTTAAATCCAGGGAGTTTACAGACCCACTCGATAAACGCCAGAGTAAAAAACTGGCAAGACACCCGCACTTGCATAATGCCTACATTACTATTCTGGCCCAACTTGGGCTCGTGGGTGCCATTATGCTGGCTTTGATCTTGCTATTTGTGCTTCGACAAATGATCATCGCTTACAGGCATAACCTGTTACCCAAAGACATCATTGCCGCGACAGTTTCCGTTCTTCTGATATTCCTTTTTTCCAACGTAACTCAATCACGCTTTACGATTCTTGACTTCCAGTTTCTTGCCGTCCTTACTCTTGCAGTAGGTTACACCTCGCGCTATGTAAAGAAAGAAAAACCTGGCTGAAAGCTGGTTGGCAAAAATATAGCGTCGTTGGTCGGGACGTAAACTTTCCGTCCCATATAATCCCGGGTCCTGGTCACCCAGTAACTAGCCACTGCCACCCAACACCTCGTTCCAGATGCGGCGTACTTCAGCGAGATACTGATCAAACTCTGCCTCGGAAGCGAGGGCTTTTTGTTCCTGCAGGGCCTGACGGTGACTCCGGTCACGGTAGGCACGGTAGGCGTCCTTGAGTTGTTCGGTGTCGGTCGCGGCCAGCAGGCCGGTCCCGGCCAGGGTGTCGAGGATGCGGATGTTGTCGGTCCAGGTCAGCAGTTCGGGATACTGGTGGGCGTAGCCGAGGACGTAGTACTGGACCAGAAATTCGATATCGACCATGCCGCCCTCGCCCTGTTTGATATCCACACAGCCGGGCGCTTTTTTGGCCAGTTCGGTGCGCATGCGCTGGCGCATTTTGACGACCTCGGCGCGCAGTTCCCCCAGATCCCGTTCCCGTCCGAGCACGGTCTGGCGCACCGTGCCAAAGCGGTCGATGATGTCGTGATCCCCGGCCACGCCGCGGGCCCGCACCAGGGCCTGGTGCTCCCATAACCAGGCCTTGTTGAGTTGATAGCCTTCAAAAGAGGTGAGATTGCTGACCAGCATGCCCGAGGCGCCGTCGGGACGCAGGCGCAGATCGGCGTCATAGAGCACGCCGGCCGGGGTATGGGTGGTGAGAATATGGATCAGTCGCTGGCCGAGCCGGGCATAAAACACCGGCACCGCCAGCGGCTGGGGGCCGTCGGTCATCTCGTTTTGATCCTCGCTGGCGTGCAAAAAGACCAGATCCAGATCCGACCCGTAGCCCAGCTCATAACCGCCCAGCTTGCCGTAGGCGATCACCGCAAAGCCCTTCTCGCCGCTTTGGCGGCTGGCGACCGGCTGGCCGTGGCGCTCACTCAGATGCCGCCACGCCTGCTGCAACGCCTCTTCGAGAATCACCTCGGCGATCCAGGAGAGGTGATCGCTGACTTTCATCAGCGGCAGCACATCCGAGACATCCGCCGCTACCACGCGCAGCACGTTGGTGTGTTTGAAGTGGCGCAGCGCCTCCATCGCCTGCTCGTGATCGTCGGGCTCGAGCGGGGCCAGTTCGCTGGCCAGTTCCGCCGCCAGCTCGGTTTTGGCCGGTGGCGCATAGAGACTGCGCACGTCCATCAGTTCATCAAGCAACAGCGGATAACGGGACAGATAACGCGACAGCCAGGGGCTGGCCTGGCACAGCTTGACCAGCTGCGAGAGCACCAGCGGGTTCTCCACCAGCAGGGCCAGATAGACGCTGCGCCGGGCGATGGTACGCACGATCTCCAGCACCCGCTCGAAAGTGAGGTCGGGATCGTCGGCCTGGCCCGCGGCACCGATCAGCAACGGCATCAATCGATCCAGCCGGCTTTTGCCGTTGGTGCTCAGCGAATGATAAAGCCGGCTGTCGCGCAACTCGCCGACCCGTTGCAGGATCGTCTGTGGCTGCTGATAACCGGCCTCTTCCAGGGCATGCCCGGCCGGCTCGTCGTCCAGATTCCCGTGCCACAGATCGTAGAAAATGTTCTCGTTTTCATCCTCGACGTTCTGCGGCGCGGCGAAGACCTGATCGAAATGGTTATGCACGTGCTGGCGGTGGTGCTCCAGCTCGGCAAAAAACGTCTGCCAGTTCTCGAAGCCCATGCTGTGGGCCAGACGCAGGCGCGGGTATTCCTCCTCGGGCAAATCATGGGTCTGCTGATCCAGATAGCCCTGCAGGCGGTGCTCTACATCGCGCAAAAACCGGTAACCCGCCGCCAGTTCGCGCACCACGAACTCGGGCAACACATCCATTTCCTGCAGCAGCGGCAACACCAATAACACCTGCCGCTCCTGCAGCGCCGGATCCCGGCCGCCGCGGATTAACTGAAACACCTGGGCGATAAACTCGATCTCGCGAATGCCGCCCAGTCCGAGCTTCACATTCTGCTCCAGCCCCTTGCGTCTGACCTGCTTGGCAATCATGCCTTTCATATCGCGCAGGGACTCGTAGGCGCCGTAATCGAGATAACGGCGATAGACGAACGGATGCAACATGCTCATCAGCTCTTCACCGGCGGCCTGATCGCCGGCCACCACCCGCGCCTTGATCATGGCATAGCGTTCCCACTCGCGACCGTGGGCCTGGTAATAGGTTTCCAGCGCATCGAAGCTGGTGACCAGCGGTCCGCCGTCGCCGAACGGGCGCAGGCGCATATCGACCCGGAACACAAACCCTTCCGGGGTCTGTTGATCCAGCACGGCGATCAGCTTCTGGCCGAGTTTAATGAAAAACTCGCCGTGGCTGAGGGTGCGCCCCTCGCCCCGGGTCTCGCCCTCATCGGCGAAGGAAAAAATGAGATCGATATCGGAGGAGACATTCAGTTCCCAGGCCCCCAGCTTGCCCATGCCCAGTACCACCAGGTTCATGGGTGAGCCGTCTTCATAACAGGGGGTGCCATACTGATCACAAAAGCGCGGATATAACCAGTTCAACGCCCCGTCAATACAGGTCTGTGCCAGCCAGGTCAGATCCCGGCAGGTCTCCTCCAGCTCGGCCCAGCCGGCCAGATCCCGCCACAGAATGCGCACCATCTCGCGATGGCGAAACCGGCGCAGGGTATGCATCAGACCGGCTTCATCCTCAACCGTATCGACCACCGATTGCCATTGCCCGGCGAGTTGCTCCCGATCGGCCGACTGCAACAACCGCGGCTGCAAGCCAGGAAACTCCTCGGGATGACGCAGACACTGGCGCGCAACGTATTCACTCCCCGCCCAGACCGCCGGCAGTGATTCCGCAACCGACTCGTCCAGCGCGGTATCGCCCTGCTGCGGGGCAAACTCCGCCCACCAGCGCGTGACCTGTTCGGCCAGCGGCCCGGGTAACTTCGAAATAGCCTGATCGACGTTGTTAGTCATTGATAAAAACCTGATGGGTGTGCCGGATACTATGACCAAAACCGCCTGGCGTCACAACAGTTCTCTTGTTTCCTGCACTGGAAAAACTTCACTGGGAAAATTTCACTGGGAAAAAATCGCGGAGGACGCAGAGGCGCGGAGTCGCAGAGTATATAAAAATATTGTTTTACGTTTTCGCAGTGTGCCATTGATTCAGGATAAATTTCAGCAACACCAATTCCAAAACGACGCTGCATGGCATAGCTGAATCCGATACATTTGATCCCCCATCTCGGTTTAACCAATGAATACCATTTTGCTTTTCTCTGCGACTCCGCGCCTCTGCGCCCTCCGCGTTAATTCCACTGACATTGGAATAATGAGTATTTACGACAGGCAAATAAAAAAGCCCCGCCATTTCTGGCGGGGCTTTTTGTTTTGCCTGAACGGTTAAGGCAGTCGGTTACATCATGCCGCCCATACCGCCCATGCCCATGTCGCCCATCCCACCACCGGCACCGGCACCGGCACCGCCGTCTTCGTCAGGCTTGTCGGCGATCATGGCTTCGGTGGTGATCATCAGGCCGGAGACCGAGGCGGCGTTCTGCAGGGCAATCCGGCTCACCTTGGTCGGGTCCAGAATCCCCATCTTGATCATGTCACCGTATTCCCCGGTGGCGGCGTTGTAACCGAAGTTATCCTTGCCTTCTTCCACCTTGTTGCAGACCACGGAGGCTTCCTCACCGGTGTTGGTCACGATCTGACGCAGCGGCTCTTCCATGGCCCGGCGCAGGATGTTGATACCCACGTCCTGATCGTGATTGTCACCGGTCAGGCCATCGATACCGGTACGGGCACGCAGCAGGGCGACGCCACCACCGGGAACGACACCTTCTTCCACCGCGGCGCGGGTGGCGTGCAGGGCGTCTTCCACGCGGGCTTTTTTCTCTTTCATTTCCATTTCACTGGCGGCACCGACCTTGATGACCGCCACACCGCCGGCCAGCTTGGCGACGCGTTCCTGCAGTTTTTCCTTATCATAGTCGGAACTCGCTTCCTCGATCTGGGCACGGATCTGGGTGACCCGGCCTTCGATGTCGTGCTGGGGACCGGCGCCGTCGATGACGGTGGTTTCATCCTTGGAGACAGTGATCTTCTTCGCCTGACCCAGATCTTCAACGGAGGCTTTTTCCAGCTGCAGACCGACTTCTTCGGAGATCACGGTACCGCCGGTCAGAACGGCGATGTCCTGCAGCATGGCCTTGCGACGCTCGCCAAAGCCCGGGGCCTTGACCGCGGCGACCTTGACGATACCACGCATGTTGTTGATGACCAGCGTGGCCAGGGCCTCGCCTTCGATGTCTTCGGCGACGATCAGCAGCGGCTTGCCGGCCTTGGCGACACCTTCGAGCACGGGCAGCAGTTCGCGAATGTTGGAGATCTTCTTGTCGTGCAGCAGGATGTACGGCTCTTCCAGCTCGGCGGTCATACTCTGCTGGTTGTTGACGAAGTAGGGCGACAGGTAACCGCGGTCGAACTGCATCCCTTCGACCACGTCCAGTTCGTTCTCCAGACCGGTGCCTTCTTCGACAGTGATAACGCCTTCCTTGCCGACCTTGCCCATGGCCTGGGCAATGATGTCACCCACTTCCTGATCGGAGTTGGCGGAAATGGTACCCACCTGGGCGATGGCATTGTCGTCGGCACAGGGCTTGGACAGTTTTTTCAGCTGTTCGACTGCCGCAGCGGTGCCTTTGTCGATGCCGCGCTTGAGATCCATCGGGTTCATGCCGGCGGCCACGGCCTTCATGCCTTCGGTCAGAATGGACTGGGCCAGCACGGTCGCGGTGGTGGTACCGTCACCGGCGACGTCGGAGGTCTGCGAAGAGACTTCCTTGACCATCTGCGCGCCCATGTTTTCGAACTTGTCGGTCAGCTCGATCTCCTTGGCCACGGAGACGCCGTCCTTGGTAATGGTCGGGGCGCCGAAGCTCTTTTCGAGCACCACGTTACGACCCTTGGGACCCAGGGTCACCTTGACGGCATTGGCCAGGGTATTGACACCCTTGAGCATTTTATGACGCGCGTCGTCACCAAATTTCAATTCTTTTGCACTCATGTTCCTTCCTCACTATCTCTTAATATAGATAAGCTATCGATGTTGACGGGTTGAACGCCGAATCAGGCTTCAACCACACCCATAATGTCTTCTTCGCGCATGACGAGCAGTTCCTCGTCATCGAGTTTGACTTCGTTGCCGGCATACTTGCCGAACAGCACCTTGTCGCCCACTTTGACGTCCAGCGCGCGGACTTCGCCGCTGTCCAGAATCTTGCCGTTACCTACGGCGATGACTTCACCCTGACTCGGTTTTTCGGTGGCCGAATCGGGAATGACGATGCCGCCGGCCGTGGTACGTTCTTCTTCCATGCGACGAATAATCACGCGGTCATGCAAAGGACGGATTTTCATTCTCAGCTTCTCCTGGATGTTATTGATTTCTTTGATTTCAAACAGTTGCCCAGGCAGAAGGTCTGCCCGGGCGGGAATTTCAGTCGGTCTGTTAGCACTCTCTACCGACGAGTGCTAATAATAGCGGTCACTGCTCGACTGTCAAGAGCAATGCCTTGATAGGGGGATTATTGGGAAATTCAAGGTCAGTCGTCGTCCCGACGCTGAAATTCGCCTTCGATGGTGCGCGGCCCGCCGCCGGACTGGCCGGGGCCACCGCCCGGCGGACCGGTGCGAATCACGCCGCGCTGGATGGCCCAGCGGATCAGTCCCTGGCGCAGGGGCGGGATCAGCAGAATGAAGCCGACGGTGTCGGTGACAAACCCCGGGGTCAGCAGCAGCGCCCCGGCCACCACCAGCAACAGCCCCTCAAGCAGCGGCAGGGCTGGCACCTGCCCCCGGGCCAGTTCCGTCTGAAAGCGCATCAGGGTGGAAAAGCCCTGCCAGCGCAACAGGCCGACCCCGATCACCGCGGTCAGTACCACCAGCAGGATGGTGGGCCAGGCGCCGATCACCTCGCCGATCTGGATGAGAAAATAAATTTCAATCAGCGGGATGGCAATAAACAAAAGCAGGAATAAACGGAACAACGGCGGCGTCCTTAATCAGCATGTGTATTGGTGCTATTGTAACAGCTTGACGCTTTGCCAGCTGTGCGGCGGGCTGGTATCTTGCAGGGCATGAGCGAACTGCCCCAAAGCCTGGTACTGTGTACCTGCCCCGATACCGACACCGCACGAAAACTGGCCGATCAGCTGGTCGGACAGCGCTTGGCGGCCTGCGTCAATATCGTGCCGGGCCTCGAGTCGGTCTACGAATGGCAGGGCAAAGTCGAGCGCGATGCCGAGGTTCTGCTGATTATTAAAACCCGGCAGGACCACTATGCGCGGGTCGAAGAGACAATTCAACAACACCATCCGTATGAACTTCCGGAAATTCTCAGGGTCTCTCTAGACGGAGGATTGCAGGATTACCTGCACTGGATTGATAACGCACTGGAATAATGATGATTAAAAAACTGTTTGCTGGCCTGTTATTTCTGTTTGCTTTTTCCGCTGTCGCCGAAGAGGAGCTGCTGGAGCCGGACAAGGCGTTTGCCTTCCAGGCAGAGGTCAAGGGGGATGCGATCCAGGCGCGCTGGGATGTGGCCGACAACTATTATCTGTATCGCGGCAAGATCCGCTTTGAAACCGACAACCCGGATATCGAACTGGGTGAACCGGAACTGCCCGCGGGCAAGGTCAAAGATGACGAGTTCTTCGGCAAGGTCGAAATCTACCGCGGCAGCGTCCCGGTCACCATTCCCATTCTTTCCGGCAGCGGTTCGTTTGAGCTGACCGCCCACTCCCAGGGCTGCGCCGATCTTGGCGTCTGTTATCCCCCGCATCGCCAGACCGTCAGTCTGCAAGCCAGCGGCACGGCTGCCGACGGCGACAAGCGCACGTTCCAGTCCCTGAACGAGGATCTTGGCCTGAACCAGGGCGATGACGAGGTACTGGCGCCGGATCAGGCCTTTGTCTTCAGCACCGAGCTGGTCGATGCCAATACCGTGCGCGCCAACCTGCAGATCGCCCCGGATCATTATGTCTATCGGGACAAGTTCGAGTTCTCGGTCAAGCAGGGCGAGGCCCGCATCGGCGCGGTGCAACTGCCCGAGGGCAAATCCAAGGAAGACGAATTCTTCGGGCGCATCCAGGTCTTCGAGGGTGAGGTCAGCATCGACATTCCGCTGCAGCGCAGCAGCAAGGCGGCCGGCGAGGTTGTAGTCGGCATCGTTTATCAGGGCTGCGCAGAGAAACTCGGCATCTGCTATCCCCCGATTCGCAAGAGCGCAAGCTTTAATCTGCCCGCCACCGACAGCATCACCGAAGGCGCCGCCCCGGGCGATGCCGGTACCACCTCCCAGCAGAGCGAAACCGCCGGCCAGGTTCCGCCGATGTCCGAACAGGATACGATCGCCTCCTCCCTGCAGCAGGGTGGCGTACTGGTCATTCTGACCTTCTTCGGCTTCGGCCTGCTGCTGGCCTTCACGCCCTGCGTGTTCCCGATGATCCCGATCCTCTCGAGCATCATCATTGGCCAGGGGGACAAAATTACCACCGGTCGCGCCTTTACCATGTCCACCGTGTATGTGCTGGCGATGGCGCTGACCTATACCGTTGCCGGGGTTCTCGCCGGCATGCTGGGCGAAAACCTGCAGGCGACTTTCCAGAACCCCTGGATTCTGGGCAGCTTCGCAGCGGTGTTTGTGCTGCTGTCCCTGTCCATGTTCGGCTTTTACGAACTGCAGATGCCCGCCTCCATCCAGGGCAAGCTCTCCGAAGTCAGTAACCGCCAGAAGGGCGGCAGTCTGAGCGGGGTGGCCGTGATGGGCTTCCTGTCGGCGCTGATCGTCGGCCCCTGTGTCGCCGCGCCGCTGGCCGGTGCCCTGATCTATATCGGCCAGACCGGTGACGCGGTCCTCGGCGGCATGGCGCTGTTCGCCCTCAGCCTGGGCATGGGACTGCCGCTGATCGCCATCGGCACCTCGGCGGGCAAACTGCTGCCCCGCGCCGGCGGCTGGATGGACGCGGTCAAGGCCGTCTTCGGCGTGCTGCTGCTGGCCGTGGCCGTCTGGATGCTGGAGCGGATTATTCCCGATTATGTCGCCCTGTGGTTGTGGGCCGCGCTGCTGATCATCTCGGGCATCTACATGAAAGCGCTGGAGCCCTTGCCGGCCGGGACCGCCGGCTGGCACCGGCTCTGGAAGGGGCTGGGGATCATCCTGGTGGTCTACGGCATCCTGCTGGTGATCGGTGCCAGCGCCGGGAGCAATGACAAGTTCCGGCCGCTGCACGGCGTGTTTGCCGGAGCCGGTGGCGGCGCCGTCCAGCAGCAGTCGTTGCAGTTCGAGAAGATCAAGACTGTCGAGGATTTCGAGAACAAGCTGGCCGCCGCCAAGGCGGCCGGTAAACCGGTGATGCTCGACTTCTACGCCGACTGGTGCATCTACTGCAAGGACTACGAGAAATACGTGTTCACCGATCCCCGGGTCATCGAGCGACTGGATGACTTCGTCCTGCTCAAGGCCGACGTGACGGATAACGACGACAAGGACAAGGCGTTACTGCGCAGTTTCAATCTCGTCGCGCCGCCGGCGATCCTGTTCTTCGGCCCCGACGGCGAGGAGCGTCACGGCCGGCGCCTGGTGGGCGCGATGGGCGCCGACGGCTTTCACGACCATCTGAACATGATGGCCTTTTAACCGACAGTCCGCCCCTTGCGGGGCGGACATTGCCACTCACTCAGCGCAAACTCACTCATTTAATAATTAACCTGCAAAGAACGGAACAGCCGTATGAAACGTTCAGTCTTTATTTCGATTATTGTTGTTGTGGCAGTGGCCAGCCTGCTGGCCGGTCTCTACGCCAATCGCCTGTTCGATAACAACGCCACTGAAGCGCCGCGGACCGCCGGCGCGGACACAACCGGTGTCCCCGACATCCGCCCCGATTTCGGCCTGCTGGATCTGGAAGACGAGTTGCGCCATGTCAGCGAATGGGACGGCCAGGTGCTGCTGATCAACTTCTGGGCCACCTGGTGTCCGCCCTGCCGCCGCGAGATCCCCGCCTTTATCGAGTTGCAGGACGCCTACGAGGATCAGGGCTTCACCATCGTCGGCATCGCCATCGACACCAAACAGAACGCCATCGACTTCGTCGATCCCATGGGCATCAACTACCCGATCCTGGTTGGCGACAAGCAGGGTATCGCCCTCTCCAAAGAGTACGGCAACCGCCTCAGCGTCCTGCCCTACACCGTGATCGTCGATCGCGAGGGCCGGATCACCGAAACCCACCGCAACGAGCTGACCTTCGAAGACGCCGAAGCGATGATCAAACCACTTTTGTAAAAAAGAGGGCCGAGTTACGAGGGACAAGTGACGAGGCCCATCCTTGATAAACCACCAAGACACCAGGGCACCAAGTCATCTGATTTGGCATCCGCCCATTTACAAGTGGAAGAACATCGCAAAACTGACCGCACTTACCTCACCGATCAAACAAAATTATCGGGGCAATGGCTGTGGGAGCGGGCCACGACCGCGACCGCACCCTGTCGCTGACAATCGCGCCCGAAAGGCGCTCCCACCCACCCCGCTCAACTGAATGGTGCACCCCTAACGGATAGCCATTTTTATTGTGTTTTCTTCGTGCCTTCGTGTCTTCGTGGTAAATGCTTTTCCTCGTCACTCGCCCCTCGTACCTCGTCCCTCCCGAGGCCGCAAGGCCGAGGTGGGGGCCGAAGGCGGAGCTGTGATGCGGTTCAAACCACCCTGGTGCGAATCTTGCTAGGATTTGTTTCGAACTGGCGGGGAAAACCGGGGTTCTGGACAACCCCTTCATCTTGAGGCAGAATTCCCTCAAATCGGCCGAAAAAACTGCGTCAAACTGGCGTCGATCTTGTCTCGATCTTCTCAGATTTGTAGCACGATAAATCGAGACAAACGGCCTGCGACGCAACAACGCTATATAATAGACAACCTATGGCCCAGATACTGGTACTGCACGGACCGAACCTGAACCTGCTCGGCACCCGCGAGCCGGCCCATTACGGTGCGACCACCCTGGCCGAAATCGATCGGGAACTGGAACGCCTCGCCGCCGATGCTGGTCACCAGTTGAGCAGCCTGCAAAGCAACGCCGAACACGAGCTGGTCGCCCGGGTGCAGCAGGCCGCCGCCGAGGGCGTCGCCTACATCATTATCAATCCGGCCGCCTTTACCCACACCAGTGTGGCCCTGCGCGATGCGCTGGCGGCGGTGAAGATTCCGTTTATTGAAGTCCATCTGTCCAACATCCATGCCCGCGAGGATTTTCGCCACCACTCCTATTTTTCGGAGCTGGCGGCCGGGGTCATCAGCGGCCTGGGCGCATACGGTTATACGCTGGCCCTGCTGTCGGCGATCGAAACCCTGAAAAACAACTAACCTGATAACACTTTCAAGGCATTACTGTTATGGATATTCGCAAAGTCAAAAAACTCATCGAACTGCTCGAGGAATCCGGTATCGCGGAGATCGAGATCAAGGAAGGCGAGGAGTCGGTGCGTATCAGCCGCAGCGGCCCCAACGCCCCGATGATGGCACCGGCACCACAACCGGCCCCGGCCGCCGCGCCAGCCGCGGCACCGGCCCCGGCGGCCGAAGAGAGCGGCGGCGAAGCCGCGCTACCCGAAGGCCACGTGGTCAAGTCGCCGATGGTCGGCACCCTCTATCGGGCACCGTCACCGGGGGCCACCCCGTTCGTGGAAGTGGGCCAGCAGGTCAATGTCGGCGATACGCTGTGCATTATCGAGGCGATGAAACTGCTCAACCAGATCGAGGCTGACAAGGGCGGCACCATCAAGGCCATCCTGGTGGAAAACGGTCAGCCGGTGGAATACGACGAACCGCTGTTTGTCATCGGTTAACCACGTGCATCGCATTGTGGCGGCATCGCCAAAACCCTGCCTTTTGGGCACCAACCAGATTGTGTAAACGATGATAGAAAAAGTCCTGATTGCCAACCGTGGTGAAATTGCGCTGCGTATTCTGCGCGCCTGCCGCGAGCTGGATATCAAAACCGTGGCGGTCCACTCCGAAGCGGATCGCGATTTAAAACATGTCCGCCTGGCCGATGAATCGGTCTGTATCGGCCCGGCCTCCTCCACCGAGAGTTATCTGCACATTCCCGCTGTCATCAGTGCCGCCGAGGTTACCGATGCGGTGGCCATTCACCCCGGCTACGGTTTTTTGTCGGAAAACGCCGACTTCGCCGAACGGGTAATAGAAAGCGGTTTCATTTTTATCGGCCCGCGCCCCGAAACCATCCGCATGATGGGCGACAAGGTGCAGGCCATCAAGGCGATGCAAAAAACCGGGGTTCCCTGCGTCCCCGGCTCCGATGGCCCGCTGGGCAGCGACGAGGAAGAAAACATTCGCGTCGCCCGTCAGATCGGCTATCCGATCATCATCAAGGCGGCCGGCGGCGGCGGTGGCCGCGGCATGCGCGTGGTGCATTCGGAAGCCGCACTGCTCAACGCCATCGGCATGACCAAGGCGGAAGCCGGGGCCTGGTTCGGCAACGACATGGTCTATATGGAAAAATTCCTGGATAACCCGCGGCATATCGAGTTCCAGGTCCTGGCCGACGAGCACGGCCACGCCATTCACCTGGGCGAGCGTGACTGCTCCATGCAACGCCGCCATCAGAAAGTGATCGAAGAGGCGCCCGCGCCCGGCATCACCGAAAAGATGCGCAAGAAGATCGGCGAGCGCTGCGCCGAGGCCTGTCGCGAGATCGGTTATCGCGGCGCCGGCACCTTCGAGTTTCTGTATCAGGACGGCGAATTCTATTTCATCGAAATGAACACCCGGGTCCAGGTGGAACATCCGGTTACCGAAATGATCACTAGCGTGGACATCGTCCGCGAACAACTGTTGATCGCCTCCGGCAAGAAACTCACTTACCACCAGAAGGACATCGAAATCCGCGGGCACGCCATCGAATGCCGCATTAACGCCGAGGATCCGGAAAAGTTCGTCCCCTCGGCCGGTACCATTACCTCCTATCATGCGCCGGGCGGGCCGGGCATCCGGGTCGACACCCATATCTACAACGGATACCGGGTCCCGCCCTATTACGATTCGATGATCGGCAAGCTGATCGCCCACGGCAATACCCGCGACATCGCCCTGGCCCGGATGCGCAATGCGCTGAACGAGATCGTGGTGGAAGGCATCAAGACCAACACCCAATTGCACCAGGAACTGCTGCGCGACGCCGCCTTCCGGGCCGGTGGGACCAACATCCATTATCTTGAAAAACTGTTGAGTGAACGGTAGTTCACTCAACAGTTTTTCAGTGCCGAGGGACGAGTTACGAGTGACGAGGAAAAATAACCGGCTTGTCCTCGTAACTCGTCCCTCGTAACTCGGCCCTTTTTTTTCGTATGTCATGGTTACAACTCATCATCCCCGCCCGGGCGGCGCAGGTCGAGGCCCTCAGTGACGCGCTGGAGGCGGTCGGGGCGGCCTCGGTGACGCTGCAGGATGCCGCCGATCAACCGCTGCTGGAACCGGCGCCGGGGACCATGCCGATCTGGTCCGAAACCCGGGTCATCGGCCTGTTCCCGGCGGACCATGATCCGGGCGCCCTCATCGAACGGATCAATCCGCTGCTGGCCGAACCGGTCGATGACTGGAAGGCCGAGCCCCTGGAAGATCAGAACTGGGTACGCAGCTGGATGGATCACTTCCAGCCGATGCAATTCGGCCGGCGTCTGTGGATCATCCCCGGCGGTTACACCCCGCCCGATCCGCAGGCGGTCAACATCCTGCTCGATCCCGGTCTGGCGTTTGGCACCGGCACCCACCCCACCACCCGGCTCTGTCTGGAGTGGCTCGACGAACATCCTCCTGCGGAGCAGGACGTCATCGACTACGGCTGCGGCTCGGGCATCCTCGCCATCGCCGCCCGCAAGCTCGGTGCCCGACACCTGTGGGGCGTGGACAACGATCCCCAGGCGCTGCTGGCCACCGCCGAGAACCTGCGCAAGAACGGCATCGAGGACGGCGTCAGCCTGCACCTGCCTGACGCCATGCCGCAGAACATCATCGTCCCCCTGCTGCTCGCCAATATCCTGGCCGGCCCCCTGACCAGCCTGGCGCCGCAACTGGCCGCCCACGTCCAGCCCGGCGGCAACATCGTCCTGGCCGGGATCCTCGACACCCAGATGGACGACGTCATCGCCGCCTACCAGCCGTTTTTCGACATGCAGCTCTATCGCCAGATTGAGGAGTGGGTTTGTCTAACAGGGGCCAGGTTCCAGGGGCCAGAACCTGGAAACTGATCTAGCATGGTATGATCAAACCCATGTCTCATTCCGACTTAACAAGATACTCCGAACCACGATGCTAACCTGTTGTCCTGCCTGTCGGACCTGTTTTCGGATCACCGAAGCCCAGCTGGCGGTGGCCCAGGGCAAGGTGCGTTGCGGCAAGTGCAAGACCGTGTTCAATGCCAGGCAGCATTTGCAGCTCGTTCCCGGCCAGAGCCCAGCGGCATCGTCCAGCGCACCGCAACCTGCCCCAACGGCCCCCGCTGACGATCAAACGGATCATATTGATCTGCTCCGGGCCCCGCAGAGCGAAGCGCACCCCCCCGGGTCAACCAGCGATGAAACCGCCCCCGCCGGGACTTCCCCGCAAGCGGCGGATACACCGCCCGGGCCGGAACCCTCCGACACCACCGCTTCCGAAACAGACGCCGATGCGGTTCCGCCGGCCCCGTCCGCTGTGCTCGCAGAGACCACGACGGGGGACCCGTTCGAGACAGACGAAACGCCGGCATCGTCTGCTTCCGAACAGGAGCAGCCTGTCGAGGCTGAATCCGAAGCCGACCCGGAGACCGTCGAAATCCCGATGCCTGACCTGGACGAGATGGAGACGGAATCCTTCACCGAGTCGCATGTCGACACCGAGTCCGTGAACGAAGCGACCGAAGCCGAACCGACCGAGCCGGATTCGCGTTACAAATACAACGATTTCACCGATGAAATATTCTCGCAGCATGAGCTGGAGGACATCCTGGCCGAGATGGACCAGCAGTTGTCGCGGGGCATCGACTCGCCGGGACCCGAGCTGTCCGACTCACTGGCCATGCCGGAGGGTCCGAGGCCGCCAACGGAAGAGACCCCAGACGAACTGGGCGAGGCGATCGATACCCTGTTTGATGATCTGCAGCACGAAGAGGCACTCGGGGACGAGCTGCCTGAAATCGACGACACCGCCGAAGCGACGCTTGAACAAGCCCCTGATTACGATGTTCGGGATAGCGAAGAATCCTCTTTGGCCGACGCCTCGCAGAGCGAACGCCTCAGCGAAGATCGCGATTTTGTCGATAAAGCGCCGGTAACGACCGGGACCGATGATGAGGCGGTTCCTTTGCGACTGCGTGACTCCCTGGCGATACAACCGCCCAAACGGCGTAGCTGGCTGGCGACGCTCGGCGGCAGCCTGCTGATTCTGCTATTGCTTGTCGCACTGGTGGGACAATTGATCCTGTTCCGCCCGCTGGACGTTTACCGGCTGTTGCCCCAGAGCAAACCCTATATCGAACAACTGTGTCAGCAACTGCCCTGCCAGTTCAATGCGCGCCGGGATCCGACACAGATACGGCTGATCAACCGCGACGTGCGCGCGCATCCCGAACAAACGGACACCTTGCTAATCACCGCCGCCCTGGTCAATCAGGCGGACTATCAACAGGCCTATCCCGATCTGCGGGTCACCCTGTTCAACCTGTCCGGTAACCGGGTGGCCCGGCGCCGCTTTACCCCGAGCGATTATCTGGGCAGCGGGTATACACCGTTTATGCTGATGGAACCGGGCACCCCGCTGCATATCAAACTCGAGGTCGTCGACCCGGGAAGCGATGCGGTCAATTTCGAATTCGATTTTCAATAACCCCCGCCGCCGATCAGGCCCGTTGCGGTAGATCAGGACACGGCAAATGGCAAGGGTCCACGCCGGGTTTTCGCGCTTTATCCTGTCTGCCCGAACGGGTATGATAATCCGCCTCGCGCAACGGAGCACGAGGTCAGTCAGACGATATCAACATGCAAATCGGCCCCTACCAGCTTAGTAACCCGTTGATCCTCGCGCCCATGGCGGGCGTGACCGATCTGCCGTTTCGCCAGTTGTGTAAACAACTGGGGGCGGGCATGGCTGTCTCGGAAATGGTCTCCTCCAACTCCCTGCTGTGGGGCAGTAAAAAGACCGAGCGGCGCGCCAGTCACGAGGGTGAGATCGAGCCCAAGTCGGTGCAGATTGCCGGCGCCGATCCGCAAATGATGGCCGAGGCCGCGCGCCACAATGTCGACCAGGGCGCCCAGATCATCGATATCAATATGGGCTGCCCGGCCAAGAAGGTGTGCAACGTCATGGCCGGCTCGGCCCTGTTGCAGGACGAACCGCTGGTCGAGCGCATCGTCAAGGCCGTGGTCGACGCGGTGGACGTGCCCGTGACCCTGAAGATCCGCACCGGCTGGGACAGCGAACACAGAAATGCACCGCTGATCGCCCGCATCGCCGAGGAAGCCGGCATCCAGGCGCTGGCCATTCACGGCCGCACCCGGGCCGATCAGTACCACGGCGAGGCCGAGTACGACACCATTGCCGAGGTCAAATCGCGGATCGGCATTCCGGTCATTGCCAACGGGGATATCAGCACGCCGCAAAAAGCGGAATATGTTCTGCGGCATACCGGCGCCGACGCGGTGATGATCGGCCGCGCGGCCCAGGGGCGTCCGTGGATCTTTGGCGAAATCGATCACTATTTACAAACCGGCGAGTTGCTGCCGGAGCCGTCCGCGGAAACCATCCGCGACATCCTGGTCGGTCACCTGAAAAACCTGTATGCCTTTTATGGCGAACACACCGGTGTACGGGTGGCCCGCAAGCATATCAGCTGGTACAGCAAGGGACAGTCTCATGGCGCCGCCTTTCGCCAGGCTGTCAATCGCGTCGACAGCGTGGAGCAACAGCTGGATATGATTTATGAATTTTTTGAACGCTTAATCAATCGGGAGGAACTTGCCGCATGAGTGAAGCAGTGGCTATGGAAAACGCTGTGGTGACCAATAACAACACTTTCGACTCGTCCCAGAAACCTCTGCGCGATTGTGTTGCCGATGCGATGGATAATTATTTCCGTCAGCTGGAAGGCCATTCGACCAACGATCTGTATAAAATGGTGCTCGCCGAGCTGGAAGAGCCGTTGTTTCGTGCCGTGTTGCAGCACACCGGCGGCAATCAGAGCAAGGCTTCCGAAATGCTGGGCATCAACCGGGGCACCCTGCGCAAGAAACTCAAGCAGTACGGATTACACGACTGACACCGGACATCACAATCGATAAGCACAACGTCGGCCACGGCAATCCCGTGGCCGAATTGTTGGTGGGGAACTCACAACCATGAATAAAATCCAGCGCGCGCTGATCAGCGTCTCCGACAAAAGCGGCATCGCCGAATTTGCCAGACAACTGCACGAGCAGTTCGGTGTCGAGATCCTCTCGACCGGCGGCACGGCAAAATTGCTGTCTGAAGCCGGTATTCCGGTGATCGAGGTGTCCGATTACACCGGCTTTCCGGAGATGATGGACGGGCGGGTCAAGACCCTGCATCCGAAGATCCACGGCGGGCTGCTGGGCCGCCGCGGCACGGATGACGCGGTGATGCAGGAACATGCCATCCCGCCCATCGACATGATCGTGGTGAACCTCTATCCGTTTCGTGAAGCCATCGCCAAACCCGACTGCGATCTGTCCACCGCGATCGAAAACATCGATATCGGCGGGCCGACCATGTTGCGCGCCGCGGCCAAAAACCATGCCGGGGTGGCGGTGCTGGTCAACAGCATTGATTATCCGCGCGTGCTCGAAGAGATGGCCGACAACGACGGGGCGCTGAGTGATGCCACCCGTTTCGATCTGGCGGTCAAGACCTTCGAACATACCGCCGGTTACGACGGCGCGATTGCCAACTATCTGGGCGCCATCGACCGCGAAGGCCAGCACGGTGGACTGCCGCGCACCTTCAACAGCCAGTTCCACAAAGTCCAGGCCATGCGTTATGGCGAGAACCCGCATCAGGCGGCCGCTTTTTATGTTGAACCCGATCAGCACGAGGCCTCGGTGGCCACCGCTCGCCAGCTGCAGGGCAAGGCGCTGTCCTACAACAACATCGCCGACACCGATGCGGCACTCGAATGCGTCAAACAGTTCGACACTCCGGCCTGCGTCATCGTCAAGCACGCCAACCCCTGCGGGGTTGCCCAGGCCGAGAACCTGCTGCTGGCCTACGATCGTGCCTATGCCACCGATCCCGAATCGGCCTTCGGCGGCATCATCGCTTTCAACCAGGAACTGGACGCCGAAACCGCCAAAGCGATCGTCGAGCGCCAGTTTGTCGAGGTGATCATCGCACCGGGTGTCAGCGCCGAAGCCATCGAGGTGGTCGCGGCCAAGAAAAACGTGCGCCTGCTGGCCTGCGGCGAGTTCAGCAACGGTCAGTCGCGGCTCGACTTCAAACGGGTCAACGGCGGCCTGCTGGTGCAGGAGGCCGATCTGGCTTTATATAACGAGCTCAAGGTCGTGACAAAACGCCAGCCCACAGAGCAGGAGATGGGAGATCTGCTGTTCAGCTGGCAGGTGGCCAAGTTCGTCAAGTCCAACGCCATCGTCTATGCCCGCGAGCTGATGATCGTGGGCGTCGGCGCGGGGCAGATGAGCCGGGTCAACTCGGCGCGCATCGCCGCCATCAAGGCCGAACAGGCGGGGCTGGAAGTGTCCGGCTCGGTGATGGCCTCCGACGCCTTCTTCCCCTTCCGCGACGGCCTGGACCAGGCCGCCGCGGCCGGCATCCGGGCCGTGATTCAGCCCGGCGGCTCGATGCGCGACGAGGAAGTGATCACCGCCGCCGACGAACACGACATTGCCATGGTCTTCACCGGCATGCGGCATTTCCGCCACTGAAGTTGACGGCGTCGCCCATGCCGCGACGGATCACAAAAGTATCCTGCAACACCCCCTGATCATCGATAAAGCGGGCACTGAGACGGTGCGCTTCGATATCGATCAGCATCGATCCCGGCGCGCGCAGCGATACCGGCAACGCCGGATGATCCAGCGGGCCGTTGTCCAGCTTGGACGACGAGCCCACCACCGCATAGACAATTCCCCGGGAAGAATAAACCGTCCCTTTGGCAGTCTGCCGGCTGAGAATCATCGTTTCCCGCAGACTGTCGGAGGTGCCGTAGTGACAGCGCAACGGGTAGGAGCGCTCATACATGTGACTGTGACCGGCGAGCACCAGCTGCACCCCGCCCTTTTCAAGTAGCGGCAATACATTCCTGCGCACCTCAAACATGCGTCCGTCGCTGTCGAAAATGTCGTCCGAATCGTGACTGCCCCGGGTATAGGGCGGATGATGCAACACCACGATCTTCCAGGGCTGTTGGGTTGCTGCCAGATCCTGCTTTAACCAGTCCAGCATGGCCGACTCCCGGCCCAGATCGCCGGCCTGGGTATCCAGCATGATGACGTGCAGATTACCGTAATCAATTGAATAGTAGTGTTCCGTGCCGGACGCCAGGCCACCGGACTCGCCGTTTTGCGGCAACGTAAAGATATCGAAAAACACGTTACGTCGGGCATCGTGATTGCCGTAGGCGGGCCAAATCGGCTGCCGGCGCAACAGCCCGGCATAGGGTTCGAAAAAGGCGTTCTGGAACTGGGGATTGGAGCCGGAGGTATAGGCGTTGTCGCCGGTGGTCAGCCAGACATCCAGGGCGGGCAACCCGGTGCGCTGATGCCGGTCGAGCCACGCCAGGGCGGCATCGCGCACCTTCTGCTGCTGCGGGCCGGCATAACCCGGATCGCCGATCACCCACAGGCGCAACGGCCGGGCCTCGCCGGTTGGCGGCGCGGTGCGAAAATAGTACGCCTCGCCGCCATGGACCCGCTCGCCGTCATGATAGATGGCATAGTAATAGCGGGTATCCGGCGTCAATCCGCTCAGCCGAAGCTCATGTTCTTCGCTGAGCTGCCCGGTTTCGCGGCGCTGGCTCAGTTGCCGGGGATCGGTGCCGTAGCGGACTTCGGCGTGCACCGGTTCGGCCGCCTGCCAACGCAGGGTGATGGCGGTGGGCGCGGGCATCTGCAAATAGGGCCCCCGCTCGCCGCTGTAGAAGCCGTCGATCCAGATCTCGAGAGGCCGACCGACGGCATACAACAAAACCAGCGCCAGCAGCGCGAACAGGCTATAGCGGCCGAGGCGTTTGAGAGTGTGTAACATTTTAAGTTTGCCTTGAGGTAGCTGCAGATTTGCTGTCGAACATCACATCACCGGATTTGATTTTTGCAATGCCCGGACCCTTACCTTATGATCGACAGCCTGAATTTTCCACGATCTCCGACTGAAAAACCATGCCGAAACTCCCGCGCCTCGTCACCCTGGGGCTGGTCATTATCCTGTTGCAGCTGCTGTTGCTGGGCGCCGCGCGCCTCGCCTTCTGGGCCTACTTCAATAATGCCAACAACCCGGTGCCCGCCTCAGAGCTTTTAACCGCCCTGTATGTCGGCGGCAAATTCGATTTGCGCCTGATTCTGCTGAGCTTGTTGCCGCTGCTGATACTCGGCGGCTTCGGCTGGTTCAGCCCGTTTCGCAGCCGCTGGCACCGGCGTATCTGGCTGGGCTATCTGGCAGTAATCTTTGCCGGGCTGGTGCTGTTTTATATTTTCGACTTCGGTCACTTTGCCTATCTGGGCAAACCGCTGGACGCCACGATCCTGCGTTTTCTCACCGATTTTGACATCTCCGCCGGGATGATGTGGCAAAGCTATCCGGTGTTACGTCTGATACTGGCCGTGCTGCTTGTCTCGGCTGCTTATGCGTGGTTGATGCATCACCTGTTGCTGCGGGTCAACGCACTGGCACCCTGGCAACCCGGCCGCAAGAAACGGGTTTTCACCGCCACGCTGATGACCTTTCTGGTGATCTTCGGCATCTATGGCAAGTTCTCCTATTATCCGCTGCGCTGGAGCGATGCCTTTGCCACCACCCATCCCTTTGCCCCGGCGGTCACCATCAATCCGGTGTTGTACTTTTTTGATACCCTCAAAAACAAAGATATCGCCTATGACGAGGCGAAGACCCGCAAATATTACGATCGCATGGCAAAGTATCTGGGCGTTGACGAACCGGACAAGGCGGCATTGGACTTCCGCCGCGAGATTACCCGTCCGGGCCCCCTGGCCGAACACAAGCCGAACATCGTGGTGGTATTGCTGGAATCTTTCGCAACCTATAAAACCGGGTTATCCGGCAACCCGCTGGATCCGACGCCACACTTCGACAGCCTTGCCGAAAACGGCCTCTCTTTCAGTAATTTTTACACACCGCATACCGGTACCGCGCGCTCGGTTTTCGCCTATCTCACCGGGATTCCGGATATCGAAACCAACCGTACCTCTTCACGTAATCCGCTAATTGTCGAACAGCATACCCTGGTCAACGCCTTCAATGATTATGACAAGCTGTATTTCCTCGGTGGCAGCGCTAACTGGGGTAATATCCGCGGCATCCTCTCGCACAATATCCCCGCTCTGCAGATGTACGAGGAAGGCAGTTACAAATCACCGCGCGTGGATGTCTGGGGGGTCTCCGATCTGCATCTGTTCGAGGAAGCAAATGAGGTACTGGCAAGCCAGGACGAGCCGTTTTTCGCCATGATTCAAACCGCGGGGAACCACCGGCCCTATACCATCCCGGAGGACAATCGCGGTTTTGAGTTCGACAACCATGACGACGAGGAACTGAAAAAACACGGCTTCATCTCCAATGCCGAATACAACTCCTTCCGTTACATGGATCACAGTGTCGGCCGTTTCATGCAGCTGGCCCGTGAGTCGGATTACTTTGACAATACGATCTTCGTTTTCTTCGGCGACCACGGCATTACCGGCTATGGTGGTGAACATACTCCCGATTACGCCACCCATTTTGATTTGACCCGTTTGCAGGTGCCGTTTGTCATCTATGCGCCGAAGCTCATCGAGCCGCGCCGAATAGACAAGATCGCCAGTGAGCTGGATGTCTTGCCGACCCTGGCGGGTCTGGCGGCGCCGGCGCACACCAATACCACCCTGGGCCGGGATCTGCTGGATCCGCGCTTCGATGATCAGCGTTATGCGTTGACCATCAATTACCAGCATATCCCCCAGCTAGGTCTGCTCGGTCAGGACTTTTACTTCCGTATTCGCGCCGACCGTGACAAGCCCCGGCTGCATGATATCCGGGGTGACGACTTCAAGCAGGATGTCAGCGAGCAACATCCCGACACGGCAAAACGGATGCGCGAACTGACTCTGGGTATCTACGAAAGCGCCAAGTATCTGCGCCACCACAATCCCAACACCCGGGCAAAACACTGAGGCCGGTTTGACCCCTGCGGGCGGATACGGCATAGTCCCCGGCCTCCGAGCATGCTGAGAGACTGCACATGAAAATCCTGGTGATCGGCGGCGGTGGCCGTGAACATGCCCTGGCCTGGAAGGTCGCCCAGTCATCACGCGTTGAGCGCGTCTATGTTGCCCCCGGTAACGCCGGCACCGCCCGTGAGCCAGGCCTGCACAACGTACCCATCGGCGCCGAGGATATCCCCGCCCTGCTCGACTTTGCCCGCAGCGAGGCCATCGATCTGACCCTGGTCGGCCCCGAGGCGCCGCTGGTCGCCGGCGTGGTGGACGCGTTCACCGCCGCCGGCCTGCGCTGCTTCGGTCCCAGCCGGGCGGCCGCCCGGCTGGAAGGCTCCAAGGCCTTCAGCAAGGACTTCCTGGAACGTCACAACATCCCCACCGCGGCCTATGGCAACTTTACCGACGTGGAGGAGGCCGTCGCCTATGTACGCCAGCAGGGCGCCCCGATCGTAGTCAAGGCCGACGGGCTGGCCGCCGGCAAGGGGGTGATTCTGGCCCAAACCGAGGAGCAGGCGATCGCCACGGTGCGCAACATGCTCGCCGGCAACGCCTTCGGCGATGCCGGCCATCGGGTGGTCATTGAGGAGTTCCTGCAGGGCGAGGAGGCGAGTTTCATCGTCATGGCCGACGGGAGACACGCTCTGCCGATGGCCAGCTCACAGGACCACAAGGCCCGTGATGATGGCGATCGCGGGCCCAACACCGGCGGCATGGGGGCCTATTCCCCGGCGCCGGTGGTCACCCCCGACATTCACGACCGGGTCATGCGCGAGGTGATCGAGCCCACCATCCAGGGCATGGCCGCCGAGGGCCATCCCTACACCGGCTTTCTCTACGCGGGGCTGATGATCGGCCCCGACGGGACGCCCAAAGTGCTGGAGTTCAACTGCCGCTTCGGCGATCCCGAGACCCAGCCGATCCTGATGCGCCTGCGCTCGGATCTGGTCGAGCTGTGCGAGGCGGCCCTGGACCAGCGTCTGGATAGCACGCCTATCGAATGGGACCCGCGCGCTGCAGTGGGTGTGGTGCTGGCGGCGGGCGGCTATCCGGATAGCTACCGCAAGGGCGATGTGATCGAGGGGATCCCTGCCGAAACCTCCGACAGCAAAGTCTTCCATGCCGGCACCGCCGAACAGGACGGGCAGATCGTGACCCATGGCGGGCGCGTCCTGTGTGCGGTCGGGCTGGGCGAGACAGTCACCGCCGCCCGGCAGCGGGCCTATGCCGTGACCCGGCAGATCCGCTGGGACGGGGTCTATTACCGCAACGACATCGGATATCGCGCGATCGCACGCGAACAGGCGGGGAACTAACACGAACCCCGGCGATAGCCGTCCATCACCAATAATTTCACCCATCGCGAGACTTCCGCCACGCATTCTATTAGAATAGGCGGCTCGCTCGCGGCCCGGCCGCCGCTGGACACCCAATTCCATAACAAGATTTAAACCACGTTTGACCAAAGGGAGATCCCCATGTCTGCAAAACATCCCATTATCGCGGTCACCGGTTCCTCAGGAGCCGGGACCACCACGGTAAAAGACGCCTTTGAACATATCTTCTTCCGCGAGCAGATCAATCCGCTGGTGATCGAGGGCGACAGCTACCATCGCTATGACCGCGCGGCCATGAAAGAGGCCATCGCCGACTTTGCCAAACAGGGCAAACAGCTGAGCCATTTCGGCCCCGAAGCCAACCACTTCGATCTGCTGGAAGAAACCTTCAAGACCTACGGCCAGAGCGGCACCTGCAAGCGCCGCTATTACCTGCACAGCGACGAGGAAGCCGCCGAGCACAACAGCCGCCTGAGCACCGATCTCACCCCCGGTCAATTCACACCCTGGGAAGAGATCAAGGAACAGACCGATCTGCTGTTCTATGAAGGCCTGCATGGCGGAGTCGCGGATGGTGATGTCGATGTCTCCAAGCATGTCGACCTGCTGGTCGGGGTTGTGCCGATCGTCAACCTGGAATGGATTCAGAAAATTTTCCGCGACAACGAACAGCGCGGTTATTCCGCCGAGGCGATTGTCGACACCATCCTGCGCCGCATGGATGACTATGTAAATTACATCACGCCGCAGTTCTCTCGTACCCATATCAACTTCCAGCGGGTACCGACGGTGGATACCTCCAACCCCTTCATCGCCCGGGATATCCCGACGCCGGATGAAAGCTTTATCGTTATCCGTTTCAGCGATCCCACCGGCATTGATTTTCCCTATCTGCTGAACATGATCCCCGACTCATTCATGTCGCGACGCAACACCCTGGTGGTGCCGGGGGGCAAGATGGGGTTCGCCATGGAACTGATCCTCAATCCGCTGATTCACAACATGATCCAGAAGAAGAAAAAGGCCTGATCCGAACTACGACAGGTAACAAAAACCGGGCATTTGCCCGGTTTTTTTATGCCTGTCTGAAACCGTCCGGAATTTCGCCTCGCTAAAACCGTGGAGTGCAACCACCGATTTATCAGGCCAACCTTCCTGGATGCTTTTCAGCCAACGCATATCGATAACAGGCCCGCTTACGTGCTAGCATGATCGGCCCTGACAGCATGCAAATGGTCTGACTATGACACAATTTAAACTGGGGAATGCCGCTGATAACGACTGGCAGCAAGCCACCGAACAAGTCGTTGAACAGCTCGGCTCCTGCGAGGCGTGTAATCTCGCATTTGTCTATGTGACCGATGACTTCAGCAACGATCTGAGCAAGATCCTGCGCCTGCTCAAGGAGCAGACGGGTATTCCCCATTGGATCGGCAGCGTCGGCAGCGGCATCTGCTGTACCAACACCGAATACTATGATCGCCCGGCGCTGGCGGTGCTGGCCTGCCAGTTTCCCGAAGAGAGTTTCAGCGTATTCGATCTGGCCCGGGAAGAACAAAATGCTATCACCCATGCCGACGAATATGACTTTTCGTTGCGCCCTGCTGTGGTACATGGCGATCCGCGTAACGGCCATCTCCCGCAGCTGATTGATGAACTGCCGGAGAAGCTGGGCAATGGCTATCTGATCGGCGGTCTGACATCGTCCGAACAGAACTACTTTCAGGTCGCCGATGATCTCACCGAGGGGTCGCTCTCCGGTGTCGTGTTCAAGGATATCCCCATGGTCACCGGCCTGAGTCAGGGTTGCACACCGATCACCGAACCCCGAAAACTCACCAGCTGTGATCACCATATGGCTATCACCATCGATAACCGCCCCGCCCTGGAGGTCTTCAAGGAAGACATCGGCGAGGTACTGGCCCGGGATATTGATCGCGCCGCCGGCTACATCTTCGCGGCCTTCCCCGTGCAAGGCAGCGATACCGGCGACTACCTGGTGCGCAACGTCATCGGTTTTGATCCCGATAACAATCTGCTGGCCATCGGTGAACACATGAGCCCGGACACCCCGATCATGTTCTGCCGCCGCGACGGCAAGTCTGCCGTCGAGGACATGCACCGCATGCTGGCCGATGTTAAAAAACGCCTCGGTGACGCTAAACCCAAAGGCGGGCTCTATATCAGCTGTCTGGGCCGCGGGCGGCACCTGTTCGGGGAGAACTCCGAAGAGATGAAAATGATCAGCGACGTCTTCGGCGATATCCCGCTGGTCGGCTTCTACGCCAACGGCGAAATCGCCGGCCAGCGCCTGTACGGCTACACCGGCGTCCTTACTTTGTTCATATAGTTTTTTACCGCAGAGACGCAGAGAACACAGAGTAAAATATTTTCTGTTTTAAAAACTGTGGTTATAGCAGCAGCCGTTATGCTGGTTATTGTAAATTATTATTCACTACAAAATAGTAAAATTATACCTCTGCGCTCTCTGCGTCTCTGCGGTGAACCGCTTTTTTGAAATTACAGCAAGAAGTCGAGATTATGGAATACCGCAAACTCGGGAACACCGATATCGACGTCAGTGTCATCTGCCTGGGCACGATGACCTGGGGCGAGCAGAATACGTCCGGGGAGGCGTTTGAGCAGATCGAGTACGCGCTGGAGCAGGGGGTGAACTTTATCGACACCGCCGAGCTGTATTCGATTCCGCCGCAGGCGAAGACCTACGGGCGCACCGAGGAGATCATTGGCGAATGGCTGCAGAAAAGCGGTCGGCGTAAGGAGATCATCCTGGCCAGCAAGATCGCCGGGCCCGGGGAGAACTGGATCCCGCACATTCGTGGCGGCAACACCCGTTATAACCGGGAATATATTCGCCAGGCGGTAGATGCCAGTCTCAAGCGGCTGCAGACCGATTATCTCGATCTCTATCAATTGCACTGGCCGGAGCGCAACACCAACTTTTTTGGTCAACTCGGGTATCAACATACGGCGGAGGATGACTTCACGCCCCTGCGGGAAACCCTTGAGGCCCTGGAAGAACAACGTCAGGCCGGCAAGATTCGCCACATCGGTCTATCCAATGAAACGCCCTGGGCGGTCATGCGCTTCCTGCAACTGGCCGAAGCGCATGATCTGCAGCGTATCGTTTCGGTGCAGAACCCCTACAGCCTGCTGAACCGCAGTTATGAGGTGGGACTGGCCGAAATCTCCTGCCGAGAACAGTGCGGCCTGCTGTCCTATTCACCGCTGGGCTTCGGGGTGCTCTCGGGCAAATACCTGGGCGGCAAGAAACCGGCCGGGGCCCGCCTGACCCGCTATCCGGATTACACCCGCTACAGCAATGCGCAGGCGATCGCCGCAACCGAGCAATACGTGGCGCTGGCACACAAGCATGATCTGGACCCGGCACAAATGGCGCTCGCTTATATTAACAGCCGGCCATTTTTGACCAGCAATATTGTCGGCGCCACTGACATGAACCAGCTGCAGAGCAATATCGCCAGTATCGATCTGCACCTGTCCGATGAGGTACTGGCCGGGATCGAGACGATCCACCAGCAATACCCCAACCCCAGTCCCTGAACTAGATGCTAGGTGCTAGGTGCTAGGTGCTAGGTGCTAGGGGCTAGGGGCTAAGGGCTAAGGGCCAGATACAGAAACTGCGTCGTAGCCTGTTTATCTGTAAAAAACGCAGAGTTCGCGGAGGCGTTTATACCCGTTGTTTGGGTGCAGAGGCGCGGAGAAAGATTATTTTGAAATAGCCTGTTTCAGATGTACTACAGACAAAGACACTTTATCTCTTAAATATGTATTACTCTGCGTCTCTGCGACTCCGCGAACTCCGCGTTAATTCCCAGAGACTGGTTAATGAGGGAGCTCTGTATGACATGCCTGTTTTGTCAGATTGCTGGCGGCACGCAACCGGCTGATATCGTCTATACCGATGAGGAGGTCATCGGTTTTCGCGACATCAATCCCCAGGCCCCGCAGCATGTTCTATTCATCCCGCGACGCCATATCAGTACCATTAATGATTTTGGCAACGAAGATGCCGCCCTGATCGGGAAACTGACCCTGGCTGCACAAGACTATGCCCGGCAGCAGGGATTTGACGAGGACGGCTATCGGCTGGTGATGAACTGCAACCGCATGGCCGGCCAGACCGTCTACCACGTCCACCTGCACCTGCTCGCCGGCCGCCCGATGACATGGCCACCGGGGTGAAGCAATTTTGAATTTTGAATGTTTAATGTTGAATTGTTTGCTCAACCAGCCTTCAATTCAACATTCAAAACTAAAAATTCAAAATTGCCCTTCAGCCCCGCTGCAGATCCTGGGGCATGACCTGGATGCCGCCGTTGAGGACGCAGGCCTTGAAGCCGTTCTGGACCAGCAGGAAGGCGGCCGCGGCGCTGCGCTTGCCGGTGGTGCAATAACAGATGTATTCGATATCCCTGTCCAGCTCATCCAGGCGCATGCGCAGCTCATGCAGCGGGATGTTGTTCGCATTCGGCATGCGACTGTGGCGAAATTCGCGCGCATGACGCACGTCCAGCCAGTGCGCTCCCCTGGCGGCACGAACACGCGCCTCGTCGGGGGAGATACGAGCCAGCAACGGCTCCTTTAGTAATGCATCAAAATCTTCCTTGGCCAGGCGCATCACCTGTCCTTTGGTCCTCATGGTGACCGAGGCATTACGTTTGCCGCCGGACAGCAAAGCCTCCTCACCGAAGCTGCTACCGGCCTCCAGGTTTGCCAGTCTGACGCTGCGGGTGACCTGTGCATCGCCTTCTGTCAGCACATAATAATAATCGCCGGGCTCGCCCTGCTCGACGATGGTCTCCCCGGCGCTAACGTCCATCGGCTGCATCTTCTCCAGCAGCTGCTTGATATTGGCCGGCGGCATTGATTCAAATGCCATAATATGCCGCACCTTGCGGATCCAACTCCGGTCAGCTCCGTCAGAGAGAGCCGGCTGAGACATTGTCGAAGTTGAGTCTGTCTGTTCAGGGTGCGTCGCCGTACTCTCCGAGACCGCCATCTGATCCCACATCATCATATAATCGAGAATGCTGTTCTCGATACGGATCACGCGAGCCCGTGTCAGAGCTGTTGCGGTGGCCTGACGCGGCTGACCATCGACCAGCGGAAAGCGGGCCTCGTCGTCACGGGGCGAAATCACCCGGCTTACACCACCATCCGAGGAGGTAAGCTGGATATCCCCCTCCACCAGATAAACCGTCTGGTTATCGATGTCCCCTTCCCGAAAAAGGCTGACACCGATGCCGGGCGAGTCCAGTGAAACCAGACTACTGAGTTCTTGCAGGCGTTCTGCGGAGAGAGAAGCAATAGGCTCATACTTTTTAAGCAATTCGATATTTAAAGTTGACTTGTCATTCATCCGCGACACCAACAAAGGCTGCTATTATTTGCCAAACAACCGGTACAGAACAACCGGTACACACACCGGACAGCTCCCGCAATTGACAGCTGTTACCAGTCTGTTCCGTCGTCAGGAGCACCCCAACCGTCAGGACTTTGGATCACTGACGATTCGGAAACTATTGTTATAAAGTTACATGTCAAAGGTATGTTAACTCCATCACACAATAACCGGTAAAACAGATTTCCCCCTGCCGACACTATGACAAGCCCTCTCTTATTTTGGAAGAAACAAGTTTCCGGGGGTTATCCAGCGCTGTTCTGAAGATGGCAGAGCGGATGGACTAGTACTCGTCCAGAGTTGCCAGCCCGAATGAAGGCACGGGTCCCGGCTGCGTGGCGGCGCTACGGCACGCCAAACCGGATAGTTATGCCTGGGAGTCGGGCTCAAGCAATCTGCCCGTTGACGGGATGTCGGAAAAGCCAAATAGCGACAACAGAATTAAATGGCGACTGGATAAGCGTTGCGAATACCGATACAGATATAGGCTACTGCCGCGCCTTTCAGGACTGTCGGCCACAGGGAGGAGGCCTTCGAAGCTGCCAGGACGTATTCACGCCATCTGTTCGAGGGCATGGCAGCAGTGATTAAAGTCATGGCGATCCGACATTCGGAGCACCTGTTCAGACACGCAGGCCGCCCAGGCGTCGGGTTGTCTGCCGACGCTGCCAGAGAACGCCGCCGGCGAATGCCGCCACAGCCGCCACCACCAGGCCTAGCAGCCAGAGGAACCAGTAGCTGCCAGCCTGCTTTTGCGTCGAAGTATCGCGCGCAAGGCGTAGCTGAAGCTTGGAGCGCTCTGCCTTGACCTGATCCAGCTGGTTGTTGAGGCTGTTGTTTGCCTCCTCCAGAACGGTCACATTCTGACGCAGTGCATCCAGCTCCTCCAGAATCTCGGCGCGTTTTTTCTCGAGCTGTTCAAGCTTAATCATCGCCGGCGGTTCGCCGGTGGCGTAAACAGCCTTGATCCAGCCGGACAGTCCCTTGTCGGTCCGGATTCGCAGATAATCACCCCGGCTATCCAGTACCTCCAGCTGCATCCCCGTGGTGACAACACCCACCGGGGTGGATCGACTGTCCGGTTCGGGACGCACTCCCACCCGCAGCATATCGTCAATATAAACCGTATCGGAGCTGTCGGCCGCGAGGGCCGGTCCGGTAAACGGGCCGACCAGGCAAAGCAGAAAAATCAGGGGTCTGTAGTCCATAATTGAATAGTGTAATGAATTTCTTCCACTTATGCAGTATCGAGAGCAAACAGCCTGACCCGGACGAACACGCGAGCTCGTTAGCCGCCTTCAGGCACAGCTGACATAGACCTGCTGCCGAAGAAGCCTGACCGGCAGCGATTTGAGCGATTGGCCCTGACAGGGCCCCCATACGCAATAACCGTCCCCGGGCCGGAATTGGGCGCCATGCAGGGCACACTGTATCAGCTCCCCTGAATAGTCGAGGAACTGGTCCGGCAACCAGTTAAGAGGGACCCCGGTATGCGGACAACTGTTGACATAGGCATGCAACTGGCCCCGCACCTTGACGACAAATGCGCTGTTCTCCTCATCGTCGCAGGATAGTTCCACTTCCAGGCTGCCCGGATCCCCGATCTCGTCAATATGGCAAACCCTGATCTCGGTCATCGTCAACACTCCGACAAGACACATCTTATCCCGTAAAAATCAGGGAAAAATGCTTGCGTTAGAAATACAAAATCGTCAAAAATAGCCTTATAACAGCTTTAAATTTCGTTAGAGTGTGCTATTTTAGCATCAGTTAAACAATACGTTGAGAACATTCAGGAGCAATCATGGCAACGAAGAAAAAAGCCAAGAAGAAAACCGCAAAGAAAAAAACCGCTGCCAAAAAGGCCCCGGCAGTTAAATCCATCAAGGAACCAATGACCAAGTCCACCCTGTATGCGACTATTGCTGAACGTACCGATCTGCAGAAAAAGCAGGTTGCCGCTGTCTTCGAGGAACTGGCCACCATCATCAATGGCCATGTCAAACGCAATGGCGCCGGCGTCTTCACTCTGCCGGGGCTGTTGAAGATCAAAGTCGTTCGCAAACCGGCCACCAAGGCTCGCAAGGGTATCAACCCCTTCACTGGCGAACCGACTGTGTTCAAGGCCAAACCGGCCCGCAACGTTATCAAGGCCCAGCCCCTCAAGGCACTCAAGGACATGGCCGCCTGAACCGTAACGACAGTGAAGTGAAACAGCGGCCGGGTATTTGCCCGGCCGTTTTCGTTCCGACCACCGAAAGTCCCGCCTCGCGATAAATACAGCCGATTGTCAGCGTGCCATCCGAATGCCGTAACTGGCAACAACCTGCTGCTCATCGAGGCGACCAATTCCCTTATTCCTTATCCAGGATATAGTCCCCTGTCGGATTTGCAAAGTGGCGCAGGATTGTCTATTTACTCAATATGCCCTGTACAAACCGGACGGTAACCATAATGCCTACACACTATACGCCCCTGCCCCTGAGCAAATTATCAAACCACATCGGGTTCCATCGCCCCCAGCAGTTGCTGCCCGATCATCTGACACTGGACATGCCTGCCATCTATGCCATGACCGATTTGCAGCGGGTTGCCGCAATCACCGTGGAACCATCCGTCCGCCTGGATGCCGCCAACCAGAAAATGATTGCCAATCAGGTTCGATTATTACTGGTTTGCCGTGCGGACAATTCGATTGCCGGCATTCTGACCGCGACCGATATTCTGGGTGAGAAGCCTGTGCGCTACATGCACGAGGTGGACTGTACCTACGAGGAAGTGATGGTGCGCGATATCATGACCCCGCATGACGAGCTGGATGTGCTCAACCTCGCCGACATCCAGATGGCCTGTGTCGGTGATATTGTCACAACACTGCAACAGGTCGCCCGTCAACACGCCCTGGTCATCGACAGTGACCGGTACGGCCTGCAGCGGGTTCGGGGAATTTTCTCCGCCTCGCACATCAGTCGGCAACTGGGCATGCCGATCCCGGAGAGTGGCCGGGCTCACAGCTTTGCCGAACTGGAGCAGGCGCTGGCGACAGGCTGACTGTTCAAGTAAAAATCCCGGGGCGGAACAAGCCCCGAGAGACGCCTTTCGGGCTTATCCGGGGCAGGCGGCATTTAGAAGCGAATATCAACTCCGAAGAAACCGCCATCCTCAAACTCCACATCGCCCACGCCGTTTTCGATCTCGGCTTCAATATTCTGAAAACCTGCCACAACGCTGGCCTGCGGCGTAATCTGAAAGGAGGCAAATAAACCCCATTCGGTGAAACTCTCCGCATCCTGGAATGTGACAACTTTCGGGGCGTGGTAGAAGAAGGCTCCCAGACCGAATCCGCCCCAGCTTTCCGGCAGCAACAGCAGATCACCACCGATGCCAATCGCGGAAACATCGAATTCAGCGGCTTGGCCATAATAGGCCCTGCCACCCACCGAGACGATTAACGGAAAATCAAGACTTTCCCCGCGCACCTGCAATCCGAGATGAGCCAGAAAATCATCTTCGCGCACCGCTTCATCACGATCGGTGAACATCAAGCCGAATTCCGTTTCCAGTCGACCGAACTGCTGCCCGAAAGAGTCGGTGGCATAGGAAAAACGCGCAACCTCGTCGCCCAGATTCGCCTTGATGGCGTCGGCGCTGGCTGTGCTGCTGACAAGGGCGAGTAGGACTATCTGAATTATTCTGCTTGGCATAATGATCCCTGACCTGGCTTGTTGCTTTGTACACTTAAGTGGAATGAACGGAATATTAACAGGGAACGCCGGTGAAATAACAGTTTTTTTGCCCGACCAGAACAACGGCCGGGGAGGGTAAAACAGCATCTATTCGGCTCCGCCAACGAAGCGACACCCCGTGCCACAGCCGTCCTGACAGACTTATTCGCCAGACTGGGCAATCAGGTTTTTGATACGCGATAAAACCTGATCCATCATCTCGGGTGAATCGGCCAATTGCCCCTGGCCGGCCACTGTTGAATAACGTTCGAAGGCGAGGGTATTGAACTGATCGGCAATTTGCGGGTTTTCCCGTATAAACTGTAAAAACGGCTGGCAGTCGATGCGAATGGCTTCCACACGGGTCACCGCCGTCACGGTCGCGGCACGCGGCGCCCCGGTCAGGACCGACCATTCCCCCAGGTAATCCCCGGCACACAACAGCGCAAGATTGAGTGACTCCTCACCCACCTGGTGGGCCACTCTGGCTGTCCCGTAAATGATGACGTAAATGGCCTCCCCCGGCTCGCCTTCAGTGACAATCACCTTCCCCGGCGGTATCCCGACTAACGAAAAACACTCATTCAAAGCTGCCAGTCTGTCTGCCGGGATTGAACGAAACAGCGAGACACTGCGTAACGCGGTGTCAGTAATTCGCTGTTTATAACGCTGAACCACCGCCTCATAAAGTTCCGGCCGGCTGCTGATCACCTTTTCCAGGATATCCCCGGGAATTTCCAGCAGTACAGAAGGCCGGCTGATCCTGACAGCGGAGATACGCGGCAAACGGAACAATGCGGAAATCTCGCCGAATAGTTCACTCCGTCCCAGACGGGCCAATACCGTGCCATCTTCTTCTGTGCTGTTTCGAATCTCCACTTCACCAATCACTAATATATAGACCCGGGTATCAACCTGATGGGGACGACATAGAAACTCCCCGGCTACGGCACTGCGTACTACACCATAATCGAGCAGTTGCTCCTTTTCCTGCCGGGTCAACAATTCGCCGAACGCCTCCTGGCGCTCGATGGCCTGCTCAACGGTCTGTCGCAGATTTCCGTTTACTTCTTGCATATCCTCTCCTGTGCCGTTTTCGACTGGCCCGGGCCTGGCGAAGCCTGTATTAGTAAAGTTTAATAATCCGTCCCGGGACACAAAGAAAACAGGAATCGTTTCACAGTTTCCATTTTTCGCCGTAGCTGGCAAAATACCCGGATGCAAAATCATGCCAATTATCCGCTTCAGCTAACGACACTCTAGACGGACACCCCGACCAGATGTTTATTCCATTGGACAGGAAACCCGAGTGGCGAAACCCGCCTGTCATCACATTATTGCTACTGGTTATCAATGTTCTGTGTTTCACACTCTGGCAAGGCGATGATCAACGGCTGGAAGTCCGGGCCTACGACTATTATCTCGACTCCAGACTGCCCGCCATTGAGCTTCCGCTATATCGGGAATTTTTAAGCCAGCAGGGATTCGAAGGCCAGCTCGACCGCCAGGAAAATGACGATATATTGTTATCCCGCCTGCTGACTGACGGGAAATTCCAGCGCCTTATGAAGGACGGCAAGCTTATCGGCCCGGAACATCCGGATTACGAAATCTGGCGGGAACAACGCCGCACATTTGAAAACTATTTGCAACGTATTGTCACTTACCAATACAGCTTCAAGACCGCCGAACCTTCACTCACCACCCTGATTACCCACATGTTTCTTCATGCCAACTGGGGCCATCTGATCGGCAACATGATTTTTCTGTTACTGATTGGTTTCAGCGTGGAAATGACACTTGGGCGGACAACTTATCTGCTTGCCTACCTGGTCGCCGGCGCCAGTTCCGGACTGTTTTATATGTTGCTAGAGCCCGACAGCCTGATGTGGGGCATTGGCGCCTCGGGCGCCATCTCCGGCCTGATGGGCATGTACACGGTGTTGTTTGGTCGACGTAAAATCCGCTTCTTTTACACCCTGCTGTTCTATTTCGATTTTGTTCGCGCACCGGCAATCATTCTACTGCCAATCTGGCTGGGGTACGAGATCATTACCCAACTCTATTCCCCCAGCAATATAAACAACCTTGCGCATATCGGCGGGCTTTTGAGTGGTGCACTAATCGGCTATATCGCCCTGCGTTATGGTAAAGCGGATCTCGACTATCTCGATCGGGAAGAGAAACAGCAGGCCTATCAGAAAAGTTACCAGCAGGGGCTGGAATATGTCGCCCGCATGGAACTCGACAAGGCACGCCGGATTTTCAAGGAGCTTCGGGAAACCTATCCGAATAAGATTGAAGTAACTGAGCAGCTTTTCAATATCGCCAAACTCACCAACGATGGGGCTATACACGAATATGCCAGAGAGCTACTCGAACCCGCTCAACCCAGAACCATTCCGATTCGTCAACTGCATGACATTTTTATCGGTTATGTTGAACAGGTACAGCCCAACGTACGTCTCAGCCCGGATCAACTTATGTCGATTGCCTTACGATTTTCCTCGGGCAACTACCTTGAAGATGCCGAAAAAATCATTTTATATCTGACTACACGCAAAAGTGATTTTGCACGCAACCCGGAGGGATTGATGGCACTGGCGAGTCAATATCAACGTAACAATAACCGTAACAAGGCAGAAAAATACTTAAATATCCTGTTGGAGTGTTATCCCGATAGCCGAGAAGCCGGACATGCCCGTCAGGCACTGGGCTGACTTGCCGTCGTCATCTTTTCTATTACCTGCCGATACTCTTCCACATCTTTCAAGAAAGGGTGTCCGGCATATTTCTTCTTCAGAAAATCCAGGACTTGCAAAGCCTTTTTCTCTTCCCCGAAGTATTCAAACATAATTTGCGCCACCAACAGATAAGCACCCGGAATCCCCTCATAACTGGGAAACTCCTGATGCAGATTGTTCAACAGACTCAATGCCGCGCGAGACTGCCCGTTGGTTTTCAATAACTCGGCCAGCTCATGTCGCTCCCGGGCGCCGCCAGGCTTGAGTTGAGACGCAATATGCGAGGCCTCCAGATAAATCCGCATAGCTTCCGACGGCCTGTTAGTATGAAGTAATCGCATAATATAATCAGCACTGTGCTGCATAAGGCCTTTCTGATTATGGGTTGCGATATAAAACCGATGCAGCTTTTCCCTGGCATCGAACTCGCCAGGGTTATCCTTGATGGCCCGAACCAACTTCTGTTCCGCTTCAGCAGTTTTTCCTTCCTGCAACAATATATCGATGTGTCGAAAACGCGGATCTGAAACCGCCTTGTTGCCCCCTGTTTCCGATTCCAGGTAGGCCTCTGTTACGCTATGCCCAAGTTGCTCATGGTATTGATAAATTACATATCCCATCATGTTATACATAATCAGGATAAAGTACATATTGATAAAATTACTGCTGGCGAACCAGAGCTTCTGGGGCAATACCGTCGTCAGAATATCGCTGGCAACCGCCGCACCACTCAATAACAGGGCCAAAAACAGACACATAATAAAATACGACATCCCGATTCGCTTGATAGTCACCAGAATCATCAGCGGATTGAGCGCCCTGAAAAAACTGTGCTCGACAGCAAGCACCATAATAGCCGCCGGGAAAGCAACAACGGACATAAAGACCGTAATAAAAAAAGGTCCGAGCCCGAAGTATTGGAGAACTTTGTAATTGAGCGTACCAATAAAAAATATGAGAAGTAGTTGCTTGAGCGGTAACTCCAGCTCATCAGAGATGACACTCTTGGTAATCGGCCGGGGCTCCAGATAACCTTGTGCCGTATCCTCCAGGATCACAAATGCATACTTGAAGAACACGATATTAATGGCCAGCATAAACAGCATCCCGAAAAGGGAGCCGGATACCAGCATACTCAGGCCGGCCAGTACCAGAATGAACAGCAATGGAATGACATGAGCCGGAAACAGGAAAAACCGGGGGATACGCTGCCAGAACGGTCGAATCAGGTTACCGGCGCCCAGTGATGTGGTTCTTTGGCCACATAACGGACAGGTCGGTTCGACGCGACCGGTATCAGGCTCTGCACAGGCCATACAGAAATTGACTCGGCATGACGGGCAATGCCAGCGGGCCGGTGCGGCGGGATGATATTTACAGTAGATTTTTTCCATAGTCACGACAATCAACTGGCAGAGGCCTTCCCGGCTCAATGCAGTCTATTGTCACCTGTCTAGCCGTAAAAATCGACACAACAAAGGCCTGTTTCGCAGCAAAAGCGTTGTGAAACAGCGGGCACATAAAAAAGAACCTTCCCACTCAGTGCTCAACGGGAAGGGTCCAAGCGAAGGGTTGGCTTGAAAAGCGGACCGGTCTCACCGACGTGAGACCGGATTAAAACCGGTCATCTAAAATTAGCCGCCGCCTCCAGCCCTTGCAAGTCCGGATCGGAAAATTTATCTCATCCGGTTAGCCATGTTTTTTCACCTTCTAGACGAAGTTCTTAAAGCAAATAATTGAATTGACTTTATATTAGAACTTGTCGATATTCTTTTGGCATTCCCGACAGATCAGCCGATAACCCAGCATTTTCTCGCGCCCCGCCGCGCTCATTACCCAGGGTCGATTCTGCCACGGCGGGCGGTGACGCACGTGCCGACGATGGCCGCAGGAGAGCTCAGCGATCCAGTCTCCCTCCTCGTCCTGCACAAAGCCGGTGATGTGGACTTCTTCAGTCACGGAAATTGGTAAACTGCAGTGGCAGTTCCAGCTCCGCATTTTTCAACAGGGCCATGACCGACTGTAAATCATCGCGCTTTTTACCGGTAACCCGCACCTGTTCCCCCTGAACCTGAGCCTGGACCTTGAGCTTGCTGTCCTTGATCAGTTTGACGATCTTCTTGGCCAGCGCCTGATCGATGCCTTCTCGCAGGGTAACATTCTGCCGAACCTGTTTGCCGGCATGTTCCACTGAACCGGACTCCAGGCAATCGAGATCGATGCCGCGCCGGCTGATCTTGGTACGAAGAATATCCTGCATCTGTTTGAGCTGAAAGTCAGCTTCGCCATGCAAGGTGATTACCTTGTCATTCATCTCGAACTTTGCCCCGCTGCCCTTGAAGTCAAAGCGGGTGGTCACTTCACGATTGGCCTGGTCCACCGCATTGGTGACCTCGTGCATATCGATTTCAGATACGACGTCAAAACTCGGCATAGAGGCTCCTTTATCGTTTTCTATCCTGCGAGGGAAACAGGGATTGTATGGAGTCACTGAGTCCGGGTCCACCCCATCGGATCCAGGGCCCGGATCCATGACGCAACGACAAACCGGAATTAGAACCGTGTCAACCCAAAGCCCCGATTCTGCACAATACGCGGTTAACAATCAGGCAGGTAAAGTGCCGTGCCACTCCAGGTACCCGAAGATAAATCGCAACAACAGCGACACGATAATCAGCATCACGGACAGTACCATCAATAGTCCCGCCCAGCGTCGATCCGCCGGATCGGCAGCGAGCTGTTTGACCCAGTAGCCACACAAAACACCGGTCAGTAGTGCCGGTAACAAAAACGGCGTATGTCCGGGAATAAACATTAAAATCGTGGCCAGTGACTCATTCTGGATAACGACGCTGGCCAGCATCCAAAATGCCAGCAAGGGTAACAACAACAGAAACAGACCCGAGACCAGCAGTATATGCGCGGTCGGCAACAGCGGCAGCGTCTCGCCCCGGCGGCGGGCCAGTTGATAACGCAGCCACTGCCCCAGCAGCCCACCGGTCAGAACCGCCGACAGATACTGTACACCGATAATAACGGCGCCCAGCCAGCGATCACCCGGATAGTCCCGTGGCCCGAACACCACCAACAGCATCGCCCCGACCCACACCGCAACAATCCACATGTAGGTGCCCCGGGCAACAAAGGTAAATAGGCCTGTCAACACAAACAGGCTGATATAGGTCCAGGCAACAGGATAACTGCGCCCGTCCGCCACGGAAGTGATCAGCCATGACAGCAATAATGCGATCACCAGCCCCACGAAGCGTCTAAAATAAAATCCGGGGGAATAGTTCATACAAACCTCATGTTGTTGTCCGTCTGCGCGGTATTGTTCACCGACGCGGGTTAATTCCCGGCGGCTACTCTTCGCCCTGCCAGTTGTACCATTGAATAATATGTTCCGGGTACTGCTCCGGATGAATGTAGTCCTCACTGATCACTTTACCGCTCACGCTGATACCCGCCCACTCCGCCGATGCCGGGTCCGCACTGATCAGCGGGTGCCAGGGCGGCAAGGGCAGGCCCTGGTAGAGACGCTTATAGGCACAACTGGCGGGCAGGTGATCGATCAATGCAGGCAGGCTGTCAGGCGTCAGCTCCAGGCATTCGGGAACCTGCCGGGTCCGGGTCGGGTAACACGTGCACCGACAATCCGGCTGCTGCAGGTGTCGGCAGCTAATATTGGTGAAATAGAGATCCCCGTTGTCCTCATCCTCCAGCTTGAGCAGGCAGCAACGACCACAGCGATCACACAGGGATTCCCATTCCCCGGCGTTCAACTGCGCCAGGGTCTTGTGGCGCCAGAAATCAGCCATGACTTAAAAAGACATTGAGAATGCAACCACGGTTCCAGTGCGTATCGTGCTCGACCTGCAGCATGGATCAACGCGGTTCGAGGAAACTGACCCCGACCCGGTAGCTGTTCGCCGCCAGATCCACATACCGGATTTCGGCCTGCACGTTCAGTTCGCGGGGATCGCCCAGGGTATTGACCTCGAACCGTAGCCAGACTTTCTCACCCACACGTACCGGTCGCTGGCTGACCATGGCCATCCCACTGAGAGAGAAATCCGCGGATTCCAGAATCTGTTCATCCTCCCCCCGGGAGCTCAACAGGTGCACAGAGCGCCGAAACGGAATACGTCGATGCTGTCGCTTTTCCATGGGAACCTCCTCCGGACAACGGCTGTCTGTGAGATATACTTACAGGATAGACCATTTTCGCGGCCATCCCTGCGCCGAACCCGGTCAATCGTCCTGGCCCGGATAACCCCGGTGTTTGTTGCCCGGGTGATCCGGGCCCTTCTTGCGCAGGCCCGGCGGATATTTGGCGCGGTGTTTGGGGTAATCGCGGTAGGGCCTCTCGACGTCCGCTTCCACGGTCACATAATCGCCCAGACGCACCCGGAAACGGCGTGGCAACTCGGCGGAGACCTGCCAGCGCCCGTCACTGTAGTAAAAATAGACCCCGCGACCGTTGTCAAAATAGATCCCACTGCGCGGGTAGTAGCGATATTCCCGCTGCTGCGCCCGTCGACCATGAGCCGGCGCGTGTGCTGGCGGCATGGGCCGGGACTCGGGCGGCGGCGGGGCCGGCTCGCCCCAATCCACCCCCACACTGCCGCCAGTACCCTGGCAGCCGCCCAGCAGCGGCAGCATTAAACACACCACCAGGGACCCCATCCCAATTCGGCTGTTCAGTTGCGACATGTTTTTCTCCTGAGAATAAACAAATACGGTGTACCCGACGATTCACCTGCCCAGAAGGGCCTTTAGCCGGATCAGCGTGGCGGCGACCAATGATGGCGTAACTCGTCCATTTTGTAACGCTGACCGTCCAGCTCAAAATCGACAAACGACAGGGCAACCCCCTCGTCGTTTTCGCGAATCACTTTCATATTAAAGGCGATCTCGGGGCGGGCGGAATCCAGAAACTGCAGCTTGATATGGGCCCCGATGGGCAGCCGGAGCCGATGACGCAGCTCGACGAAGACGCCGGTATCAGAGATATCCCGCGTTGTGGCATGAATGACACCGAAGGTGGAATGACTGATCTTGACCCGGGCCGACCTTGGCTTACGGAACTGGCTACGCTTCTCGCGTATATCAAAATAAGAGGAGAGTCTGGCAATCATTCCTCGTCAAACCCCGCAAGCCTTATTCCTGACATGATCATTTTGGTTATTTTGTGGCTGATCTTATCGTGAGTTGGGGCAAAGCCCAAGGCCAGACCCGACGTTTTCTTCGGATCATTGTATGGCCATCCGCGAATCAATCCCGGTTGGGGCGGGCGGTCATCACGATCAGCAGCACCAGCAATACCGCCAATGCCACAATAATGACCCCTTCGAGGTGTTCGAGCACAAAATCCAGCACCGGCGGAGCCTCCTGAACGCGGAGCGGCTCAGCCCGACTCCTGCTTGCCGGCACAGTCGATGCACAGGGCAGCCTGGGGAATCGCCTTCAGCCGTGCCGGGGCAATAGGCTTGCCGCAGGCACGACACAAACCATATTCACCCTGTTCCATGCGTTGCAGGGCCTGATCGATCTGACTGAGGATCGCCCGCGCCTCTTCATCCAGCGCCGAGAGCACTTCCTCGTTTTCCAGCTCGACGGCCTGTTCTTCCGAGTCCGCGCTGGCCGGACGCTGTTTATCATCAGCTATCGCGGTAACCCGCTCGAGCAGTTCACGGCGTTTGGCAAGCAGGGCCTGGCGGTATTCCGCATAGTCGGACATCGTGGATCATTCCTTATCGGGTCGAGGAGCCTGAACTTACCGTAAGTCACAACCCCGCTCCGAATCAAGGCCGCCGACGGCGGAATGCGCAGTGGTTAATTTTTTTTCTTCATGCTGCTGCGCAGCTCCTGCATGGTGCCACGCTGCCCCCCGGATTCATAATCGAGGAACATCAGTCCAAGACCATCAGACTCGATCCGAACCAGCTGCATGTTAAAGACGATATCCGGCGAACGGGATTGGGGCAGAATCATTTTCAGATACTCGCCCTCTCCCAGCGGCAAGGTGGTGTCCGTCATCACGAACACCCCCCCATCGGAAATGTCCCGGGTAGTACCTTCTACGGCATCAAAATTGGGGTGATAAAGTTTAACGCGCGCATTGACCAGTTTGCGCTTGAAGTAGCGGCGCTCTTTCATGCCCTGTTCCCCTGCGGATCCGGATTTGCTTGTTGTTGTTTATCCTCGCCTTGAGACGTCTCCGCTCGCCGTTTATACACACGAATAATGTGTGATATAGTGCAACATCACGGCGCGCCGAGTCAGTCTCCCTTGCCAGGACTATCGGCAATAAGACGAAAAAATTAAATCCTGCCGGACGGCGAGTTGCGGCTATCGCCTGTCACCTGCGACGGTTTAACCTTCTTCGACAAACTGCAGTATCAGGCCGCTGCCGCTTCGACGTACCAGCTGCATGGTAAATAGAACATCCATGGAGTCCGCGCCCAGCTGAAACGGCGCCTCACCGAAATCGTGGCCGTTGTTTCGGCCGATCTCGGCACAGAGGCGAACCGCCGCCGGCGACCATTCCTCGATCCGCGCCGGGACACAGCCCAACGTCGGGTGGTACAGGCGAACATCGGCCACTGCGGGCTGGCGGATAAACTGACGACGTTCCTGTTTCATTTGCCACCTCCCGTGGATTATGGCCTGAAACCCGGATACTTACGCACTTGATTCAGAATAGTCCGCATGGCATAAAATTGCCACCAATCCGGCACCAGCAGTCGCAGGCCATGGACGTCGGGACAGAGTGTCGCCTTTTATTCAAACCAGCCCGTAAATTCAGCCTCGTCGACGGGAATCTCCTCAATATATCGACAACCCCGCTTGAGCAGGGTATAGCACTCAAGCTGTTCCATTTGTCTGACGTAGGAGCCGAATTCTTCCGGGACGGAAAGGTTCATCTCGATCGTCCCATCGGGTTGAACAAAAAACTGCAGCGTATTGCCTTTCTCGTCAATAATGCCGAGAAGATTGCGCGGATAACCCAGCAAACCGCTCTGGATTGTTGACAGGATTTTATCAAGTGCCATGAAGCGCACATCATCGATGGAAACAAACTCATCGGCGATGTGATCAGTATAAAAGCAGATATAACCTTCGACCCGGTCACTCATTACTTCCCGCCCCGTCGCCTTGCCGGCGCTCAAGTTGCCGACCGATCAACGCCAGCATACCACCGAGAACCAGGGAGATGACACCCTGCATGAAGTCGGTACCGATATTTGAGTAAATCAACGGCGCAATAAACTTCCATAACCCGAACAGGGCGATCACACTACCGATCAGGGTCAGCATTCTGGCAAATATCACACGATACCTCCCGGACAGGTTACTCGATGAAATCCAGTCTTTCCTGCACACTGGCGATGCCTTTTGCCGCACAGTCCGCATCGTTGGCCTGAAGCGGCAACGCCGCCAGCAGGAGTGCGCCCGCCAGGCAGACACCGTGTCGCCATGTTCTCATTCTTTCCTCCTGATAAATTTACCTGACAGTTGGCCCGTTTTTCGCCTTGTGCTGACAACTCTATCAACGATAATAGCCAAAATGCCACTTCACTATCCGGCGCCAATTGCGGACTCGGAATGAAGTTCTGAGCACTAAGTACTTGTTTTAAATGCTTCGATTCAAGGTGTGTCACGCAGGCTATCGCCCGCGTAACCTGCGCCACTTTTGTCTGGCACCGATTTTTAACGCGGAGTTCGCAGAGGCGCAAAGACGCAGAGAACCCTTTACAAGTCAGAGAATGTGCCAACACAAATACACTCTGCGCCTCCGCGACTCTGCGTCCTCCGCGTTATTTCCCAGAAGCCCAGCTGAGTACTAAGTACTAAGTACTAAGTACTTGTTTTAAAGCCAGTCCGTCAGGGCAATACCAACACCCAGGCGTTTAACCCGTGCATCGTAGTCGATCAGGCTTTCCCCATAACCGTCAAAATACTGAATAAACCATTTCGCCCGACGGCTCATGGGAAAACTCCAGTTCAGTTCAACAGCGCCCCGGTTATCCGCTTGCAGATTATTGCGCAACATCAACGATAGCGTATGCTTCTTCGAGGCATATACCAGACGGGCCTCGCCATTGCCCATATAATCCTCGATGTCCGGATTATCGTCCTGTTCATCCGGGGCCGTAATCCGCAACCAGGGTTTGATGCTGAGATAAAAATCACCCCGTTCGAAGATAAAATCGGCATACAGACGATTCCAGCTGCGTGACAGGCTGCCGCTTTGCCCGTTGGATTGATGACTGATACCGAAAAACATAAGCCGGTTGGTGAACCCGACCCACCGCCAATCATTCTGTATTGCGAAGAACAGCTCCGGCTCATGATTGGTCTCGCGAAACGGGCGCGAATGGTCGTGATTATAGGCCTGCCAATAGGACTGACTGGTATAGGCCGCGTACAGGGTTGAACTGTCACCAAACAGCTCATCGGTAAGCGGTATCTTGATGCTGATCTGGAACTTGGCTTCGGTCTTCTCAAGGCTGCCGTCTTCGGCCTGATCAAACGGAGCCTGATTGGGATGACTGTTATAAGTCAATGGCAAAATATAATTGGGTTTATGTGGTGTCAGCACAAAGGGTTGAAAACGGGTCTCGCGTTCGATCCGGCTTCGCTCTTCCAGCGCCGACACCTGTTCACCGGATGTGTCTTGCACCCCGGCCCCATTCACCTCTGCAGCACCGCCCAGACCCGGCAGCAGACAACACAGACAGAGCAATCCGCAGACCGTCCGGCGATTTCGTTTGTCAGATGACGACACTATCCTGTCCTTCTCAACCACCGGGAGTCTTCGCTCAGAAAGCATCGGAGTGGAAAGCATGATTCAATCGTAAATATTGTTCAGATAAACACCGCTACAAGGCACTGTCAGGAACGGCGGATATCCTGCAGTAGCCTGTCGGCTCGCTCATAACCCAGATCGATCATTTCCTGCGCCCGATAGAATTCGAACATGCTGCAGGCATTGACCGGGATTTCAATCAGATGATCGGGGTTATAGGCGGCGATACGAAAACGGGCAATACTGTTTTGCATCGACTCAAGGGAGCGGGATACGATATCGAACACGTCGAACTCCGGTGCCGGTTCATCGCTCAGCCCCAGCTTCTCCTGTACCCCCTCGATAAATTGAGTGATGGCCCGGCGATAACTGTTTTGCTTGTTTTCTCCTTGTTCGAATTCGGCCACCTTTTGTTCGAGTGCTTCCTCGCTGCGCCCGCTGAGACTGACCGCGATGGTCATGCCGGTACTGTCGCGCAGGGTCGGCGCGATTGGCACCGGATTAAGCAGCCCGCCATCGACCAGCAGACGGCCATTGCGTTTAACCGGTGTAAAGACAGTCGGGATGGCGATGGAGGCGCGAATGGCCTCGAACAGCGAGCCGTGGTTCAGCCACACCTCGCGCCCGGATTCGATATCGGTGGCCACGGCGGTGAAGGTAATGGGCAGATCCTCGATATTGATATCCCCCAGCATTTCTTTGAGTTTTTGCATGATCCGTTCGCCGCTGAACAAGCCGCTGCGACTGAAGGCAAAATCGAGCAGCCGCACCACGTCGTACTTGCTGAGCTGGCTAACCCATTCCTCGTACAGATCCAGCTTGCCAGCGGCATAAATGCCGCCGATCAGCGCCCCCATCGAGGAGCCGGCGATCGACTTGATGCGATAATCGCTGTTTTTCTCCAGCCAGCGAATCACCCCGATCTGGGCCAATCCGCGTGCGCCGCCGCTACCCAGGGCCAGGGAGAGTTCCCGATTGCGGTCAGTCATAGGGTCATTTACCCGTGTTCATAATGGGACAAGTAGTGCGGCAGTACCGGGGCAACCCGCATCCCCTCACCGCTTTCACCACCCCGCCATCATGCGCCATGATACCTGTAAAATACAGATCCGATTGCGGCTGCCGCACCCCGGTTTCCATGGCTTTCAGGCGCCGCCGGCCCGCTACTCATCTATGCAGATATTCCGGGGATACGTGATTGATACATCACGGATAATGACAATGTTTTCCGGCATACTCAATTCTGTACGCCGGTCAGACAGCGATTTAAACCACCGGCTCGTTCCTTGGCCAGGCCGAGGCATCGATGGTCTCCTGATAAGCATGCCAGGTCGCGTGACCGACCACCGGCATCCCCAGCGCCAGCCCCAGCAAGCCCGTGGCAAACCCGGCCAGGACGATTGCCACAATCAGCGCCGCCCAGAACAACATGGCCGGCTTGTTGCGTAACACCGCATTGATACTCGTCAATACCGCCGTCACCGTATCCGCGCGGCGATCCAGCAACATCGGCAGGGAAAAGGCGCTGGCACAAAAGATCACCGCGGCGAAGAGGGTCCCCACCACCGTCCCCACCCCCAGAAACAGGGCAAAGTCGGTCAGCTCCGGATCGGCATCCATCGGGAAAAAGACATGCACCATGGAGGCGGCCCGCGCCCAGACCAGAAACACCACCAGCAGGATCACCGCAAACACGAGCAGATTACCCAGATGCCGGCGTCCCTCGCGCAAACAATAACCCAGCACCGGCTGGCGTTCGGCCTGCAACTGACGACTGATGGAATAGAGCCCTACCGCCATCACCGGGCCGATGAAAATAAACCCCGACAACATCGCCAGTAGCAGATAAACACTGCCGTAATGCCAGGCAATCGCGCTGATCCCGTAACTGATCGCCAGCACCGCCACGCCGTAACTGAGACTCGGCCCCGGTGCCCGGCGCAAATCCCGCCAGCCCAGTTCCAACCAGCGTAACGGCGCCAGCGCATCCAGCTGGCGGCACGGTGCGACAAACGGCAGTTCGTCCGGATTGATCTCGGGCTCGTCGGGCGACGGTGTCGAAGTCATGCCTGTCTCCTTACTGGGGAGAAAACTGCTTTACGATTGTTCATAGTCAATAAAGCTGACAGTTCGCCGTGCAGCTACCAGTAAAATATGACCGCAAGGGAGACCAAGGTCAACCGCCGGGCATGCTGGCGGGCGGGTGTACAGCATGCAATCAGGGCATTATTCTGTGCCTTCACTTTTCACCGGGCGACGCGACAAGTGACAAAACGTCCCGCTTTGCTCAAGGCAATGCAGCCGACGGTATTTCTCGGATCGGCGACGCTGGTCATCGCGTTTGTCCTGTTCGGCACCCTGTTCACCCCGCAGGCGATGGCGCTGTTTGAATCGGTGCAAACGTTTCTGGTGAACCGGTTCGGCTGGTTTTACATTCTCACCGCCAGTGTGCTGCTGGTGTTTGTCATCGGTTTGAGCCTCAGCCCCTACGGGCGAATCCGTCTGGGCGAAAAACGGGACCGCCCGGAATTCAGCAATTTTGCCTGGTTCACCATGTTGTTCAGTGCCGGCATGGGAACCGGTCTGGTGTTCTGGGGTGTCGCCGAACCGATGACCCACTATCTCTCCCCGCCCATGGGCGAAGGACGCACCACCGAAGCGTTGAGCGAGGCCATGCGCATCAGCTTCTTTCACTGGGGACTGCATCCCTGGGCCATTTATATTGTCTTCGGTCTGTCCCTGGCCTATTACCATTTCCGGCGCGGCCTGCCCATGGCGCTGCTGCTCCTGCTGGCCAGTTATGGCCTGCTCAAATCCTTGCGAATCGATAAGCACAGCGACGGCGTTCCCGACCCGCGCAAATCGCCCTCCTGAGAGGCGATAAAAGATCGGGGTGCGCAACGTCAAACCGCCCCTGTTCCGGCCGGAACAGGGGCGGACCGGTTTGCCGGATACGGGGAAAGGCCCGGTATTACTGCACCGAACCAAAGTGGGGATCGGCCACGTCCCCCGGCGCCGGCACCCCGGCGATGCGGGTTCCCTGATTGACGGGACCGTTGGGAAACAGTCGATACAGCCAGCGCGAACCGCCCTCGTCCTCGAAGCGTTCGTTAAGCGCCTCGGTCAGTTCCCGGGCATGCTGCAACTGACCGTTGTTTTCGTAGTGCACACGCATGAATTTGATCACCTTCCAGTGATCGTCGGTCAGGCTAATGCCGAGCTCTTTGGCGGTCTCTTCAGCCTGGCTCTCGTTCCAGGCCCGAAAATTCTCCATACCCTCGTCATCATGAATGCCGAGAACATTTTCCCGTTTCTCTTTATTGGTCATGTCGTTCATTACCGTTTCTCCTTGCGCGTACATCATTCAGGGAAGCTTGTCTGAATCTTTTACTCAGAAATAAAAATCAACACTTCATATTTCAAGTCTAGTTGAAATTTCAGTTAGCGCTAAATCCTACAGCCGGGCTGAATAATTGCATTGAAAAATCTAAATGCCGATTCAGAACAAGCGCGGCACGCGCTCACCGCTCCCGATTGTTTATCATTTAACCAGTCCAGCCCCTGTCCGGGCGAATAGTTGATAGCAGCGCTGCAACATTTTAATGTAGTATATTAAATACTATATTAAAACCTGATCCGGCGTTCCCGATGCAGTCGATTGCCTGGTATACCTCGCTTGTTCTTATCCTGTTACTCAGTGCGATCTTTATCACTGTATTACGCCGCTCCCGTGACAGCGGCGACGCCACCGAGGTGGCGCGCCGCGCCTATCGCCCGCGCAGCAAGCTGTTTGCGGTAGCCCTGGCCGCCGGCGTCGTCATCACCGCCACCACCCTGTTGCCCTGGCCCCACCAGCTGCAGGCCGGGGCCGACGTGGATCGGGTGGTGGAAGCCAGCGCCCGCCAGTGGAGTTGGACCCTGAGCGACGATCGGGCCCGGGTCGGCGAACGCATCGAGTTTCAGGTCTACCCTGTTGCGTCTCGGCTGGCTTTACCTGCAGGCCCCGGAGCGTTACTGCGTCAGCTACGGCATCGGCGATCAACAGAGCCTGGGATACCTGCTGCTCATTTACGGGGCCGCCTACGGCATCCTGCTTGGCGTGAGGCTGCTGTTCCTGCCATCCCGCATCCCCCGATCCTCTTCCCCCTCAACGGCAGCCGGTACTGGCCGTCAGCACGATCACGCGCTGATGAAATAATGCGCACATCAGACCCTGAAAGAGATTATAATAAGCGGTTACCCCAATAATAACCCAAACTTTTTAATCAAGTATTCAGCATGCGCAAAAAGCTGGAATCCAAACAGATCATCGTCATCAACGCCGCGGTTGTTCTGCTGTTCATCCTCATACTGGTTATCGTCAACCTGTTCTATTTTGATCGGCTGAATACCAGCCTGTCGTCGATCAATGAAAACCACAACCACAAGCTCGACATCATCACCCAGATGTCGCGCATTGTGCGCGATCGTTCGCTGACCATGCTAAACATGCATCTGTCCAACGATCCCTGGTATATCGACGAGCAATACATGCGTTTTCACCGGCTGGCGCCGGAGTTCATTGTGCTGCGTAAACGTCTGCGGGAGCTGCCGCTGGCCGCCGATGAACAGGCCGAGCTGGATCGCTGTCTGGCCCTGATCGGCGAAACCCAGCCCCTGCAGGAGAATATCGTTCAGCGTATCTACGAAGGCGGGGACGATCGGGTTTTGCACGACATCATGCATGAAGATATGCCGATGGAAAATGAGCTGTGGCAGGGCTTCGACAGACTCAACCGGCTGGTACGTGACAACGCCGAACAGGCGCGCCAGGCGGCGAACAGGGACTTTGAGAACTCCCTGCGTATCATTATTGTTGTCGCCGCCGTCCTGGCCCTGCTGACCACCCTGCTGATGATTCATGCCCTGCGTCGCCTGCAGCGCATCGAAACCCGGCTGATCGATCGCGCGGAACTGCTCAGCTGGGATGCCACCCACGATCCCCTGACCAATATCTGGAACCGCCGTTTTCTGGAGCATCGGGTCAATCAGTTAATCAGCGGCGATCATCCGCCCGAACCGCAGCACGTGCTGGTCTATATTGATCTGGACAACTTCAAGCCCATCAATGACACCTACGGCCACTTTCTGGGTGACGATTTTTTGCGCGCCATCGCCCAGTGCATCGAGCCCTGCATCCGCAAGAACGATACTCTGGCGCGCATCGGCGGGGATGAGTTCGCCATTCTGCTGGAAAACTGCACGCCACAGAAGGCCGGGGCCATTGCCGAATGCGTCCGCTCCAGCATCAACAACTGCACGATCACGTATAACAGCCAGACGATTCGCAACGAGGGTTGCAGCATCGGTATCGCCGGCTTCGACGAACAGCTCGAGGACTTTCAACACCTGCTCAAACAGGCCGATCACGCCTGCTACAGCGCCAAGCGGGCCGGCAAAAACCGTATCATTCACGCCAGCGCTCACTGATCGTCGCGTAGCACCCCGCGCGAAACCCGCTGCCGCTTGTAGCCGGTGGTGGTGCGAATGCGAAACCACATGGTCCATATATAAAATAGTATGGCCAGCAACTGGGCCGCTCCACCACCCAGAATACACCACACCAGCAGCGTCGCATCATCAATACCGCGCCCCAGCTCGCCGCCAGAACGCAATAGCGTACCGATTAATAACAACCAGTAGACCTGTTTGATTCGCGAGTCGCGGTAACGGGGATCATCGTGCGACGGCTTGGGAAACAGCCAGGTCGCCACCCCAAGGATCATGAACATCACAAAGCCGACGAACATGATGTGCGTATGGGCCGAGATCAGATAGGGATGCGGCCATTCACCATATAACTCGCGGCGCAGCAACATCCAGCCGCCGAGCAGCAAACCGAGGATCAAAAACACAAACGCGGTCTTGGTGAATCGTCGGGGCAGTTCGGTCATTGCGACTTAATCCAGTGTCAGACTATAGGAAAAGAGTACCAGATCGATGCCGTGATTGGGTTTATCGAAGCCGCCGTTGGAGTAGTGCATATACACCAGGCCCACAGCATGGCGCGCATTTTGCCAGCCAATGCCGAACTGGTCCTCGAACTGGACACGACTTCTAGTCGTCCTGATCCCAGATGAGATTGAGCAGCACCCTGTCTTCGCGCTGCTGCTTGAGCGGGCAGGCGGGACAGCCCTGCGAAGACGGTCGGTTGCGGCATCCGCGACACTGTTCAAGCAGGGCCTCCGCCTCGCTGAGTCGGTTCTGCAACCGGGTCAGATCGGCAATGCGCCCGGCAATCGTCTGCCCAACAGCCGCCAGGCGGGCCGACACGACGCGCCGGCCCTCCTCGCCCGTTCGGCATTGCGCTCTGGCATGCACCACCTGGCCAATCGCCTCCAGCGAAAAGCCGCTGTCGGCCAGCTCGAGGATCGCCTGCAGCCGTGCCCGATGCCGCTCGGTATACAGCCGGGTGCCGCCGCTGCTGCGCAACGGTTCCAACAGGCGCGCCTCTTCATAATAGCGAATCGTGCGTACCGTGGTCCCGAACCGCTCGGCCAGCTCGCCGATTTTATAGTTCATCGCAGCTGCCGGACGCTACCCAATTACATGCCGACCAGTTGCGCCGTGTACCCGCCGGACTCGACCTGTTGGAGCAGGCGACCCGAATCGGCCACATCGACATCATAACTGACCAGCAGCAGATAACCGAGGCGCACCTGCACCGGAAAGGCGGCAAGACGGCCCTCGCGCAACAGAAAGTGGAGCAACTGGAACACGGTAATACCGATGGCGACATGAAATCCCGGGGTCCAGCCCAACACCCCGGCGCTGAGAAATCCCACTGTCACCAGCCAGTACCACCAGGCCAGCGTTCGGTATTCGAGCAGGAACATGGTATCTCTCCCTGATCAATGCAGGTCTGGGGACCCGCACCTGACGGGTCGTGTAAAGCCTAAAACCAGACCAGGCAGACCGGCCGTCAAGCGGACAGCCAGCCCAGCGGAAGGACCTTCAGCCCACCCTGGGCAGGTGGTGCAACGCCTGGTCGATGGCGTCGGCCGGGTACTCGAAATCCTCCAGCTCGCCGCTGAAATACTTGTCGTAGGAGGCCATGTCGAAGTGGCCGTGGCCGGAGAGGTTGAAGAACAGGGTCTTCGCCTCGCCGCTTTCCTTGCAGCGGTTGGCCGCGTCGATCACCGCGCGGATGGCGTGATTGGACTCGGGGGCGGGAATGATGCCCTCGGCGCGGGCGAACTGCACCCCGGCCTCGAAGGTGGCCAGCTGCGGTACCGCCACCGCCTCGATCAGCCCTTCATTATAAAGCTGCGAGACCAGCGCCGAGTCACCGTGATAGCGCAACCCGCCGGCGTGAATGCCCGGCGGCACGAAGTCGTGGCCCAGGGTGTACATCTTCATCAGCGGGGTCAGGCCGATCGAGTCGCCGAAGTCATAGGCGTAGTGGCCGCGGGTCAGGGTCGGGCAGGAGGCCGGCTCCACCGCCACCAGCCGCACCGGCTTGCCGGCCGCCTTGTCGGCGAAGAACGGGAAGGCCGCGCCGCCGAAGTTGGAGCCGCCGCCGCAGGGGGCGAAAACCATGTCCGGATAATCGCCCACCTTCTCGAACTGCTTTTTGGCCTCCAGACCAATCACCGTCTGGTGCAGCAGCACGTGATTGAGCACCGAGCCCAGCGCGTAGTTGGTGTCCTCGCGCGAGGCGGCCTCTTCCACCGCCTCGGAGATGGCGATGCCCAGCGACCCGGGCGAGTTCGGATCCTGGGCCAGGATCTGGCGCCCCGCCGCGGTCTGATCGGTCGGGCTGGGCAGCACCTCGGCGCCCCAGGTCTGCATCATCGAGCGGCGAAACGGCTTCTGCTCGTAGCTCACCTTCACCATATACACCCGCACCTCGATGCCGAACTTCTGCCCCACCATCGCCAGCGACGAGCCCCACTGCCCGGCCCCGGTCTCGGTGGCCAGCCGGCGGATGCCCGCCTCACGGTTGTAATAGGCCTGGGCCACGGCGGTGTTGGGCTTGTGCGAGCCGGCCGGGCTGACGCCCTCGTACTTGTAATAGATCTTCGCCGGGGTCCCCAGCGCCGCCTCCAGCTGGTGGGCGCGGTACAGCGGCGAGGGCCGCCACAGCTGATACACCTCGCGTACCGGCTCGGGGATGTCGATCCAGCGCTGGTCGCTCACCTCCTGCTCGATCAGCGACATGGGGAAAATCGCACTCAGCGCATCGGGGCCGATCGGCTGACCGTCGGGTCCCAACGGCGGCAATGGCGCGTTGGGCATATCCGCGACCACGTTGTACCACTGTGTCGGGATCTCGGATTCATCGAGCAGGATCTTGGTTTGCATGGTTATCCCCTTTTCGGTCAATCAAGGACAGGCATTCTCAAGGGCCACCGGTGGTTCCGGCTTGTAGTAGCGGAAAATAGTACCCGATGCCCTGATGGACTGAAAGGGCGGGGGACGAGAAAAGCCTGAACCACGAAGGCGCGAAGACTCGAAGACTCGAAGAATGAATGGTCAAAGTCATAGGGTGCGTTCCACACACCGACATTTACCGGAACAGGGAAAGGATGCGTGGAACGCACCCTACACAACTCGTCGCTCGTTACTCGGGCCTCGTTACTCTTTCGCCGCAGGTTGCGGCAACGCTGGATAACAAGCTGTCGACAGTGATATTGAAGGCCGGAGTAACAGGGCAACCCGCCGCGTGCAGGACCCGGGTGGTCCACACATTGCAAGTGTTGAACAGGTGATAACTGTCCGTGGACGGGTAAAAGCGGCTGTCGCCGTACAACCCCGCCTGCAGTGCGCGGGCCGGCTCCCCGTTTCGCGCAAAGCGGGCATCGAGATGCTGGCACAGCTGTTCAAACCCTTCGCGGCCGGTAGCGATCCGGATGATCGTGCTGTGCGGAAAAGCGCGTTGGGGTGCATCACGGAGCCCCGTCACATGCAACACGCTGGCGGTCGGCCATAACCCCGCCTTGAGCAGGATGCCCCAGTGCGGATCCGGGTGCATGTAGTAAGCGCGATCGCCCCAGCCGATTTCCAGATAACGCGCCTCGGGAAAGTCTGCCTGTTCGGGCAGCAGACCCGACGGGATTGCCGCGCGCTCAATCACAATCCCCGCATGCCAGCCGTGACTCACCAGCCAGATCGGCACCACCGGCTCGTCCTCCGCCGGCGGGAACAGCCCCCCGGGCGGCGCCGCGCAGGCCGCCATCCACAGGGTGGATGCGAGCGGCCACAGCCACGCCAGAGCCCGTCGCCACCATGCCGGTACGTTGTTCATCAATCCATCATATCAGAACCGGTCCCGGGGGCGAGGGGCGAGGGGCGAGGGGCGAGGGGCGAGGGGCGAGGAAAAGATCTCACCACGAAGGCGCGAAGACACGAAGAATGAATAATCAAAGTCTCGTAGGTCACGTTGGCGATAGCCTACGTGACACCTCCTTGAACCGAAGCAGGAGCTCCTCGTTTACCTCGTGCAGGTCGCGGGAAAATAACGCGGCGGGCACGAAGTCGCGGAGGCGCAAACTGTCGGTAAAGTCGACGCAGTTTGTTAAACAAATACAGGCTTCCTCCGCGCCTCTGCGAACTCCGCGTCAAAAATCGATGGTCGATATATGGAGCGGTCAGGGCTTCACCATATTCCTGGCCGAAGGACTTGTGGGAGCGCTTTGACGTACATGGATGTACTAATGTCGCAGAAGGCATGGATGCCGTGAGCGACCCAAGCGCGAAAGACAAGTAGCAAGGCGTCGCCGCTGAAAGCGCCTCACACAGGTCCCTCGATAAAATCAATGACCCGCACTTGGCACTTCGCCTTTTCCCTGCCCGAAGGGCTGGTGGGAGCGCTTTTCAAGCGCGAAGGATAAGTGGCAAGACATCGCCACTGCATCACTTCTTGAATAATGTTGCACCACCTGTCATTCCGGCTCGCCGGGATGACAGCGCGATGAACCCCCGATCAGCAGTCACCGACCCGCTTACCTTCGAAGGTGTTGCGCATCTGCATTTCGCCCATCGGCCCGGCCTGGACATTCATCTCGAACCAGCCATCGGAGCTTGTACCGTGAAAGTTCACTTCGCCATGCCCGGAGGAGGAGCCATGCTCTGTGTTGCACTCGATCTCCCAGACGACCTTGCTCGCTGAATCCGAGGTTTTGTTAAACGTACACCCCTTTTCCATATCCTCGGGCTTGAAGCTGATATCATCTTTGGTCACGCACTCCCGTTTGGTCCGCGGCTCCTTTTGCATCATCGACGCCATATTCTCCGGCATACCGCTGACGTCCATCTTGTAGGTCATCTCCCACATCCCGGGCTGGATATTGTAATCCTGTCCGTGGACCGGCTGACTCAGCACGGCAACCAGCATACCCAGCGCAACAAAACTCTTTTTCATTAACATTGTCTCCTCCTTGCATTTTATCTGTTATAGCTGTGAATCCGGGGACGACACATCCTCATTATCCCCGATCTGAAACTCGCCATTTTCATAGCGTTCGATAATCCGCCGCGCCGCCGACTCGTCTTCATCGTCCACGCTCAGCTTGATGTGGCCCATCGGCATCAGCTCGCCGATCCCGCCCTGCAGGTACTCGCCGTTGACGTAGGTATCAATGCCCTGCGACTCCAGCAATCCTTTGACCAGGTTGCCCTCGATATAATCATTGGCGGTATAGATGATAACCATCAGCTGCTGTCCGATTCATAGGGATAGCGGACGTGCCCGAAGCGGATCACCAGCACCGTCAGTGCGATGACCAGCGCCGAACCGGCCACCGCCAGCATACGCCAGGATTCCATCGCCTTCATGTCCAGCACCATGTAACGAGCCAGGGCGATGATGGCGATATACAGCGGGATGCGGATCGGCAGTTTGCCCGACTTGAGATAGATCCCCACCATCGCCAGCACCTCGAGATAGATGAACATCAGCAGCAGATCCGCCAGCGTCACCGCGCGGACCTCCACCATTGTCCCGATCTCGATACCGAAGGCAATGATCGTTGCCAGCGCAATCAGCACCAGGCCGATCTCCTGCAACAGATCCAGCGACTCGCCCGTGACAATTTTCAGTTTCTTCATCGCGTGCCCCACTCAAGTATCCCCTCCCTCTTCAGGTGAAGGCTGACCAGAAAACCACAGCATACATCGTATTCGACCGGCACAGGCCGGTAAACAACCACCTTACTGACAAAACGGCCCGGATCAAGTATGTTCTGTTATATGCCTGACACCACCTGCCAACATTGCGGCCACGTCTTCGACGAGGCGCAGAACTACTGCCCCCACTGCCGCACCCCGACCCCGGCCGAGCAGGAGCGGCTCGCCGCCCCGGCCAAAAAGCGCTTCCTTTACGCCTTCATCGGCCTGATCGTCTTCGCCATTTTGATGATCCTCATCCTGCCGCGCGACGTTTGAATCAGGGAACCGAATCATGCCAAACCTGAAACTCTACGACTTCGATCGTTCCGGCAACTGCTACAAGGTGCGCCTGCTGCTGTCCATGCTGAAACTGGACTATGCGCGCATCCCCACCGACAGCAGCAGCGGCGAGACCCAGACCCCCGAATTCAAACGCCTTAACCCGCGCGGGCAGATCCCGGTGCTGGTGGAGGGCGAGACGCTGATCTGGGATTCCATGGCGATCCTGGTTTACCTGGCCCGGCGTTACGCTGATGAACGCTGGCTGCCGATCGATGCCCTGGGTGAGGCGCGGGTCATGCAGTGGCTTGCCGTATCGGAAAACGAACTGCTCTACGGCCTGGCCCGCGCCCGGGTGACCCTGCGCTTCAACAAACCCTTCGATCTGGAACAGTGCCACCGCGACGCCAAACCGGGGCTGGATACGCTGGAGCAGCAGCTGGCTGAACACGACTGGCTGGCGGAGGACCACCCGACCATCGCCGACCTCGCCTGCTACCCCTACGTCGCCCTCGCCGACGAGGCTCGTATCTCCCTGGCAGACTATCCGGCGATACGCGCCTGGCTGCAACGGGTTGAAGCCATTCCCGGCTGGGTGCCGATGGTCGAATGATCCGCCTGATCGGAGCGACCCGCACCCGGCCAGTCCGGTTTAATCTGATCCCGCTCCATTGATTTAGACTGAATCTAAACTACACTTTATCTGACAGATGTCAAAACACGACCCACTCAGGCGCGTTCGACCCGTTCAATAGGCATGATTTTACTGCCTGTTCAGGCGGGTTTGCACGCTGCCTCAGTCAAAAACGTGTTATCGACACAACGTCACACAACACTCTGACGCGATAACTGAAACCCGATCGCAACATTAACGGTATCCAACAGATCAAGCAGGATCGTGTTAACCGATAAATCGAGCCGCGAGCAAACCATTTAGCAACGCGATAGTCACGCGCTATCGACGGTATCGACACAAACGATTTTCGCGGCTGCAGGTTCTTGCCTAAAGTTGAACATGTCCCCGACATACCGGGGCCAAACCGAATACTGCGCAACGCAAGGAGAAGACGATGGATGACATAACCAAGTGCCCGGTAATGCACGGCGGCGCCACGGAGACCGGCATGTCGAACATGGAATGGTGGCCCAAAGCCCTGAACCTCGACATTCTGCATCAACACGACACCAAGACCGACCCGATGGGCGGAGACTTCAACTATCGCGACGAGGTCCAAAAACTCGACTTCGACGCGCTCAAAAAAGATCTGCACGCGCTGATGACCGGCAGCCAGGCGTGGTGGCCGTCGGACTGGGGGCACTATGGCGGGCTGATGATCCGCCTGTCCTGGCATGCGGCCGGGACCTATCGTATCGCCGACGGCCGCGGCGGTGCCGGGACCGGCAACCAGCGCTTTGCGCCGATCAACTCCTGGCCGGATAACGCCAACCTGGACAAGGCCCGTCGCCTGCTCTGGCCTGTCAAAAAGAAATACGGCAACCAGCTCAGCTGGGCCGACCTGATTACCTATGCGGGCACCATTGCCTATGAATCCATGGGTCTGAAAACCTTCGGCTTCGGTTTCGGCCGCGAAGATATCTGGCATCCGGAAAAGGACACCTACTGGGGCTCCGAGAAGGAATGGCTCGCCCCCACCGACAACCCCAACAGCCGCTATTCCGGCGAGCGGGATCTGGAAAATCCGCTGGCCGCGGTGATGATGGGGCTGATCTACGTTAACCCCGAAGGTGTGGACGGCAACCCGGACCCGCTCAAGACCGCCCATGATGTACGCGTCACCTTTGAACGCATGGCCATGAATGACGAGGAAACCGTCGCCCTGACCGCCGGCGGTCACACCGTGGGCAAATGCCACGGCAACGGCGATGCCACTCTGCTCGGCCCGGAACCCGAAGCCGCCGATGTCGAGGAACAGGGTCTGGGCTGGAACAATCACACCCAACGCGGTATCGGGCGTGACACGGTCACCAGTGGTATCGAGGGCGCCTGGACGACGGATCCGACGAAGTTTGATATGGGTTACTTCGACATGCTGCTCGATCATGAGTGGGCGTCAAAGAAGAGTCCCGCCGGCGCCTGGCAGTGGGAACCGGTCGACATCAAGGAACAAGACATGCCGGTGGATGTGGAAGATCCTTCCATCCGGCGCAAACCGATCATGACCGACGCCGACATGGCCATGAAGATGGATCCCGAGTATCGCAAGATCATGGACAAGTTCCGCGCCGATCCCGAGGCCTTCAAGGACGCCTTTGCACGGGCCTGGTTCAAGCTGACCCACCGTGACATGGGACCGAAGGCCCGTTACATCGGCCCCGACGTACCGACCGAGGATCTGATCTGGCAGGACCCGGTCCCCGCCGGCAAGCGCGACTACGATGTGAAGGCCGTGAAAGAGAAGATCGCCAACAGCGGCCTGGCTATCGGCGAGATGATCGCCACCGCCTGGGACAGCGCCCGCACCTTCCGCGGTTCGGACAAACGCGGTGGCGCCAACGGCGCGCGCCTCCGTCTGGCCCCGCAGAAGGACTGGGAAGGTAACGAACCCAAACGGCTGCGCAAGGTCCTGGATGTGCTGGAACCCATCGCCAGCGAAACCGGCACCAGCGTCGCGGATGTGATCGTGCTGGCCGGCAATGTCGGTGTCGAACAGGCCGCCAGAGCGGCCGGCGTCGAGGTGAACGTCCCCTTCTCGCCCGGCCGCGGCGATGCCACGGACGAGATGACCGATGCGGAGTCCTTCGAGTTCATGGAACCGTTGCATGACGGCTATCGCAACTGGCTGATGAAGGACTATGTGGTCAGTGCCGAAGAACTGATGCTCGATCGCACCCAGCTGATGGGCCTCACCGCCCCCGAGATGACCGTGCTGGTCGGCGGCATGCGGATGCTGGGCACCAATCACGGCGGCAGCCAACACGGGACGTTCACCGATCGCGAAGGCCAGTTGACCAATGACTTTTTCGTCAACCTGACCGACATGAACAACACCTGGAAGCCGGCCGGCAAGGGCCTGTACGAAGTCCGCGACCGCGCGACCGACAAGGTCAGGTGGACCGCGAGCCGGGTGGATCTGGTCTTCGGCTCCAATGCCATCCTGCGCGCCTATGCGGAAGTCTATGCCCAGGACGACAACCACCAGAAATTCGTCAACGACTTCATCAAAGCCTGGAGCAAAGTGATGGACGCGGATCGCTTCGATCTGGATTGATTTGGCCTGATCTGGCAATCAAACGTGTCGGAAAACTCCGGTTTCCGACACCGTTAGAAGCGTAGGTCAGGTTGCGCGCAGCGCTACCTGACATTCTGCGCATCGGCAGGGTGTCACGCAGGCTAACGCCAGCGTGACCTGCAGAATAAGCCGGTGCCGGGAACCGCCGCTTTCCGGCATTACTTGTGTGTAACACGACATTAACCGAACAAATAAGGAGCAAACATGACAACCGCCATCGATATCGGCATCAACGAGAAGGACCGCAACAACATCGCGCAAGGGCTCAAGCGCCTGCTCGCCGATTCCTATACGTTGTATTTACAGACCCACAACTTTCACTGGAACGTCACCGGCCCGCAGTTTCGCGAACTGCACCTGATGTTCGAGGAACATTACACCGAACTGGCCACCGCCGTGGATGAAATCGCCGAACGCATTCGCACCCTGGATGTGCCGGCGCCGGGCACCTACAAGGCCTTCGCCGAGCTGAGTGCGATAAAAGAAGTCGATGGCGTGCCCGAGGCCAAAGAGATGGTCGAGATCCTCACCCGCGGCCATGAACAGGTAGTAAAAACCTGCCGCGAGGCGCTGGCCAAAGCCCAGGACGCGGACGACGAATCCAGCGCCGCGCTGATCTCCGATCGCATGCGCATCCACGAAAAAACCGCCTGGATGCTGCGCGCGATCCAGTAACAATCCCGCACCCCCGTCGCCCGGATCAAGGCGCAACGCGACGGATCCGTGCGACTTGAATGCTTGCTGTTATTCCCGCAATGACCGTAAACAGCGGGGTCATTGCGAGGAATAAAATGACGAAGCAATCTCTTTGGACCGGTATTAGAAATTTCTTTCTGGCTTCATAAAAAAAGGCGGCCTTTCGACCGCCCTTTTGATTCATGAAGTGAAAAACCCTATTCCGAGGCGCCAGAAGCCATCTGTGATTGCAGATAATTCTGCAAACCGATTTTGTCGATCAGGCCCAGCTGTTTCTCCAGCCAGTAGGCGTGGTCTTCCTCGGTATCCTTGAGCAGCACTTCCAGAATCTCGCGGCTCTGATAATCCTTTTCCTGCTCGCACACGTTTATGGCTTCTTTCAGGGCGGCCGTGACCCCATATTCCACATCGAGATCGTTTTTCAGCATCTCGGGGACAGTCTTGCCGATACGCTGGCCATCCTGTTTGGACAGATCCGGGGTACCTTCCAGAAACAGAATACGCTTGATCAACGCATCGGCATGTTGCGTTTCCTCTTCCATTTCATGATTGATGCGCTCGTAGAGTTTGTTCAGCCCCCAGTCCTCGTACATCCGCGAATGGGTAAAATACTGATCGCGGGCCGCCAGTTCACCGCGCAGCAGTTTCTGTAGTTGCTTGATGACTTTGTCGCTACCTTTCATTGTCTTCTCCTTGCCGAACGGTGCTTACATTTGCGACTGCAGATAATTCTGCAGGCCGGCGTTGTCGATTAACCACTGCTGGGATTCCAGCCAGTCGATATGTTCCTCGGTCTCTTCCAGCAGCTCTTCGAGTTCCTCGCGGCTGATAAAGTCCTGCACGGATTCGCAATGGGCGATGGCCGCCTGCAGCCGCCCGGCAATCTCCGTCTGCAGTTTGAGATCATTGGCCAGGAGTTCCGGCACATTCTCGCCAATCAGTAATTTGCCCAGGTCCTGCAAATTCGGCAGCCCCTCCAGAAACAGGATGCGCTCGATAATCTCGTCAGCCAGCTTCATGGCCTTGATCGAGCGTTTGTATGTCTGTTCGTTTAACTCATCGAGGCCCCAGTTTTTCAGCATACGCGCATGCAAAAAGAACTGGTTGATGGCCGTGAGCTGATCCTTCAGCACGCCGTTGAGCTGCTGCAACGTCTTGTTATCACCTTTCATGGAATTCCTCCGCCTGAGTAGATATCGGTAACTGGCTGGTCCCGGAGGGGATTGGCTTGTTAGTGCTGCTGATTATAGTTCATCGGCAGCGCGGAATCCAGCTAAGTCATTGATTCTATTTATAAAATGAAACTAGACAAAAGACGAAAAAAGATAGAGAATAACAATCATTCTCATTACGATACAGGCAACCGGAAAACGAGGTGAATCCATCATGTACGTGTGTGTCTGCCATGCCGTCACCGACCGGACAATCCGCAAGGCCGTGCAAAACGGGGTCGACTCCTTTACGGAACTGCAACAGCAAACCCGGGTGTCCACCTGCTGTGGCCGCTGCCGGGATTGCGCCAAACAGGTAATGGACGACGCCCTGGCCGACCAGTGGGCCGCCCTGGAACCGGTTGCCGCCTTCGGCTGATCGCTGCGATGAAAAAACAGCTCCACAAACTGTTGAAAAACTTCCTGCTTCTCCGCACGCCCAATGCCCGCCAGCGGCGCTGGGACATGCTGCGCAACAGCACGCGCAATCATTCCGGAAATTAAAACATTACTACCGACGCGGTAATTCTGAATCCCGCGTCGCCCGGCTCAAGCAGCAACGCGACGGATCCGGTTTATGCTTTCAATGATCCAATGCCGAATCACACCGGCAGCAGGGCTTCGATCATTTGCAGATTGGTTGCCGCGTCCGTATAGCTGTGGCGAATAAAATGTGGCGTCTCGCCCACTTTCAGCACCAGCGAGGGATAACCGCGCACGCCCAGACTTTCGGCCAACGCGATATCAGCCTGCAGCTGGCGTTCGATCTCTGGCGAGTGGATGCGCTCGATAAACGTCTCGCGCGGGATGCCCAGTTCCTCACCCAGATCGTATAAATTGGCATACACCGACGGATTGCCCGCCTCCTGGTAATAAAAGCGCTGGATACGCTCATACATGGCCACTTCCCTGCCGTACTCCCGCGCCACCAGCGCCGCCCGGCAGGAGGGATAGGTAGAACGCACCGGCGTGTTCTGCGTCCAGAAATCGAAGTTGAACTCCACCCCGCACTGCTCGCTGATCCGCTGCCAGGTCTTTTGCAAATAGTCGCCGATCTCCGGCTCCATCGGTTCATCCGAATCCGGCGCCAGGCCACCCGCCACATAAACGATATCCACTTTATCCTGCAGTGCCGCCTTGACCTGTTGCCAGACCGGCCGCAATCCCCAGCACCAGCTGCACATGGGATCGTAGATGTAATATAAGCTTGCGTCTCGCTGCATGTTGATAAATGCCGCTGAAATCAAACACCTCTATCCCTTTTCTCCCGGGCACGCTATTGTCTATATAAAGTAAAGGCAAAAAAAGGCATAACTTTCAGTGTGAATCAGGCAATTCTGGTCTTAAACGCCGGCTCATCCAGCATCAAGTTCGGCCTCTATACGGCGGCAGACAGTCTGGACCTGCTGTGGCGAGGCCAGGTGGAAGCCATCGGCAGCGCTCAGGCACGCCTGCTGGCAACCCAGCCGGATGGCGAACACATTGCACGTCGACTCGAGACACCGGATCACCCGACGGCGTTGCAACATCTGTTGGCCTGGATGGAAGAGATCATGGGCAAGCGCACATTGTCTGCCGTCGGCCATCGCGTGGTACACGGCGGCAGGCAGTTCAGTACGCCGGTACGGATAACGCCCGGGGTATTGCAACAACTCGATGACCTGACCTCTCTGGCACCACTGCATCAGCCACATAACCTGCTCGGTATCAAACTGTTGGCGCAAAGCTATCCCCGCTTACCTCAAGTCGCCTGCTTCGATACGGCCTTTCACCACAACATACCGGAAGTCGCCAGACTGTTTGCGCTGCCACGCGAACTGACCGAACACGGCATCTGCCGCTATGGCTTTCACGGCCTGTCCTACGAATACATCGCCGAGACATTACCGGCGCATTCTGGTGCGGCGGCGGACGGGCGGGTGGTGGTGGCCCATCTGGGACACGGCGTCAGTCTCTGCGCGCTCCAGCATGGCGCCAGTATCGCCACTACCATGAGCTTCAGTCCCCTCGACGGCATCCCCATGGCCACCCGCAGCGGGGCGCTCGATCCCAGTGTGGTGTTTTACCTGCAGCGGAGCATGAACATGTCGATCGATGAGATCGAACAACTGCTCAATCACCGCGCCGGTCTGCTCGGCGTGTCGGGCCAGAGCGCGGATGTTCGCGCGCTGCTCGAAAGCACGCACCCCGATGCCAGACTCGCGCTCGATCTGTTTGTCTATCATACAGTGCGTGCTGTCGGCTCACTGGCCGCGGCACTGGGCGGGCTGGATGCGCTGGTGTTCACCGCGGGGATCGGTGAGCACGCCATCCCGATTCGCGAGCGGATCTGCCGTGGCTGCGAATGGCTTGGCGTGCAGCTGGATGCCGGGGCCAACGCCCGTCACGACGTTCAAATCAGCCGGCCTGAAAGCCCTGTCTCAGCCTGGGTGATTCCCACCGACGAGGAGCAAATGATTGCACGCCATACCTGGCGGCGGATCAACACTTGAAAATGCACTTGCAAGCCCGGCTGATTCAGCTAATTAAACAGGGACAGTCCCGGTTCCCAGAACTGTCACGACGCTTTGCTACGTTATCGTCACCCATTCGTATTACACCCAGAAGGAATTCACAATGAGCAGCGCCACACCGTTATCCCCGCAGGACGTCATTTTGAGCGATCAGGAACTGGAGCGGATACACGCCTACTGGCGGGCCTGCAATTACCTGGCGGCCGGCATGATCTATCTGCGCGACAATCCGTTGTTGCGCCGGCCGCTGAAGCCCGCCCATATCAAGGAGCGCCTGCTCGGTCACTGGGGCGCCAGTCCCGCATTGAGTTTCACCTATGTGCACCTTAACCGGCTTATCAACAAGTATGATCTGAACGCCATCTTTCTTGCCGGTCCCGGGCATGGGGCGCCCGGAGTGCTGGGGCCGGTCTATCTCGAGGGGACCTATTCCGAGATCTATCCCAACAAGAGTGAGGACGAAGAGGGCCTGCGACGGTTCTTCAAGGAATTCTCCTTTCCCGGCGGGATCGGCAGTCACTGTACACCGGAAACCCCCGGCTCCATTCATGAAGGCGGGGAGCTGGGTTACAGCCTGTCCCACGCCTTTGGCGCGGCGTTCGACAACCCGGATCTGCTGGTCAACGTGATGATCGGCGACGGGGAAGCTGAAACCGGACCGCTGGCCACCGCCTGGCATGCCAACAAGTTTCTCAATCCCATCCGCGATGGGGCGGTATTACCCATCCTCAATCTCAACGGCTACAAGATCAACAACCCCACCGTCCTCTCGCGCATCCCCCGCGAGGAACTGCGCAAGCTGCTGGAAGGCTACGGCTGGCAGCCATTCTTCGTCGAGGGAGACGACCCCGTCTATATGCACCAGCACATGGCGCAAACCCTCGAGCAATGTGTCCTGGAAATACAACGTATCCAGGCAGAAGCCCGGCGCAGCGGCGAACCGACACGGCCTCACTGGCCGATGATCGTGTTACGCAGTCCCAAGGGCTGGACCGGCCCCAAATCAGTAGACGGTCACAAGGTGGAGGGGTTCTGGCGCGCCCACCAGGTCCCGCTGGGTGACGTGCGCAACAACCGCAAGCAATTGAAACTGCTGGAAGAGTGGTTGCGCAGCTATCGACCCGACGAGCTGTTCGACGAACGGGGCCAGCTCATCGACGAATTGCGGCAGCTGGCACCAAAGGGACTGCGCCGCATGAGCGCCAACCCGCATGCCAACGGCGGCCTGTTACGCAAGGCGTTGCGTCTGCCGGATTTTCGCCACTACGCGACCAAAGTGGACAAACCGGGGCAAACTGACGTCGAGAATACCCGGCCGCTCGGCGAGTTCCTGCGCGATATCCTGCGTAGTAATCCCGCCAACTTCCGGGTTTTCGGGCCGGACGAAACCAGTTCCAACAAACTTAATGCCGTCTACGAGGCCAGCGGCAAAACCTGGCTGGCGGAGTATCTGCCCGAGGACGCGGACGGCGGCGAACTCTCGCCGGACGGCCGGGTCATGGAGCTGCTCTCCGAACACACCCTGGAAGGCTGGCTGGAAGGTTATCTGCTCACCGGGCGGCACGGCTTTTTCTCCACCTACGAGGCATTTGTGCATGTCATCGATTCCATGTTCAACCAGCACGCCAAGTGGCTGGATATTGCCGAAGACATTCCGTGGCGGGCGCCGGTCTCCTCGCTGAATCTGCTGATCACCTCCACGGTCTGGCGTCAGGACCATAATGGTTTTACTCACCAGGATCCCGGTTTTCTGGATCTCGTGGTCAACAAGAGTCCCAGCGTCACCCGCATCTACCTGCCGCCCGATGTGAATACCCTGTTATCGGTGGCCGATCACTGCCTGCGCAGCACCAATGACGTCAATGTCATTGTCTGCGACAAACAGAAGCACCCGCAGTACCTGGATATGGAGACAGCAATCAGGCACTGCACCAAGGGCATTGGAATCTGGGACTGGGCCAGTAACGATCAGGGCGACGAACCGGATGTCGTCATGGCCGGCTGTGGCGATGTCCCCACCCAGGAAGCCCTGGCCGCGGTGATGTTACTGCGCGAAAATTTCCCCAAACTCAAGATCCGGTTTATCAACGTGGTGGATCTGTACACCCTGTCCTCGGCCAGGGAACACCCGCACGGCCTGGACGACCGGGATTTCGACAGTCTGTTTACCGTCAACAAACCCATCATCTTTAACTTTCATGGCTATCCCTGGTTGATTCACCGCCTGGCCTATCGGCGGACCAATCACCACAACCTGCATGTGCGCGGTTACAAGGAGAAGGGCAACATCAACACGCCGCTGGAGCTGGCAATCCAGAACGAAATCGATCGCTTCAGCCTCGCCATCGACGTCATCAACCGGGTACCCGGCCTGCTGGTCGCCGGCGCCCACATCAAGGAGAAACTGCGCGATATGCAGATCGACTGCCGCAATTACGCGCATGAATACGGCATGGACAAACCGGAAGTTCGGGACTGGCACTGGCAGGCGGGTTGAGCCTGCTTGCAGTTATTCCGGCGCCAGGTTTCAGGTGGAACCGCGGTGCTTGATCCAGCCTGCGTTAATGCACTTCTCCGTCGCCCGGCTCAAGCAGCAACGCGACGGATCCGGGTCAGACGACTGAATGCGCGTCCCGCTGCTGAATGATCGCCACCAGCTGCGCCAGGCCATCACTCAACGCCGCCGGACCCGGCTGTAATATCAGGGGGGATTTGATTTCATATAACCGGTTGTCCCGCACCGCCGGGATCCGATCCCAGCCGGGGCGTTCAGCCACCGTGGCCGGCTGAAACTTCTTGCCGCACCAGGAGCCAATGATGATCTCCGGGGCCCGTTCGATGACCTCATTGGCATCGGCGATGATGCGCCGCTTCGCATCGGGATGCTGCGCCCGATCGGCACAAACGTCCTCGCCGCCGGCGATACCGATCAACTCCGACACCCAGCGGATGCCCGAGATCATCGGATCGTCCCACTCCTCGAAATAGACCCGCGGGCGACGCGACAACGTGGCGGCCTGTTCCCGGGCCTGCTCGATATTGGCGTTCAATTCCGCAACCAACGCCTGTGCCTTGTTTGCGGCACCGACCAGGTTGCCCAGTAACAGGATGTTATCCAGGATTTCATCCACCGACCGCTGGTTGGTGATCAGCACCTGCACGCCCTCGCGGATCAGTCCGGCGGCAATGTCCGCCTGCAGATCGGAAAAGCCCACCACCAGATCCGGTTCCAGCGCCAGGATCTTGTCCAGCTTCGCCGTGGTAAACGCCGCGACCTTCGGCTTTTCCTTGCGCGCCTCGGGCGGGCGCACCGTAAACCCCGAAATCCCCACGATCCGCCCCTGCTCGCCCAGCCGATACAGGATCTCCGTCGGCTCTTCGGTCAGGCAGACGATCCGCTGCGGCAATTTGCCCGGCATGGTGTTAAGACTTGCTCAACGCGCGGATCTTGCGCGCGTGCTGCAGTTCGTTGTATTCCGACCGCACTTCCAGCAGACAGCGGCTGCACAGACAATCCTCGTACTGCTCGGAGATATACTCCAGCTGCTCGCTACTCAGCACCACCGTCTGGCACTGGCAAAGCATGATCGAGCCGGATTTGCATTCAAAAACGGTCTGACACCGCGCGCACTGTTTGGATTCGTGTTTTGGCATACCTCACCTGACAACTTGCCGGATGCGCCATGGCCGGCGCACCCGTTTAAAAATAGAGCCTTCCCTGGCCATGCGGCTGTTTTTATTATTCCCGCAACTCTCCCGTTGAGCACTGATGAACGAGTTAAATTCCCGTTTTTACTTCAAACCTGTATCTTGTCAGCGAGCACCGGATTCAGCATCCCCGCTCTCAATAATTGGTGCGTTGATATCCAGCTCCCAGCGCGTCTCGACCAGTTCGCGCCGGCCGGTGAAACGAAACCGGATGCGTTCCCCGTCAAAACGGTACCCCTGCAAGCGCGCCTGTTCGGCAAAATGGCCGTTGAGCGTACTTGCCCGATTCTGCTGGTGAATACCCTGGATCATGAGCGCGTAGCTGTACAAATCCTGATCCGACGCAAAACCCGCTCCGCGGTACTGCAACTCCAGCGTGGCATAGGGATACCCGTCCCACTTGCGAGAGTCCGGGCTGCCCTTGTTCATCAACACCATCAACGCACTCCCACGGCCGATCCGGCGCTTCTCATCATCGCTCAGGCGCGTCGGCAACAGATAAATGATCAACTTGTCCAGCCGCTCATCCACCACCGCCAGCGAATCGACAACCGGCATCCGCGCCCCGGCCTTGTCGATAAACCCCTGCGCCGCAACACCAGCACCGGCGAACGACCCCACCAGCAGCGCCAGCACAACGCGCATCATCTTTCCCCGTTTCAATAACAGCATGTCAAACACCCCGCTGTATCACAAAATTAAAACCGTCCCTGGCACGTGCGGATTCTTGTTTTTGTTACCGCAACTCTCCCGTTGAGCACTGATAAAAACGATGTTCTCCGGCATTTTCATTAAACAGGCATTTTTAACCCAAAAATGGGGCCTCTAAGCCTTTATAAAGGCGAAAAACCCGAGGAGTTTTCCACTAAATCAATACCTTACCTTGGTCCGACCCCGCCATAATTAAGCCAGGAACTTTCTCACTAAATCAAGACCTTACCTTGATCCGACCCCGACATGTGGAACTCATCCTTTATAATCTTTGATAAACTCAAATGCTGGATAGCTACCATTTTCTTTAATCTCAACATCTGGAACCTCAGAATAATTTCCTCTTGCAATAAACCTCAAACTCTTGGGAACCTCAAAATACTGATCAAATTCCAGGACATCCAGAATTGCATGAGAGCGATTCTTTATATTTCGAAAATAGTGCTTCAAGCTATTTTTCTGTGCCCTAACAGTCACATTATTTAATGTAACCGTATTAACGTTTTTAGGTGACCATCTCATTGATAGATTTCTTTCTATTTCTCTTAAATTTAACTCTATATCCACTATAGTATCGTGCGACATCTTGCGATGTCCCTTATGAAAATATTCGATAAATTCATATATTTCATTAGAATTAGTTTCAACTTTTGCGGCTAGTTCCTCGTCAACAGAGAAGTCGCCTTTCGATGCCTTCGGATATATTCGCCTATGGCAACTCCTTTTCTTTTCGATTAACATCTCTGTTTGATCAATGTTTGTTTCAATATATTTCTCGAATTCTTCTATATGCTTATAATAATTTGAAAATATATTTTGCTGATTATTTGATAGTATTTGCGCCTTAGTTTGCTCTGATCTATGGTTAGCCGCCAACAAGGCAACAATAGGTATAATTAATGCTGCCATACCTAATGGGACCTTGTATATAGAAACAAAATTATTAAAGCCTTGATAATCGAATCTTAATGTTAAGTCACTATTGATCGTTATTATTACTGCAAAACACAATGACAATAGTATGAAACTTATAATGGTAACCCACAGCACAGGGAGCTTCAGGAAGCTTTTATGAGGATCGAATGAAAATAAATAGAGACTGTAAATAATTCTGTGTAACTGCCCGCTTAGAACTGCTCCGGCATTCTGTCCGGGAATTCAATCATAAAGCGATTGAGCGCGTTCTTCCAATGGTGAATGGGCATGGTCCATTTTTTCGATGCCGCCTGGATGGCCAGGTAGACGACCTTGAGGGCGGATTCATCGTTAGGGAAAACCTTGCGATTTTTGACCGCCTTGCGGATCACGCTGTTCAGTGATTCGATGGCGTTGGTCGTGTAGATCACCCGACGGATGTCATCCGGATAGTCGAACAGGGTAATCAGGTTGGGCCAGTGTCGCCGCCAGCTGGCACTGATCGACGGGAACTGATCATCCCAGCGAGCCGCAAAGGCGTCGAGCTCCTGCTCGGCTTCGGCCACCGTCAGGGAGGTGTAGATCTTTTTCAAATCCGCGGCGACCGCCTTGCGCTGTTTCCAGGCCACGAACTTCAGCGAGTTGCGCACCATGTGGACGATACACAGCTGGATTTTTGTTTTGGGGTAGACGGTATTGATCGCCTCGGGGAAGCCGGTCAGACCGTCCACGGCGGCGATAAAGATATCCCGGACACCCCGCTGCTGGAGTTCGGTCAACACGGACAACCAGAACTTAGCCCCCTCGTTCTCATTGAGCCAGAGCCCCAGCAGTTCTTTCTGGCCGTCCAGGTTGATACCCAGCGCCAGATAGATGGCCTTGTTGCTGACCCGCTTGTCCTGGCGGATCTTGATGTGGATGCAGTCCAGATAGACGATGGGATAGATCTCGTCCAGCGGTCGGCACTGCCACTGCTGCACTTCCTCAATCACCTGCGCGGTGACCTGGGAGATGAGCGTAGGGGAAACCTCGACGCCGTAGAGCTCTAGTAGCATGGCAACGATATCGCGGGTACTCATGCCCCGACTGTAGAGCGCCAGGATTTTATCGTTGAACATCGGCAGACGCGTCTGCCCCTTGGGAATAATGAGCGGCTCAAACTCGCCGTTACGGTCTCGAGGCACATCGAGGGTCAGTGCGCCCTGTTCGCCTTTGAGGGTTTTGGCGCTATACCCGTTACGGCTGTTGCCGGTGTTGTGGCCGGCTGTGGCGTGCTTGGGATAGCCGAGATGGTCAGTCATCTCGCCTTCGAGCATGGCCTCAAAGGCTTTTTGCTGAAGCTGCTGGGTCAATGCGGCAAGCTGTTCTGGCGTTTTGACTGCCTTGACCAGTTCTTCAAGCTGCGGGTCGAGATCGGTTTTGGTTTTTGTTCTTCTGCTCATGTGTCTTCTCCTTTATTATCAAGGGTATGGGACTTTGAGCAGTTACACAATTTAATTTACAGTCTCAATAAATACTTAATATTCATTTATTAGAAATAGTCTTTGTCTGTATTATCTTAGTTAATAAAAGCCATCCGTGGCGATGCGGATATTATTTTTATTCCCACAACTCTCCCGTTGAGCACTGAATGAAACTGGTTAAAATTAAATCCCTCCGACACCATTCCCTATCATGCATAATTGCTAATTTTTGAAAGGTATAAAATTCCACTTTCAACTCTTTCTTTAATTGCAACTAATTTTTCAAACTCGTATTTTCCAACCTCGCCATGTGTCCCATCATTGAAAACACGAAAGAGCTGAAGAACATTCTTCATATCTTCATCGACAAAATCCACAGCTTCATCGCTTACAATTCCAGCATTTACTAAAATGTACTTAATTTTCCATCTTCTCGTTGGAGCACCATTTTCAGTTTTATCGCATTCTGGAAAACGTGCAAGAACCACACTATCCGGAGCATGATGATTGAGAATTTGAATAAATATTTCTCTTGCACTTGTGCAAAAATGTCGTGATGCATCAGGATTTCTTGGGCTCAGGGAAAATAGAGCCCCCTTCCAGCGATTATCAAGATCGTCAGATATCTGAATAAGTTCGATAGTAATAGTAGTATTCGAAAGTCCATCTTCATTAAAATCCGAATTCTCTTGGTCGTCATTCTCTAAAGCATTCGAAACGGCAAGGCTATTAGCATTCTCTTTCTCTGATAGATCAAGAAACTCATTACCAAATTCATAATTTTCAAAATCACGCTCTTTCGCTTCAAGATTTTGGTATGTACTATTAAGAGAAAGGGTTGATGTTCGTAACACTTCATATCGTATAGTTGTGCGAGAACTAAATTTATTTAACTCAGTAATCATTTTTTGGCGATATGCCCGAACTCGGGCGTTATACCTTCTTACTTCATTATTATAATTATTGACAGCGCGACGAACGTTTTGATTGTGCTTCCGCACGGCTTGGTTGTACTTATTTACAGCCTGCCTTTGCTTGTTTTGCTGCTGCCTAAGCTTGGTGCGAATCTGTGAAGACGAAATCTTCCTAGCCATTACTCTTATCCTATTACATTAAACTAGCGCCCAACGGGGTCAGGTCATGTCTTTTGACTTCTGAAAGTCAAAAGGCAAGACCTGACCCTAGTAACTTTGTAGACCTCACGTTTAGCACTGAATAAAACTTTTCAATCGAGTCTAACTCTATTGGTCCCCTTATTAGCACGCTTGCGAATTCATAAAAGCCTTCCGTGGCGATGCGGATTATTGCTTTTATTACCGCAACTCTCCCGTTGAGCACTGAATGAAACTGGTTAAAATTAAATCCCTACGTCCCCTTTTTAATGAGATACACATTAAACTCTTTTATTTTTGCAGGACCTAATCCTTTATTGATAAGCAAAGTCTTTACTTCTAATCTTGAATTAGCAGTATTTTTTTCATCAAAAATTACCAAATGCGGCATAACCGATAACTTGTTATGTTTGACTAAGAAAACAACATTCATAATCGCAATTAAGACTGCAATAAAAGCAATCATTGATTCCCCACTTACATATTCCATATAACTCACCTGTTATAAAAAGCCTTCCGTGGCGATGCGGATTATTATTTTTAGCCCGCAACTCTCCCGTAGAGCACTGATAAAACTATTCCAATCGAGTCTGAGCCTATTGGCCCTTAATTAAAAATTGGATGGAGATCCGAATTTTGAACTATGGAGAGTATTTTTTCTCGAGTAGCCCAATTTGAATGTGTGTTGTAGTGAGATAACTCTAGTGCTGAATAGAAGTTTTGAGCATTATAAAGTTGGATCGGAAGGCCTCTTTCTGCATATAACCGAGCTGTCCGCTTACATCCTGCCTGATAATCAGAAGTTGTGACAAAAACACCTCGGGAATAACCATGAAGGTATAAAGCTCCTGCAAAGGCACGGATCTGCTCAACTTCAATCTTACTTTTATACCTTTTTACTTGAACACCAACTAAATCAGATCCATCTGTCATTACTGCGTCAATACCTCCGTCGCCTGAATATGCAGTAACTACAACATTCTGATCAAGATTTCGGAATACGCTTGCCACCACATTCTCGAAAACCTTCGGGTTGACCACAAAACGGTCACCAAACTTTCCTATCAGGTACTGTCGTATCTCTGCCAATGGTTCATTAATATCATTGAGGCTCAACTCTTTTAAGCTACCAATTCCACCGTATAAAAATACCATGCGCTCTAGCTCATCATCCCACATCTGCTTGTCAGAATGAGCCTGTGAAACTGACCACCAACCACAATTAGGGCATAGCTGCAATTCAGTTAGCACCTCATAATTGTCATCACCCAAATAATCTTCTGGCAAATCAATAAGAGGAACATTACAGAAGATACACGACTCTGATAGTAAAACTTGGCTGCTAACTAACCGACTAATATCATTGTAAGCCCAGTTATTCTGATAAGGTATTGTATGAAGCATTTCGGTTAAAAAGGCGTTTCCATTCACTTAGTTAAGAGCAAGCGAGGGAGTCATGGGCAAGGCGCAGTGCTTCCCGAAAAGCGCAGCGTATAAATCAATACGTGAGCATTTTCGGGAAGTGCTGCAACGTGTAGGTTTAACCATAAAGTGATAATCGCCTCCACTTAAAATCAATGACTTACGCCTTGCTTAGCTCCCATAAATTGCAAATTTATTAACTGATATGTTGCAAATATCACATGGAATATAGCGATAAATTGCAAATATCCGTTATCCAGGCCACCATAATATTAAGTTGCTGATATCACTACTATTATTACACCATGTGAATGTCAACCTGAACACTCTACCGATCGCCTACTATTCTGAATATGAGTCAAGATCTGAATCCGTTGCATTACTTAATACCAGTTCAGCTTGACTAACTATCTCCCTCAACCGTTCTTCACTGACTTGAAAGCTGCCTTCAAATGTATCGGTCTGCTCAGATTGCCGAATAATTGACATCATCTCTTCATACAGCGTTGTGTCTAAGAGATACCCAATAATCTTACCGTCGTCTGAACTAACTGCTACTGCCTGGTCTGTAAAGCACTCTTCAGGGGCCTTACGTAATTCATCAATCGGTATGACTTTGTCTGGTACGAGCGATCGCATCATTCACTCTACTTGTTAAAGAACGGTACTTCCTATCCTATTCATATGAATCATGACCAGAAACACGTATATTCTATGTGTGTACTAAAATCTGTGTATACACTGATATATATTGTTAGGCTCAGCTGAACTTAGTGCCAATATACCTCACAAATAGTCTGCCATATCACTATATCTTGTGCAAACAGCACGCTTCCTACACAAAATATAGATATTAGTTACTAACTGTAGTCAGAATAATTAAAAAATAAAGCTTCTGTAGGAAATTTTATCGTCCAGGAAAAAACCTATTCGTGCTTAGCCACAGAATTGGGGCACTTCTGGCCGGCTTAGGCAATGACGATAGTGGGATTTGGAGGGTGCCGAGGCCGGCGATCAGGGGGGTAAGCTCGGTGGAGCGGGATCAAGAAGTGAATCTTAATAATGGCAGGAACGTGCAGCAGCTGGGCTTAAGATTCTTCAGGCGGATTATCCACATAATTAGTGTTATTACTACGCCATTCAAAGATACACTCGCCTGCTGATCGTGGAACCAAAGCACATGACCAGAAATATCATATTTTTGTGATACATAATTTTATATATATAGCACCTAAAAATAATCAGGTTTTGTTAGCATAATATGACTATCACAAATGACGGCAAACGACCCGAAGCGGTCATCGCGAGAAAGTGGTCGGCGATAAATAGTAATGCAAGTACTTCTCGTTTATCACCGATCCCATTTACTCGAAGGGCGAGCTACAGGGATGTGGCAAGACAATCCAGTCTTTAAAATAAAGAATCGCCCTTCGGCACTCCCGTCATTCCGGGCAAGCCGGAGGCGCGACCCGGAATCCAGTCTGTCCAGGAGGTTCGCCCTGCGGGCGCCCTTGATCTTGAAAGCGGGCTCTCGCGCCCGCGCGGCGAGTTCATTTCGTTGTAACGCGACAACGAAACGAACCAAAGGAAACGCGCCCGAAAGACGCCGCCGGTTCCCTGCGCTTCTCGCTCCGGTCGGGCTCGCCAGACGGCACATCCGTGTGCCGACTGGCGAGTGCGCGCGTCCATGCGCGCACCCTTCGGGCTGTTCCTCCTTCCACTGCGATGCTCGGCGGCGTCTGACGGGATCAAAAACAGACTGGATGAGGTAGGGGAAACCCTGATGTCTCGACAAAATGATTCCCTGCCAACCTCGAAAAGCCCCTTCCTCCCTGCTACGATTATGGGTAATTTCTGTAATATCAGGACCCGGGTCCGGAATAGACAGAATCTGTCTATATCCTGGAAAAGGCAGATTCTGTCTAAATCACTGTTAGGCATAAAACTTAATGAAACAATTCGATATTAGGCCAGGCGTTGGAGTAGGGCCAGTTAATTTAGGTATGAACAGAAATGAAGTTTTATCTGTTATGGGCCCAGTAGAATTTTCTAATGAGGAAAGTGATGCTTTCCTGTCAGGGTTCCGGGTTGATTACGACTCAAATAACAAAGTTGAGTTAATAGAACTAGCAGAATCAAATAAATATGAGGCATTGCTGTAGCTATTGCTATAGATGGTTACTTTAATGACCCATTATACGGCTAAAATATTGCCTAACCAGAACATCCGGCGGATAGCCAAAAACGTCGCGATTTTTGCAAAAGCAAAAATACGCGCCCCTTTTGCCTTCCGCTGATGTTAACGTTAGATTCAATAATGGAAGCAATGAACATCCCATTACCGCCTGAATTCTCTGATGAACTACTTCTGGAGTGTCAAGATGGTGGCGACTACCGTCCTGTCATGTTCGAGTGGTACAAATACGTTGGTCACTTAGCAAATTATTTTTCATGTATTTCTTTGGCTTCACCCTCCATTCGGGACATGAATCCAATTTATCACTCAGTATTGATTGGGCTTCTTAATAGATGCTCGAGGCTTATGTTGTCTAATGTAACTCTCTCTCATGAGGGGCTATATGGGGAAACCACATCTATCATTGATCGTTGTGTTTTTGAATCAGCTATAAAATTGAATTGGATGTGCTCAAACCCCACAGATGATTATTTCAATAGATTTATTGCTGAAGGCCTTAAAACAGAAATAGAGCTTAAACAAAAAATCGAAGAGAACATTAGAGCTGGTGGTGGAAAAGTAATGGCTATAGAGGAACGAATGTTAAACTCTATAGATAATTATTTTACAAAGTCAGGATTAACTGAGGAATTCATTAATCAGTCTGGAAAACTTCCCAATCTCGCACAAATGATCGAGAGAATCGGGCACGATAGGTTAGCTTATGTTGTAGGCCAAAGGATTGGATCGCACCACGTACATGGAACATGGGTAAGTCTATGGTACCACTATCTAGACGAGACTGATGGCGTTATTGGTCCACGCGATCACAATTGCCCAACGCATATCAACCAATACTTTTATGTGCCATTGGTAGTCCTTGATGCAATTAATGCGTATTTTCAATATTTGATTGTTGAACAACAAGAAAGAGATGAAATGGTAGGAGTAATTGACGCTATATCAGATGAAATTACTACATTATTTCATGAAATATCTACCTCTGATAGAGAGGTTGTAAATGGAATCTAACCATAGGCTACAGTTGACGTTCGCTATCTCTCGCCCCACTGAGCCAAGTCGTTAGGCGATAAGGAATGGCTATGTCACCAATTCGAGCTCTGGATGAAGATTTGATCGATTCAGTGGCGAGAATCGCTCCTGAAAAAGCTGATACGCTTAAGAAATTTCGTATCGAACACGATCCATGTGCTGTATTTACGAATGACCAAAAATTTAGTTTTAGGGTTAATACAGAGTCAAAAGAAATTAAGCTGCCAACAGCGGCACTGGAGTACTTGTGGTGTGCGTGTTACGCATTTTACGTAGCGTACCAAGAATACAGTACCGCGAATCAGGGCTCTGCTAGCGAATTTGATCTTAACAGAAATGAAAGATCAAGAGGGGCGCTTTCCTTGTATAAATGGGGCATGGAGAAGTTGCAACAGAGTCCTCTCAAAGAGTGGCCTAGTGATAAAGCCAAGCCAGACGTGGATGCAACCATTAACGAAGATGTAAGAGTTGCGAATGAGCTATATCTATGTGCCGCAGCCTGGATAATTCACCATGAATTTGCGCACATAAATCATGGTCATAAAAATGAACCCATCAACAATGAAGAATCGCGCGAACAAGAAACAGAAGCAGATAATTCAGCAACGAAATGGGTTCTTGCAGACGTTGCCGATGAATCCGTTCTAAAGAAAAGAGGTCTTGGGGTAGCAATAGCAACTCTCGTGCTAACAGCCCAAGATATTTTGGCTGGTGAGTTCAAAGAAACAACACATCCCAGATCGTTCCAAAGACTTTACTATGCAATCTGCCCATATTTTCAAGATCCCGATCACCTTGTGTATGCCTTTAGTACTGTGATATGTCATATTAACATGGCAATGAGTGGCATGGAGATCGTTACGAATGACGATGAAACTTGGAAGGAAAACTTAGAAACATGTTTAGTTCAGTTCAGTCGCCTAACAAGGCCATAAACTCGGACGCATTTTTCGTTCGCTGCGCTCGCTACAAATGCGCCGGTTATGGCTGGCGTTAGAACGAGGAAACAAATGTCACGACCGAGGTCGAAAATGAAGGTCAAGCCAACCGAACGGCTGAGCGACGGAAAAAAGTGGCTGAAAAATGGGATTCCAGTCAACCCTCTGACCGACGCATACATGAAACGGTATGGCGTAGAACGGTGGATGGCTCAAGAGGAACTGATGATCCTCGGCTATAAGTACACGGTCCAAGAGGAAAATTATGACCGAGAAGGGATCGAGTGGGAGTACATGTATGACCCACTCGCGGATGAATTGAAGCCCGTACCGAAGGGAACTGAAGAGCATGAACTTCATCTTTTCTAGGTACGGCGTGGCTGATTCGATGAATTGTGCTAACAAGCCGGTGAACCCGACGCAGGAAAGGCATGCGGCGCGGGTTCCGGTAGCGTTGAATGGCCGCATTTAGCCGGTAAGCGATCACACGCTTTGCCGCTTACCGGCCAAGGAATTGCTGTCCAGGGCTAGATTGAATAGGGCCAGTTCTCTCACCTTGTAGCCTACTGAAGGCGGATACGGATTGCCGAGATTTCACGGATTTTCAGTGGCGGCTTCAGGCCAACTAATCTACCCTTGTTCCAGGGTCCAGCGTAATGTGGAAACTCGGTACGGTAGGTCATGGTCGGTTCTCCCGGTGGTGACAGGATCACCAAGTATGCGACAAATTCTGATGGGCGCTGACCGACCCAAAGCAGTCATCAGGAGTTGCTGGACACCATTATGCTCCGTCTATCTTTTGACAAATCTGCCTGCATCAGGGAAAACCCCAATATCTCGACAAAACGGTGCATTGCCAACCTCGAAAAGCCACTGCATCCCTGCTACGATTATGGGTAATGTCTGTAATATCAGGACCCGGCTCCGGGATAGGCAGACATCTTTCTAACACAGTAAAAGACAGACGTCTGTTTAACTAGCTGTGAGAGCACAAGGTATCAAACCATGGAAGATGATGAAATTGAAGTGCCATCAAAGTCTCCTGGAGATGTAGCTCACTCAATAGCAAAGGCCGGATTATCGGCGGTTCCAGTAATTGGCGGGCCTGCTGCTGAGCTATTTCAAAATGTCGTTCAACCTCCACTTGAGAAACGGCGTGGTGAATGGATGGCTAAAGTTGGGGAAAAACTACAGGAACTGGAAAAAAATGGCCTAAATCTGGAAGACCTTAAAGAAAATGAACAGTTTATTTCTGCTGCAATGTATGCTTCTCATCTAGCACTAAGAACACATCAAGAAGAAAAAATAGCGGCTCTGCGAAATGCTGTTGTAAATATCGCTACTGACCAGGCGCCCGAAGAAGCACTACAACATATATTTCTAGATTTCATTGATTCTCTAACAGAGGTGCACCTCCGTATATTGAAACTATTCCAAGAACCAACGCCGCCGCCAAATATAAGTATGGGTGGCCTCAGTAGTGTTTTGGAGCACAATATACCGGAAATGCGTAACCGTCGCGATCTTTATGACCAGTTTTGGAGGGATCTGTATTCTAGGGGCTTAGTGAATACTGATGGGTTGCATCTAACTATGACCGGCAATGGCCTTGGACAGAAGCGCACTACAGCCATGGGCGACTCATTTCTTAGATTTATTTCGGAGTCTGAATAATGTGCTCTAACAACCAACTCAACCAGGACGTGAACCTCCCCCGATAAAGTAGACACCAAAAAGCGGCGCGGCTGGGCTTTAAGTTATGCACCATAGAATTGAGCAAGAACGTTTCTAAAAATGACACATACCACGTCAAATATTCGATTCGTCAGTAGTGAGCAACGCTGGGCGCGAGCTAAAGGCGTGGCAAACCGCGTGATGGTGTTCGAACCAAAAGGTTATTACCCACGTGGGACACTGCACGTTCCGAATGGAGTGTTCCATGCAGATACGGAAATTTCCTTCTCGATCGTCAAGGGTGAGTCTTGGAGCTCGCTCGACCCAGATGCTCCATTCTCCGAATTTGACTGGGCATCACCTCAAGAGCTTCGTTTAATATCATCGCTGCTACTTTGTGAGCGTAGAGACGATGCATACATACGCTTCTATCCGATTGTACGATATGGTCATTTACTTGAAGAAGAAAATATAGATCTTTCACGGCCCTCGATTGTCAATGACGTAAAAGCCCTGCTTCTCAAACTAGCGCGAAATTCGAAACCAGGTCTCATGCAAGACCGTATTGTTAACTGTCTAGAAAAGCCATACGATCTTGTGGAGCCTGATCATTATGGCTTTGATCGACTCCTTTCATTTTGGAAAGCCTTGTCGCCGGCCAACTACGTTGTTCTGCGTGGAATATATGCTCTTGTTAAGTCTGATATGTTGAGTTTCCATTACGAGTTTTCTGAGGAAGCAATTGTGTCACTTTATATTGCCCTTGATGCATCGTTCACCCTCGTTTTACGCAAGTTAAGAGAAGATGGCGTTATCAATCCTTCGTCACATGACGCAGCATTGTGGCTACACGAACATTTTGATAAACCGTTTGGCTTACCTGAACCAGATATTACAGAAAAATATTTCCACGAGTTCTATGAGCAGCGGGTAATGACTCTTCATCCAGCAAGTCGTTACGGTGATATGCCATATTCACCAATTATGCACGATGATATTCCTCACCTTCGCAGATCACTTAGGGAAATATTTGCCTATATCGTTCTGGGTACGCATGGACCCGACTACGAAGAGGAAGTTATTTGGCATAAAAAACACTCAGAGTACAGTACGAATGCATAACAACGCAATAAACACGGTCAGCCAAAAGCATCGCTTCTTCAGCGCGACACTTTAGGCTTCCGGTTATCACAAACGCTATATTCAAATAGGAAAATCATGAGAAAGTTAATTGTCACATTATCAATAGTACTGCTAACTGCATGCTCGACTGCCTCAACCATAAAAAAGGCTAGTGAGAGTGAGTCGGCCTTTGCTGACGCTGTTTATGAAGGCGAAAAATCTGTTGTTGAAGCAGGCATATCAGACGAAAATGCATATAGAATATTTCATCAAGCTGCCACAGGATTTGTGTCAATTCAATCAATAAGAGTTAGTGCTGAGAAAAGAGCAAGCGATTTTTGCAAAAAGCAAAATAAGGAAATGCGTACGCTAAGTGAAAGGACGTCCAGACCACCTCATATATTAGGTAATTTCCCTAGAATTGAAATAGTGTTTATCTGTGAAAGTAATGCTGAAATAAAAACTAATATTGGTAATCCTGGGAAATATGAACAAATCAAGAAATTGAAGGATTTATATGACGCAGGTGCCTTAACAAGAGAAGAATTTGAGAGCGAGAAGAGCAAGTTGCTATCGAAATAATATAACAAAAAGCTCAAGATGTTCGCTCCCGCTCACTGGGACGCTTCACCGCGATGCGGCTCCGCGCCCCTTAGCATAACGTTGAATATCGCCTTCTGGCCGTTTACCGTCCCTCGAACTGATCTTGATGTAGTATAGAATATATGAATAGGCAGATACCGGCCCGAAGTAGACATTAGGGCCGTCTGCCTGATTCATTGTAAGCGTGGGACTAAAAATATGAATACTGTCCCCGGAATTCCGCAATTACTAAAATTAGAAGCGTAATAATGAAACAGTTGAATAGAAATATATATATAAAGCTGATGTCCTTGTTATTTTCTGCACTTTCAAATGTGGCCGTTTCTGCTGATTTTTACGTTAAAGAGGATAATGTAGCAGGAGCAGGATATGCGATCCATATAAATGGTGAAATCCAAAAAGGTGATATGAAAGAGTATATCTCGATAGTCAATCGGCGTAGTACATTTCCTGAACTTATAAAGATCTCCTCTCCAGGAGGTGATGTTGTAGAGGCTGTAAAAATTGGCAGATTGGTTAGAAGGGGGCATACAAAGGTCTTGCCGGTTTCAACTTGCAATAGTTCTTGTGCATTAATTGTTTTTGGCGGGACCCGAAATCTCCAGAGAGGAGATATAGGGTTACATCGGCCATATTACGATAAAAGTTATTTTTCAAACTTGGGACGAAATGAAGCAGAAGCACAATACGATAAATTAACAGAATACATACGATCTTATATGGAAGAGATGGATGTTCCCAATGTTGTGGCTGACAAAATGTTCACAGTGTCATCTGGCGATATATATAAGATTAGTATGGAACAGTACAGAGGGTTAGCTGGGGAATACCCACCCGCATACCATGAATGGCTTAAAGCCAAATGTGGTATGTTGAAGAAGGGGGAACGCGAGGATCTTGAGAAAGTATTTGCGCTGAAGAATTATACCAGGTATCAAGGTTGGAAAGACTCTGAGTTGAAGCACGACCTTCTTACGGAATACGAGGCTTTGGCCATGAAAGGAATGAAGTTGCCGGAAGGATATAGAGCTTACTTGGTTAAAAAAAATAAGAAATTTAGCCAATGCAAGAGAGAGGCAATAGAGAAGGACCGGCAACTATTAATGTCAGGTATGTTTTTTGATGATCTTTCTAATACAGAACCAGAGTTTTTGTTAACAGAGTAAGCCACAAAATTGCTATCTACATGTACATAATCAATCAAATCGCATTGGCTTGAAAGTGTCAATGAGTGGCGAGGGGCCTCTGTGCCGGAAAAACTCAAGGGGCTTTAATGGAGGGTGTTCCAAACTCTGTGTCCAGCAATTCCGGGGACAGTGCGAGGGCTCAGGTGCCGCCGGCGGCAGGCAAAATGAACCCGATCCAGGAGTTTAGGACCCTTATAATCTGGTCCGACGCGTCCCCATAGTGGTACCTCCTTTTTGGACAAAAGGCCAAGGATAATACCGACTTGGGTGACAAACGCAATGGGAAGGGTTACATTTAACATATAACAAAAAGCGGAAATATTTCCGCCTTTGCTAATTTCATTAAATGGGGAAAATCGGGGTAAGTGCCTGTCTATACGGAATTTTGCCGGTGACCCAGAGCAAGATTAAAGGGACCTTATTTCCGTCTAATATCTGTTATGCAATTCAGCCGACTGCCGAGCGCCAACTGTAGAGGAACTACATTCTAAGGAGATTCAGTATGTCCGTACCTGCAACAGACATTACATGTGATCGCTGCGACTACTCGGGATCAACGGGCGTGTGTTTTGGGATATTTAAATACCAAACACCGTTCGGAAGTATCTCGCTCCCGCGAACACTCGGGTGGTGCAATTCATGTGAATCTGTTGCCCCAATCGAAGATACGGATCAGGCAGCCAGATTCAAGTCGCTCAAGGACGATGTTGCAGATTTAGAATCATCCTTAGCCGAAGAGATTGAGAAGGCAAAAAGATCGAAGCCATTCCTCCGCAGGCTGTTTTCGAATCACCAGCCCGACAACGAAGCGATTCGTACGATTCGAGTTAGTTTGGATAATCTGAGTCAGGAATTGGTCAGTCCATCAGCGTTAGCGAGTTATTTAATCTCCATGGGAGACGCGCATTGCTTGTCATGTGGTTCTTCGGATGTGTTCCGGTTCCCAGGACTGCCAGCGGGCCTTGATGACTTTTACAGCGAGCAAAGGGTTCCCAAGGCTATTGGAATACAGCATCCAGGCTGCGGGGGTGAAATGTATGCTGCAACAAGCGAGGTCCGGATAAACAGAAGGTTTAGCGAGAGGCTCTATACACTCTATGGAGAGAGAATTACCTAACTACCGGCTGCACAGCGACCGATTTTCCGCCGCTTTGCGGCTCCAAACCGGCGCGTGAGCCGGGCGTTAGGTGCAAAATAAGGAGAACAGCATGGGCAATCGATATGTTCCATTTATTTCTGGTCTGGCCGCATTGGCTATAGCAACTTGGCTGATCTTCGGTTTCGAAGGTTGGTGGAAATATCTCGTCGGCGGCCTTGTGCTGGCCTTTGGATGGGTGTCATTGAAAACGGCAATTTTCGCCACTGACACCGAAATCGAGGAGCTGACGACTCCTGGCCCTGTTTCAAAAAAAACCGAAGAACGATTAAAGAACAGGCTGTGAGGTGTAAGAATGAAACTCAAATGCCTAACATGCGGGAAAACTGTTTCTAAGTCCTACGATGTAGATCCAGTTAATGGAGACCTGCTCGGACGACCTTGGTACATTGACGAAAACGCGAAAAAGGGGACGGAGGGATTAAAAAGTGAGCAATCTGGAAAGGTGGTTAAAATTAAATCCCTCCGCCCTCTTTTTGAGCGTAAATTGGTTGGCATAGCGAACTACTTCGGACTGCCTGACAACAGCCGGAGCCTTTCCAGGCTATACCGGCATGTTGTCCATAGCCTCTATAAGTGGTTGAATCGTCGGAGTCAACGCCACAGCTACAACTGGACCGGACTTAAAGCCGTGCTGAATCACTATGGAATTCAGCCGCTGCGCGTCTGGAAACGAAACCATGTTGTGGTAGATTGGTACTAGGGCCGTGCCAGCACGGGTGAATAACATGACTGAGGAGCAGGATGCGGTAATTCCGCACGTCCGGATCTGTGTCGGGGCCGCCGGGTGACTGGCGGTTCTACGACGACTGTAGAAAGAGGGTGGTGTCGTGGCATCAATTGAGCAACCGAAAGTCGAATGCCCAGAATGCGGCTGGTACTCGGCTTGGGAGCTTGTAAAGTGCAAGAACCAGGGCGGTGTTTATCAATACTTCTTCATATGTGATTGTGGGTATCGTCAAAAACAGTACTTCTCGTACCACAAGATAAAGGAATCAGGCCTCGATCCAAGGGAAGTACCGTCGCCATACCTGAAACGAAAATGCGAAGTGTGCGGCTCCGAAGGCGCGCAAAGGCACCATTGGGCGCCTTATGCGTTATTTGGCGGCGAGTCAGAAAAATGGCCTCAGTCGTATCTCTGTCAGAGTTGCCATACCCGCTGGCACCAGATAGTCACGCCACATATCAATCGAATTGACGAAGATGATGCATAACAACGCCATCAACTCAGACATCCAAAAGCGCCGCTCCTTCGTCGCGTCCCTTATGGCCGCCGGTTATGGCGAGCGTTGAATGACCGCTTCTGGCCGGTAAGTGACCGTACCTGGCCACTCACCGACCAGTTCCGATTAGATCTCAGTTTGTTCCGCCATCTCCAGCGCATCATCCACTTCGATACCCAGGTAGCGGACGGTACTTTCCAGCTTGGTATGACCCAGTAGCAGCTGAACCGCACGAAGATTCCTCGTGCGTCGATAGATCAAAGTCGCCTTGGTACGTCGTAGCGAGTGCGTCCCATAGTCAGCTGGATCCAGCCCAATATCGGCAATCCACGATTGTACGATCCGCGCATATTGTCGGGTTGAAAGATGCGGCGATCTCTTCATCCGACTCGGGAAGAGATAATCGCCGCTGGACAATTGTGCCTGGTCGATCCAGATCGAAAGAGCCTGACGAGTCTGCTCGGTTATTTCGAATTGAACGGGCTGTTGGGTTTTCTGTTGCAGGATCATGGCGCGTTTGGATACCTGGGTGCCGTGAGCAATATCGCGTACCCGTAGCCTGACGAGGTCACAGCTGCGCAATTTGCTGTCCAGGGCCAGATTGAACAGGGCCAGTTCTCTCACCTTGTTTGCCAACTGAAGGCGAATACGGATTGCCCAGATTTCACGGATTTTCAGTGGCGGCTTCTGGCCAACTAATCTACCCTTGTTCCAGGGTCCAGCGTGATGTGGAAATTCGGTACGGTAGGTCATGGTAGTTCTCCTGGTGATGACAGGATCACCAAGTATGCGCCAAATTCTGATGGACGCTGACCTATCCGAAGCCGACATTGCAAGAAATGAGGCAGCGATAAATAGTAATGCAAATGCTTCTCGTTTGTCACCGATCCCATGTACGCTGTTAAATGCCACGGGGAGATGGTCATGAGTAAAGGTAGAGATAGAACGGTCTCTCGTCGTTCTGATGGGGGTTGGGAGAATAAGAGAAACGACGCAGATCGTGCTGGTAGCGTACATCGTACGCAGAAGGAGGCTGAAGGTTCTGCTCGTGACATGTTGAAAAAATCTGGCGGGGGTGAACTCACTACCAAGGGTCGAGATGGGAAGATCAGAAGCAAAGACACTATCCCTCCGGGAAATGACCCCAATCCTCCAAAAGACAAAGAACACTGAACGAGGTGGATAAAATGGACCACTACTATGTTAACGATCAAGCGCAATCAACAGGTGAGCATGAGGTACATAAGGAGGGCTGCACCTATTTTCCGAGTAATCGCACATATTTGGGTTACTTCTCATCGTGCAGCGACGCAATAGCAAAAGCCCGTACAATCTATCCGAATGTGGATGGGTGCTATACCTGCTCCAGGGAATGTCACACCCGGTGAAGCTTTTAACAATCCCATGCACAGGATGCCAAAAATTTGTCGCGCAGCTCTATTTTTGGCGCCGGTGATGGAGGGCGATAAGCACAGATAAGCCCTATGGTGGAAGAACGCCCAAAATGGCCGGAGTCATTGCCGCCCCCAATTGAGATTAGTGAGGGAACGCGGCGAGTGGATCTCGTCCCAGACCAGTTGGGGACAGATGAAGCGCTTCAAGATTTGGTGCACGACCTCTATTGGTTCTCCGACAGTGAATACTTTGTCTATTTTGTCTACGGTGAAGGAATTGGGCAGAATCTACACGTACGACTCAATGGGTGGGGGATAGAGACAAAGAAGACAGAGATGTACTTTTACAAACACCCTAAACCTGCCTATGAAAACGATTTCGTCCGAGCAGTTCCAGGCGAGAACGTGCCTGCTTGGGTCAAAGAAGCAGTGAACGTTAAAATGTACGGCCGAGTGAAATTGGAACTTAGCGTAACTATGAGGAAACAACTCGATCTGTCAGAAACGGCGTGGAATACGAGTGCCGCCATATCGAATTCAGATCCTGTAATCGAGGCCAAACCGAACTTCTTCGGTATGGGTATAAACTTAAATAGCCTTTGGCGAAAGGTAAAGAAATGGTTTCAAAGGAAAGAGAGTGCTTAACAACATTCTCCAGCCGAGCGCTAAATCGCGACGCTGTTTAGTGTCGGATGAGCATAGCCGTTAGCGTGCACAAGGATAATAATGTCGAGAAATATTCCATCAGATGAGGTGTTACAAGCATTTGCAAAAGAGCATTTATCTTATGAAGTCAATATGCTAATAAATACTGCACGAGTATTATCTCAGCCAAATAACGAACAGTTTGTTATAAATGCTTTTTTGAGTTCTTTCACAATACACTTGAGAGCATTAATAGATTTTATTTGGGATCCATCTAACATAAAAAAAGATGATGCTATAGCTAGTGACTTTTTTATGTCGAAAACCCAATGGGAACAAATTCGCCCAGAGTTTCCATTAGAGCTTAAGCCAACACGTTCTCGCACTGGTAAGGAGATCGCACATCTCACATACGCACGAATGGATGTTACTCCAGATATTAAAGATTGGAATATCGCCGAAATGACTAATGCAATATTGCACTCACTTATAATTTTTACAGAAAATGCCGAGAAGTCACGAGTTGGAAATGCTCTTGCGAATTTACAGAATAATACACGCTAACAAGGTGCTCGTTCGGTCGCAAACTACGCTACGCTTTGTTTGCGCCACACAGCTTTAACGTTGAATGTCGGCTTCTGGCCGCTCACCGTCTATTGAAATGATATTTGTGTAGTCTAGAATATATGAATAGACAGATAACGACCCAAAGCAGATATTTGATTCAGTAACTTGGCTAGCAAAAGCGGGGTAAGGGGCTACAGTTAATAAATAATAAAAGCGGAAAAATCTCCGCATATTCTAATTTCATGAAATGGGGTAAGTCGTTATAAATACCTGTCTATGCAGAATTTCGCCGGTGTCCAGGGCAAGATTAAAGGGACCTTATTTCCGCCTAATATCTGTTATTTTTCTACCCTAAAGGTTCAAATATGAGAGCTAAAACAACCGGCAGAGCATCTAAAAAACGAGTAGTAACTAAAAAAAGTGACGCTAGTAAGAAGCGCAAGAAAGCTGCTTCAAAAAAATCTGCAAAGAAAAAGATTGCAAAAAAACCTGCTGGTTATAAAAGATCATCTGGTGGTGTTTATGTTCCAGACAAAACGCAAACACCTGTTCCTGTCAGCAAACTAAGGCAGGGTTACTCTAAAGCAAAAGATGAAATTAATTCTATAGCAGAAGAAATAATATCCACGATGACTGATGATTATTTTGTTAGTGAAATAGAGTTTGCGGCGAGTTTTAGTGCTGATGGAAAATTTCTCGGTATTGGTGTAGGTGGTGCAGCAACTGTAACGATTAGAATAAAGCCAGATGAAAAATAAGCAACATAACAAATCGTCCAAGTATGCCTCCTCCGCAGGCGGTACCGCCAAACCGCTTCGCGGTTTGCCGACCCCTTAGCTCAATCGTTATACGTATAATGAATAAAGAAGAGATTGCATTAATAATAAGCATGCTGTCATTTGGTGTTGCAGCCTTAGCTTTAGGCTGGAACATTTATAGAGATGTTATTCTTAAGCCAAGGCTTCAAGTAACTGTTAAAAAATCATTAATAGCGCGAGAAGGCAGGCCAAACACTACCCACCTTATGATCTCAGGTGTGAATTTCGGGCCCGGCGCAATCAGACTAAATATAATTCGCTTTATGCACTCGTTTATATTTAGTAAATTGTTAAAAAAGTGGAGACATGGCGTGTTAATCCATGACTATCGAAATCCATTGTCAGGGCAGCTACCAACTTCTCTCGAAATCGGTGAGAAAATTGACTTGATTTTCCCATGGGATGAAGAGTGTTTGTGTAGCAGCAAGCCGACCCACATTGGGCTTGCGGACTCATTTGGCAGAACACACTGGGCTTCAAAAAAAGAAGTTAAGAAAGTTATTAAAGAATGGGAAGCAGATTTTGAAAACTAAGCGTATAACAATGCGCCCAGGATATTTGGGGTCAGAGTAAAAACATGAGCGTCCGCTTCTGGCCGAAAACGGCCAGGCTATTGTTTCCTACTCATTTTATGATATTCGTTCACGGTTCTATCCGACTATCGGAAAGAAATTGAGCCCTGGATTACCAGAAAGAGATGGACCCCGATAAATTGGAATCCAATTTATCGGGGTCCACTTCTCAATAGACTTTATTACCCTGAAAAAAGTGTTTTTTCTCAGAAAGCATTCAACTCATAGCTGTATTTTAGGGTTCACCCTAACAATTCCCGAACTATTTCCTGAGTATTTTTGTCTCTGATTGTATAATTTTGTGCTGGTAAGATTGATTTGAGATCAGATAGCGAGATGAACGGTTGTGACGAACTAGAACTAGTGCGCATAGCCCTGAACATCTCTATTCCATGCCTCTCACAAAATTGAATTATTTTTTTGCTACTGGTTCTTTTTTCTTTGCCAAGTTCATTACAAAATAGATACGTGCTTTTAAAGTGGTCTATTGAATCGCTCTCAATTCTCAAGTGTTGGAAAGCTGGGTTAGCCTTCAAATAATCATTCCTAACTAACCAGGGCACGACAGTCGGATCACATCCTATTTTGCGTGCAGCATCTACGACAAGTAGACTATCCGTGCCCTTTTCTTTAACGTCTTTAAGAATAGCATTAAGTTCACGGGTATCTATCTCTATATTTTCTATATTTTTATCTTTTGATCCTAATGTTCTAATTTTCCCGCTGAGGAATAACTCTACTATATCGGCTTTATATTTCTCAGAACCGTACTTTCTCTTCATTGCATCATCTAAAGTGATGGTATCTACCACCTCATCAGATATATACTCAGCATCACAGAGGGCCTCTAATTGCCGCTTAAAAGCTATAACATCATATTCATGAAAAGACTGTATTTTATCGCCAAAATATCTCATCTTGAACACTGATCTTTTACGCAGTTCCTGCAACACGCTTACTGGCAACTTTAATACTTTAGAGGCCTGCCTGGCAGAATAACTGACACCTTTATCGATTCTTTTAGGGAGATCCTGGCCAACGTCAAATAAAAGTCTTTTTCTGTTACCTTTTTTAACCTCTACTGCTTTTATCACACCTAATTCCACCAGCCGTCGGACTGTAGCCGTCTGTACCCCCATTATTTCTGATGCTTTATCAATGCCAACTAATGTTGATTCGTACCCCGGATTTTTCTCTCGCAAACGCTTATCGATTGTCGCTTTTTTCCAGCGCTTATCACCAAAGATAAAGAATTCTCTATATATGAATTCGATTTCCTTAGCCGGCAATTTCGTTTTGAACAACGCATTATGGACATGTTCGAATTGCTTTATAAAACCATAATGCTCATTGTTTGAACTTGCATCCTGGTAGTTGCCTATTTTTTCTAAAAAATCATAAAAATTGTGTGGCCAGTTAGAGAATACTTCTGATGTGATTTTTACATGCCGATATTCCTTCTGATCCTCTGCCATATCATTACTAGCGAGTTTTTCTCCCTGTTTGCCGATCCTGTCTACCAAACACAGCAATGTCCTGAGTGACATATTCTCGAATTCATCGAGCGGGAAATTTGCAGCCCGAACAGGATCGGTATTTAAGGTCAGATTAAACAGTTTTGAACGAATCACTTGCATGAAAGCCAGCAGACTCTGATTTGACTCAGATATAACCTGATTTGTTAATAAATCCGCCCCACAGCGACAGGTCAATAACCCTGGCCTGCGCCAGGATATAGGTTTTTTGCATTTGTCACATCGCGTTACGGGGTGTCTGCCATGGACAGGACAAGCTACCGTGTATCCCAAATCCCAATAGACCGTGACACGCCCTGTTTCACTGACACAATCAGGACAAAATTTCGGGTTACGTATTTGAAAATGGTTTTTGAGGAGCTCATGGCCAAGCAACCCCATCCCCTTATTATCACTGAACTCCTCAGGCCTGAAATACGATAAATTATGCAATGCCTCTGGTTCACAAGCATAAACTTTCGCCAGCTTGTGAAAAGGGGGCTGTACGGAACGTAATTCTTTCTCTGTGACTCCTGCATATTCTAATATCGGCCCGTAGGAACCATAACTATTTGATTCTGCCGTTCGTAACAAGAACCCATTAAAACTTTCTGCATAATATGGTCTCGGTGTGACAACGAGCGGCTTGATAGTCTGACGAGAACTTATTACTGGCATACTAACCTCCTATCTTTCCAGCCCAACAACACCGCGCTCATCACCAATTTCCATCACACGGTGGGTAACCTCTTTCGTCGGTTTAACGTCAAATTGCCGACTAAATGGGTTATCAATCCCTAACGGCATGTCAAAGCACGCCTCTTTTGCCGCCGCATTGAGATCATCCAGCGTAGCGTCTTTCGTTCCATGCTTATTTGCCATATCTTTGACAAGCTGGATGAATATATTTGCCACGCGACCAATCAAACCACCGCTAGCACAATAGAATCTAAATGCCATCTCATCTGACGTCAGATCCGGCATCGAAATTGATTCCAAGGATGACTGCATGGCTTTCAATATACCCTTGAAATTCGCTCTATCATCACTGACAGACCAGTCAAACTGAGGTAACGTTACTGGTGAGGAGAACCGTCGCGTGAATTGTTCATTCGACATTATCACCGACTGACAATAGGGCAGGCCTGACACAATCAGGCCGACCCCAGAATTCTCAACAATCACCTTAAGCTCATCGGCAACCGCATACTGGACTTTTCGGCCACCTTTATCGACAAAATGCTGAAACTCATCCAATATCACTACTTTTGCGTCAGCCCGCTTCAACAAATTGACCAACCTTGTCGACTTTTCTGTGAGCGTACCTTTATTGAACAATGGATCGCCAATTGCATGCAATAGCGCCTCTACCAAACCTTTCACTGTGGGACTCGAAGGTGTTTTTATATAAACAATTGGCATTTTCGTACCGTCATTACCCCTACTCGATGGATACTTGCTGTGGAAGTAATTTAACAAATGAGTTTTTCCGGTCCCCGAGCGACCTAATATCGCAACGCCACGTGAATCATCGCCATTCACAATTCCTTCATAGCATGACTCGAGTTTATTCAACGCATAATTAAACTGGTTATAATGAACATGAATCGATTTTATTGAATTGTCACTTTTTACAGTCATTGATATACTCCTAATATTGATTCTTTACTTAGCAATTTGAAGACGATTACTACGACACAGGAAAATCCGGTACGACATCGTCAAAATCACCAATCAACAGATCTTCATCTGACGAAGAAGCATCGGTGCCTATCCCTTCAATCTGCCTCCCTTCCGGTGATGATTCGCAGCTTTTATTACGCATTCTAGGATCATCGAATTCATTGAAACGGGCCTGCTTCTTGCGAGTCTTCAGCTTCTTGTTGAAAATATCGTCCTCAATGATCTTCCGAATATCTTGTTTAGCCTTGGCTAATGCCTCGATCGTGAGGCGGGATGTGGACTGCATGGCATGTCGACAAATAACTTTGTGCTGCCATAACGATAATCCTTCGGCATATTTCTTATTGACATCCCCGACAACTGGCACTCTAAGCAACCTTTTAGAGACAGGGTCTTCCACATAGACTTCGCATATATCTGTCGGGTTGTAACGTATTTTTGTCTCAAACCGATCACCGTATCGCTGTCGCATTTCTCGCAATTCCTTTGAGTTATATTGCAGCCTGCTAAACTCGACCCCCTGATGCGAGACCACTCTCTTAGCTGTCCCACCCATCAGGCCATCAAAGATGTCCGGGTCAGCGGGTATTGGCGGGATCACGTCATTTATCATGCTCTCCCATACCTCATTAGGCGATTTACCGCCCAGTCCTTTATGGCCACTCTTGTGATAGACATCTACTACCCACTTATGCACAACTTCCTTGAAACTAGATAATGTCATAACAGCGTTTTTGTTCGGATCATAATCCCCTTTCTCAAAAATATTAGAAAATGTTGTGCCTGGCGTTTTATGAGACACATCACGATTCAACGTACCGATGAACCGCTCTACATGTGGTTTAAACCACGGTGTTTTGCGCGGCATATACTCCATATTGATCCCGAAGCTGTAACATAAATCTTCCAGGTGATCTGAATGGAACTCCAATCCGTTATCCACTATCAGGTTCTCTGGAATACCAAACGCTATCCATTTCCCTTCAATACTTGGGTATCTCATATTCAAGTCGACTTTAGGCATAAATGCATGCCTGAGACATTGCGCAACGCTTACGAAGCTCGCGGGCTCGAATCCGATATAAATACCTAAAATCGATCGGCTTTTAACATCAATACAGACAGTAAGCGTAGGGCGCCCGATAGGCAGCAGTGAAACATCATCAATCAACATCGAGTCCATGGTTGTATGATCTATTTGCACATACTCCAGTATGTTCGTCGCCACTATTTTATCGGCTGCCGCACGAAACTTCTGCTCAGCTACCTCTACTCCTTCTCGAGCCACAACCACATCGAATTTATCAATCGCTTGAATCAATCTTTTTACAATGGACCATGTTGGCATTTGCAGCCTTGTATGATCAGTCCTGAATTTATTTTCGTCAGCCACCATCGCGATAGCCGAATCTACGGTGTCTTTTACGGTGCCTCTCTCACGAGTTAAATAGGTTTCATTGATCGCCCTATGAATAATTTCCTCTAAATCTTGAGGATATCGTCGCTCACGATTCCCTTTTTTGTCGTGCTGGTTTACCAGCGATCTTATATCTTGCCCTGATTTGATAAACTTCTTGCGCCACCGATTTACTGAACTCCAATTCGGCCTTTCAACATCATCTCCTGATTTCTTATATTTCTCATAGACTTCATCTATAACAGGATTCAGTGTTTCCTCTGTGTAATAGCGCAACTTGGCCTCACGCACAGCAATCACATACGTATATTTCTCAACGGCTCTTTCACGCTGCTTCTCTGGCAAGGCTTCCATCCATGCAATCTGAGCCTGTCTATACTCCTTATTCGGCATATGCGTAGCCATAAGCGCATCATTGGCCGGCTTTAATTTCCTTTCCATATACATCCTCATCAGCTCTTCATACGCAAAGGTTTCATACTTACCGGTTTCGAGAAATTCTACTTGCCAGACATTGGCTTCTATCATCCGAACCACTTTGCAATAACGCTGATCCAGAATTAATTCTTGCCCTTTTCCTATACTTAACTTAGCCATTATGGTTACCTCCCTTTCCTTTTTCTCCATAACTAACTCGGGCGTCACCTGTAATGCTTTTATTTATATCAATTCTCAAATTACCTTCGAGTATCAGTCTGCATGCTTTCGGTACGCTGTAATCACCAAAACAGTCTTTTTTTACCTCACTCCATTTCACATGTCCTTTTTCTGCGATTTTTCGCCGTATCGACTCTTCGTCGACTAACGAGACTGTATCTTTGCCTAAACGTGTTATCCATTTCGCATTTTCCAGTCTGGGTTCAGCTTTAATTTCTTCATCCGTAATCACGTCATATTCGAACCCATGTATCGGGAGTAGCTGTTTTAATACATCAGTCCGCTCTCTGATTTCCTGCAATGCGGCATCTTCTGTCGTCTTCACTTCTCTGAATATCTTTTTCCCATTTGTCTCAACATAAAAATCCGGCACATGTGAACGTAATTCACCATTCATCATGAAACGCAGGCGAACGGGTTGTTCACGTATAAAGGTGACGGCAGGATCGGCCTCATGGAGATAAAGCGCGTCTCTCTCAAGCTTCGATTCCCAGTGCAGCATCCGCCCCATCTTCCAGGAGGGGAGTTTCCCCGTAATTCTTTTGTTCGAACGTTTCACAACCCTGCGAATTCGTTTGCCACCAGGCGCCCACTGAATATCTACTACTCCTTCAATCACTCTGGGGGTACCGTTAACTCTCGTCATAATTTGACTCCTTCTGTGTTTGTCTGATTAAGGCGCCTCCCTTCCTGCTGAGCGACTCAGTCGCTCTCGAGCACGTCGGGCTCCCGAAAGGGCTACACAGGACTAGGAAGGGAGGTGCGCATTCCGAGGCGGGTTAGCGGATAGCCTTGGGACACCTTTAGGAAATAACGAGTTAATACAGAGACTTACATTGCCCACAGCTATACACTTGCTATACTAACTACTGCTGAAACGTGAGTCTGACATCCTCAATCAACTAACTATCAATGACTTACAGTAATCCGCTCTCGATCAACGGGCTCTCTCTGTATACAATAAAAACCTGAAAAAAAATTTCTCGAAATTTGCACAAAAACGGGAGAACCGCCGTGTTTGACTTATTCTCAGCCCCATTGCAGGACGAAGAAGCCGCACGGGAACTCATGGAGCGGCTGCGCTGGCCCGTAGGCGTTGTCTGCCCTCGTTGTAATCGGAGGGAAAGTGTTTATGAGCTAAATGGGCGGAGTGTCAGGCCAGGTCTGTACAAGTGTGGGGCGTGCGATAAGCAATTTTCTGTGACCATCGAAACTGCATTTCACGGTACAAAAGTCCCATTAAATAAATGGCTAATGGCCATTTATCTGCTCTCCGGCTGTCACAAAGGCATCACTAATCAGCAGCTGGCCGACATGCTGGGCATTTCATACAAATCAGCTTGGCATATGGCAGACCGGCTCTACGAGATCATGGGGAGCTTTGATTTCCAGGGTCAGTTCAACCATATCGTGAAATCCAAGGAGACAGAGGCCGAGGCGGATTCTCGGGACGACCCAGGGGTCGTCTGGCGAGATGGAAAATTGTTCATCAAGAAGACACCCTTCTGGGAATTATGAGGAGATAAACGATGGCATCAGAGAAAAAGAACAAACACCAGGAAGACTTCATGGCAATCGTGCGAAAAATGCTGAATACACCACCCAAGCAGAGGAAAAACAGCCAGAATTAGATGCCGCACTGCTCATAGAACGATTAACCATATATTATCAGGTAGTTAGGCTAGCACCGCCTGTTTAAACTCGGATTGCATGCTCTCAAATTGATCTCTATCATTACTGAATGAGATCAAACTGAGATCAGCTGAATGCTCACCGGAAGCCAGCACAAGACCCTGTCGTTTATCAGGGATTATATGGGAGCCCACGGGTACTCTCCGTCCCTCTCTGATATCGCAAAAGGGCTGGGGCTGAAGTCCCGCGGCGTAGTTCACCGCAACGTCCACGCTCTGGCTGAGGCAGGATTCATCGAGCTTGTCCCTGGCCGGCAACGGAATATTCAACTCAAGAACAAACATGACCAGAGTTCCGTCCCGTTACTTGGTCAAATAGCCGCTGGCCAACCGATTGAAGCGATCGAGGACAAAGAACAAGTCGATGTCTCACAAGAGCTCACCGGCGAAAACCGCTATGCACTAAAGGTGAAGGGTGAGTCCATGATTGATGCGGGTATTTTAGATGGCGATATTGTCATTATCCGCAGCCAACAAAATGCCCAAAATGGGGATATTGTCGTGGCACTAATTGATCAGAATGAGGCGACGCTCAAACGCTACATGCGTATCGACAATGAGCATATTCAACTGAGCCCCGAGAATATTGAAATGGAACCTATGACGTATCACCAGTCCAGGGTGGCCATTCAGGGTGTACTGGTCGGCCAATTTAGAACATATAATTAATTAGGACAGCTCATGAATAATCACACAAAGAAAAGTCCAACCCTTTCTCAAGTTGATGCTGTCGATTGGCTGAAGAGTCTGGATGATGGCTCAGTCGACTTGTTAATCACAGATCCACCCTATGAATCGTTAGAGAAGCACCGCGCAGTGGGTACTACCACTCGCCTTAAAGTCAGCAAGGCCTCAAGCAATGAATGGTTTCCGATTTTCCCCAACGCCCGTTTCGAGGAGCTATTTACTGAAATCTATCGCGTTCTAAGTAAAAACAGCCATTTCTATTTGTTTTGTGACCCTGAAACAATGTTTCATGCCAAACCCATTGCAGAACAAGTAGGGTTTAAATTCTGGAAACCCCTCATTTGGGACAAAGTGAAGATTGGGATGGGATACCACTATCGTGCGCGATATGAAAACATCCTTTTTTTCGAAAAAGGAAAACGCAAATTAAATAATCTGTCTATTCCGGATATTATTGAATGCCCTAGAGTGTACAAAGGCTATCCAACCGAGAAACCTGTTGATGTGTCAAAAGTACTGATCGAGCAATCTTCCTCAGAAGGGGAAATGGTTGCTGACCCGTTTTTTGGATCTTGCAGCGTCGGCGTAGCCGCTTGCGAACTCGGCCGGTATTTCATCGGCAATGATATCAATGACAGTGCGATAGAATTAGCCAGAACCCGCCTACAAGAACATATGATTTCTTCTAAGGAAGAGGAAACTGCGGACACAGATGAAGAAACCGAGTTGACGCCACAACTTAGCCTATCACTCGCTTAATCATGGGGGAGGAGGAACCACCCAAAGTACGTCCATTTCTAAAGTGGGCCGGGGGTAAGTATGAGATCGCCCAGAAAATACGAAAATATCTGCCTGAAGGCAAAACATTAATCGAGCCCTTTGTTGGGGCAGGCGCCATCTTTCTTAATACGGACTATCCAAAATATACCCTAAATGATGTCAATCAGGACCTCATTAATCTTTACAAAAGCATCCAGGAAAATGGCGACACCTTCATCAAAGATGCCAGAAAATTATTCTCAGAGAAAAACAATACGGCGACAGCGTATTACCGCCTAAGGGACAAGTTTAACAACACAGATGACCACTACCAACGGTCGCTCATATTCTTGTACCTCAATAAATTTGGGTATAACGGCCTGTGCCGCTACAACAAATCCGGTGGCTTCAATGTGCCCTTTGGCCGTCATAAAAACCCGGGGTTCCCAGAAAAACAATTAATTGTTTTCAGTGAAAACTCGAAAAAAGCAAAATTTGTCTGTGAAGACTTTGGTAAGACATTTAACCGAGCCCGGAAATCACACGTAATCTACTGCGATCCGCCGTATGCGCCCGCTTCAGAGACCGCGTATTTCTCCGACTATGCCACAGGCGGCTTTGATCTGGACGATCAGGAGCGTTTAGCCAATATCGCACGCAAAACCGCAGGAAAAGGGATTACAGTTGTAATCAGTAACCATGATACAAAGTTAACAAGAAAACTCTATAAAGGCGCAAAAATAATAAAACTGGATGTCAGAAGAAATATCAGCTGTAATTCGACCAACCGCCGCAATGCGAACGAACTTATTGCTATATTCAGGGGTGAGCAATGAGTAATGCCAATAAGGCCTGGGAAGCGATATTTGCGCACCTCGACATACCCGGACAGCTTGATGAACGAGGGCAGGCTAGTGTTACTGCACAACAAATCAAGGACATTACAAGCGCAGAGGATGGCCTCGGCCATCAGGAACCGCGCATTATCACAAAGTTTGACGCAAGAGAACATCGCCCCGCCATTTTAAGGCAACATAATTGCACTATATTGGCCACGAGCAATGGCACGTATTCTGTTTTACGCGGAGATGGATATCATGACACCGAACACATCCACGAGACGATAGATTATAACTCCGAAAAGCTACACAATTTAGAAACACTTCCAGATATTTGCACATCAGAGTCACAGGTCATTGACTCGACAGCCGCCTCCGGGCTTCTTTCTGACTTTCTAGAAGATAACGACCTGGCACTAACCATTCGAGGCCGTCTACGGTCAGGCGAATTTGATTTCCAGTTTGATGAGCACGAGGTGCAGGTCAATGGGGTCCAGATTGAGGTTGATGCAGGATATGAAGGTAAAAAGATCTACCTCATTGAGGCGAAAATGGGGACAAAAGATAACTTCATAATCCGGCAGTTATACTACCCATATAGAATGTGGAACATAAGAAATACAAACAAAGAAATTGTCCCAGTCTTCATTTCTTATTCTGACAAAACATTTTACATATACCAATATAGATTCAACGAGCATACCCAGTATAACTCGATTGAATTAGTAAAATCAGGCGCCTATATCTTAGGTGAAAAGGCTGCCAAACCAGAGATCCAGTGCCATTTCAGCGACAACAAATATTTGCTGCAATATCAGCCAGGGAATGAAAACCTAGAAGTCCCGTTCCCTCAAGCAGATGACCTCAGAAAAGTCATTGACTCGATTTTCGCAGTGGCATCTGGATTCAGTACAACTTTTGAAATATCAAGTCATTATGAGTTTGATGAAAGACAATCATATTATTACGGAAATGCAGCAAGATATCTTGGCTTGCTTGACCTCGATCATAATGAGTACGCTTTGACAGACGCTGGAAATAGGTATATCAACTCGTCAAAAGAAGAACGAAAAATGATAATAATAAATGCAATGATGGACTCACCAACAATTAATGATTTAGCAAAAGAAACAATAAAAAACCATACAACCCCTAGCTATGACAGAATTTCGAATATAATACAATATCATAGACATGATATAAACCACACAACAGCCAACAGAAGGGCACACACAATGGCAAAGTGGTTAGAGTGGCTCACCTATAACTTCAATAATCCATGAGATTTATTTGAATCACCAAAATATTTTACTAGTCAATCCATGATAAGAGCTCAGAATTACAAACCATATATTGCGTATGCTACGTTAATATATCAAAGGAGTTTTTATTTTAATCAATGAGAAATATAAACGATCAGGAGAAATACTTTTGAGAAGCAATAATAAACAGGGTAAATTACATGGTTCTGTTAAGAAATACAAAAGACCAAAAGAACCTGTGGGCGAGTCTGATTGGAATCTTCTCAATGGAGGGTGTTCAAAACTCTGTGTCAACGAAGCACTTATAGCTCAATATGTTTTTCCAGCCTGCCCTCAAAATGGATCGCCAGTTGCGAGAGGGTCAGGTTCCAGTTTTGCACCGGGTGCGTCCAGCGCTCGGACGCTTTGAGTATACCGGCATAGAGCAGTTTGAGTAAGCTGTTTTCATTGGCGAACCCGCCCTTGGTTTTGGTCAGCTTGCGGAACTGACGATGCACGGCTTCGACGGCATTGGTGGTGTAAATGGCGGTGCGCACGTAGTCCGGATATTTGAAATAGGCCGATAGCGTAGGCCATTTACTGCGCCAGGACTGGATCACCATGGGGTACTTGTCACCCCATTTGGCTTCCAGTTCATCCAGGGCTGTCTCGGCGGCATTGAGGGTGGCGGCTTTATAGACGGTTTTGAGATCGGCCATGAAGGCTTTGTGATTTTTCGAGCCGACGTACTTTAGCGAGTTTCGGATCTGGTGAATGATGCAGTGCTGGATCTCGGTATCGGGGTAGAGGCTTTCGATGGCCTCGGGAAAGCCCTTGAGGCCGTCCACGCAGGCGATCAGAATGTCCTTGACACCCCGGTTATGCAGATCGGTGAGCACGCTCAGCCAGTGGTGGGCGCCCTCGGTGTCCGACAGATACAGGCCCAGCAGCTCTTTTTTGCCGTCGATGTTCAGGCCCAGGATGGTGTAGATAGCCTTGCTGACATACCGGCCGTTCTCCTTGATTTTGTAATGGATGGCGTCGAGCCAGACAATCGGATAGATGGCCTCCAGGTCCCGTTCCCGCCAGGCGGCCAGCTCGGGCAGGAGCTTGTCGGTGACGGCATTGAGGGTGCCATTGGACAGCGCGATGCCGTACATGTCACCAATGTGGTCGCGGATGTCCTGATAGCTCATACCCAGAGCAAACAACGCAATGACCTTGCGTTCGAGCTCATCGGTCAGATGTGTCTGGTGCTTTTTGACCAGCTGCGGCTCAAAGGTCCCGGCCCGGTCGCGAGGGGTGTCCAACTCAAATGGCCCGGCGGCGCTTTTCATGGTTTTTGAGGTGCTGCCATTTTTGCGATTGGGCGTCTCTTGGGCGTCCAGATGCGTCTCCAGCTCGGCTTGCATGGCCGCTTCGGTGAGCTGCTTGATCAGCGGGGTGAGGACCCCGTCCTTGCCACTGAGGTCCTGGCCTTCACGCAACGCCTTGAGCGCCGCATCCATGTCGAAGTTGATTTGTTTTTTCATGTGTCATACCTTTTATAGACAGTTTAATGGAATGACACAGAATTCTGAACACTACCTCTCAATGCAAAAACAAACTCAGTAAAGACGAAAGATAATGTGTTAGTTACATTGAATAGAAAGCTACATAATTTCTGGGCTTCTATTTTGAATATATTAAAATAGTGACAGCTGTCGGCCACAAACGGTCGTTCAATGTCGATATAATCGGTGTCACGCGGGAGTGTCCAGCGCCGAAGGCGCGTAGTTATTGTATTGTCATGTACAGCCATTTACCTACTTGAACATAGACTCTCTACAGTCAGGCCAGTACAAAACCATTTGTTTATCTATATCTTTGCTTATAACTCTAATAGGTCCGTCAGATGAAGATACAAACGCAATGGCCCCTTCAACCGATCCAACAAAATTAAGCGCTGAATTATGCCTTGTGCCTAATCTCTCAAAATCAACTGGCCTACTGGAGTTAGAGAAATCGTTTGGCCCTTCTACTATCTTGCCTTCCCACTTTTTGGCCTTCAATTTTGAGCCAAACGCAATAACATTTAGGTCAGATGAAAGCAAAACAGCACCGTCCATTTTTGCTAAATCTGCGATGTTTCTTAGCCTATTTGTCAAAGACTTAGATACTTTCAAATTAAATAAAGCGCCAGATAAGTCCTTTTCATTCATCAACCTGGCCTTATTTTCCTGCAATAGCTCAATTTCAAGCGTTCCCGTCACACCCCAAGAGGTTTCGTAAAAATCTTTAATATTTTCACAATCAGGAACGACTATTATTGTTGCGCCTTGCTTTCTCTGAGACAAAATCTCGACCAGGTATTTAATACATGATAAGTATGTATATGCTACTGCTGCTTCTTGAGAATTTTTATAAATCTTAGATCCTTCTTCTATCTCTATATCTATCAACCTCAATAGATACTTTCCCGCCATGTCGTATGCAACAATATCAGGATGGGATTCCAAAAATTCGCCATTTTCCACTCTTCCAATACGACCATTACCTCTAGACACTTCAAGAGAACCGACACCTAACGTCGTGATTGTTGGGCAATCTGGGGCAAAATGTCTTGAACAATCTATCCCTGCCGGTATGGATCCCATTGTTTCTAATCCGCTCTCGAAATAGCAAATACCCCATATTTGTGAATTCGGTTTTTTACCATGCGCCAATATTACGCTGGTTTTTCCGTTTGAGATGCCACTCATTTTTGCAATATTTTTTGCAGTAAACTGAAGTGGATTTTCGAAATACAAACACAGCTCAGATTGACGATACTTTGGTATTTCGTTACGAATAAATTCTTCCTTTGAAATCCAAGCCACACTAGATGCAACACTATCACCTTCCTCCCTCAAAAGAGTTGCCTGAAACATCGTATCCAAATAGATTTCAAATTCTTCTTGCGAAGGAATGGTTCTTTTGTCTCTTCCTTTATATGGATGATTTTGGTCAGCAGTCCAAGCCTTAAGGAGAGATATGGAAAGTTCTTTATTTAATAGCACACGGCTTACCTTTCTAATTATTCCTGGTTAATGAGAATCACCTTATTTTTACATAACGCCAACAACACGCGCGGCTTTAGAATGAAGGCCGATCCGCAATGGAAAAGCAGTCGCTTTGCCTGTGAGTGTTAAGTGTGTCCGCCGTCAAACCGAGCCATCCGAGCGACATGCACCTTTCCATCATTCTCGTCTTGCATAACTACAGCAAAGAATGTGTCGTTTGTAATTTTTGTCCAATGATGGTTAAGAAGCACAACCAGCTTGTTAATATAATCAATCCCCTCATTCAGTATTTTAATTTTTTCCTCAGGGCTACCATACTGGTATTCCCTTTGCGAGTGTAAAAACTTCCCCGCCTTTCCGTATACTTTAAAGAGCTCTTCTTCAGTCAAAAACTCCTGATCACTAGGGTCTAGATCGTCAACCTTCCTAATTCCATTCTCATCTATTCCTCCCTCAGCCATCGGTGAGGGAAAAAAATCCGAGTTGAAACGCTTTAGCTCATTTTTGATTTTTTTGATCTCATACCCTTTTTTCAGTGTCTTGTTTAGAGTCAAACCTGCCGAATCATTTGCGACAACGCACGCGAACATAACCAATTCGATAATTTTTCTAAGTTGCAAGTAAACCGTGTCAATATCTGTTTCAATGTAGCCAGTCATTGACTGATTGGACAAATAAGATTTATGAAGTCGAGATACCACATTTTTGCGCTTTTTGATCTCTTCCATGTAGGATGCATACTTTTTAATGTATAGCTTAACATCTTTTTCTCTCATATCACCTCATCAGATACCTCTAAAACACTTAACGTAACAATAACCAGCGAAGCTTTGCTGCGTCTGGTTCCGTAGGAACGAAGTTAATTGACTTTTTAAATTCATGAATCTTGAGGGAAGGAGGTAATATTGCCGACCCCTTATCTCTCATGTGCTTAAGCCGGTGGCCTTTCTCCAGCATGTGGAGCTTCTTGCCAGTTTCCATCGCTGTCACGCTCAAAGACTCTTCGTTTAGTGCCGCTCTCAATTGGAATTGAAAGTGCATCCTTGTCTTTCCCAATAAAAATCCTTTCTGGAATCACGTCTCCTTTGTATTTCTTATTATCAATATCCTCGAGAATTTTATCTAATTCTTCATTGGTATATTTCTTATCATCCATATCTCATCCTTTATTACACATAACGTTTAAGCTGTGGGGCGCGCAGCGAAGAAAGCGTCCCACACGAGCGCCTTGTTAGGCGCATTATTTAGCAGACTCGCGGGGTTAGGTTTTAACTTTTTCCCTTCCGTATTCAGGTAAGTGACTGTTTCTTAGTCAGAAAAGCAAAACGCAAGACCTGATCCCGCTACACGGATTTTCCATAGCTTTCACTGGGCCAATTTGGCCAAGACAGCATCCACTATATTATTTCTGTCTTGCTCTGAAATACATTGCTTCGCCCATTCAGTTGCCATGATCTCCCAAACGCTCGACGCACTTTTCCTTATTTTATCGCCTACCAAAGACGGCCAGTCATGGTGATTTTCATGGCGCATTGCGTCTTCTAAGTACTCGAATAGAGTACCAGCCCCTACTCCAAATCTTGCATCAAGATCTGGCCATTGATTTTCGCGTAGGCCGCCAAAAACAACGCGCTCAGGAGCATCTTGACCAGGCAATTTGATACACCCTTGAGCGTCCTCCATATCACCATCTAGAATACTCAATGAACGATGTGCCAATTTATCAGCTGCGGATAGCTCCCCCATCATCCTCACAACATTTGCAGGCCCAACTGAGCTAATATGAATTCTTTGAAGAATATCTGACCCTTCTTCATGTGACGCAAATATTTCTCTCAATAAAACCTCAGCAGTTTTGTCCTCTACATATATATAAAGTTCTGGGTGAATTGCATCATCTATTCTACTAAGAGAAAACTCTGCGCTGGCCCCGTAAATAATATTTGGCCCATCGACAGAAGGAACTATCATCACCCTCGCTTCTTGTGGCAATTCTTCCAGAACGAAAGGGCTATGCGTTGATAGAATAACTTGAATTCTTTTCAATCTCGCAATATGCAACAAAACTCTTACGAGTCTTCTTTGAGCTCTAGGATGTAACGATGCCTCTACTTCATCGACTATGATCATTGAATGATCAGGTACATTTTGTATTGCATGAATCAAGTCAAGAGTCGTATCTTCTCCAGCACCTTGATGAAACTGAGATATTTCACCAAATTCCCTTTCAACAAGACCTACTGGGCGATCTTGATTTATGTCAGGCGCAGCAAATCTGGCATTTAAATAGTCCCGGCCAAGTATATTCGAAAGGTATCTTAAAAATTCATCTGAGAGTGGTTGTGTAGATGTTTCTCCCGCAGCTAACTTTGCAACTCTAGCGTAACCTGCTGCCGCATCAAGCGGTAAGGTTCTAGAAACATCAAACCAAAAAATATCTCTTGAATAACGATTTTCAGGAAAACTCCATCGTTTACTCGGTTTTCGGATTGAAAAAGTTTTCGTGTCATCCCCTCTCCGAATTCTAAAACCAAGATCAACCTCACTTACATCGTCCCAATGGGTGCTGGGAAAGAAATCTGAAGGATAATACCCTTTACCCTGCTTAGGATCATAAGCAGATGCTGCTACCTTTAATACAGTACTTTTACCTGCCCCATTTTCACCAACTATTGCTACAACCGGGAACCTGAAATTAATAGATTGACCAGACCAACCACGAACCCCTCCGATTTCAACACTTTCTAAAAACTGGGGCCATAGACCTCCAGAAAACTGATCTCTAATTCTCTGAATTTCTGGATTGTTCATATTTGATCACTCTCTCACTGTGAAGATAACGAATGAATTGAGGATCACGAATAGTAAATAGGACGGCAAAAAAGAGAATTATTTGCATTACCATTTGTCACCAATGCCTTTTCTCTCCGCTCTGATCTATGTACCCGTAAATCTCAGGTTACGCATCCTTCCTCGGATCGTTCATTATCCTGTATTGCTGAATGTCGGCTTTGGGTCGATACCTTCCGCCCTATTTTCTTCTAGTAATACATACTCTGCTTTATCAGTAACTGTCTACTTTATATATTCTAGATAATACCAATATTGATTCAATTATCAGTGAATACCCAAATTCTTATATTCGATTTCTCCGAGCTTGCATAGCACCAAACGCAGTTCAGCTCTATTTCTGACTCGTTAATCAGAGCGACACTGGTTGTTCAGCCTCATGGTCGACAAAGTTCGTGCAGATCAATAGGATAGCTACTGCAATGTCTTACAAATTGTGTGTAGCCATGGAATTCCGCGAATTCCCTAGGATTCTTCCGGCACGCAGCACTGGATACAAATGGCCATTCTGAGAACCGATATCGAAAAAGCACTCGATGAAATCGCCTCCCAAGAGGAGGGTATGCGTTTTCAGGGGCTCGCGGTTGTCCTTGGCAAGAAGCGCTGGCCTGAGCTCATTGCTCGCCAGCGCAAGAAGGATCTTGGCCTCGATGCCTACGCCCCCTCAACCCTGACTCCAGAAAGGATTGGCAAGGGACTCGCAGCCTCGATCACACCAACGCTGAATAAGATTTCTTACGATGCAGAGACCGCTAAGAAGAACTTTCCTGACCTGAAGGCTCTCCTCTTCGTGACCTCGGCCAAAGTTGGCAACGCCGACCGAAAGCGGTGGGAAGATGAAATACAGAAATCCCACGGCCTTGAACTTCACATCATCGAGCGCGAGGAGATCATCACACAGATGATGTTGCCGGAGAACGCCTCACTCAATGCGAGCTTTCTTCGCCTTAATTTCGAAGTCGAACCGCACATCACAGACCTCGTTGACAGAACAAGGCGCGCTGCTGCCGTTGTCATGCGGTCCTGGGCTGGCAAGACAAAAGGACACCCACTCATCGAGCTTACAGCAGTTCGACTTGACCCAGATGGCGCGGAATCTGCCGACGTACTGTCACTAGAGCAGATCGATCACGCACTGTCGCAGAGCCGCCGAATCGTCCTTGAAGGGCCCGCCGGTCGTGGAAAAACCACGACTCTGATCCAGCTTGGACAACGCGCGCGCGACGCCGGAACAGCGTTCATAGTCGAGCTTCCAGCATGGACATCCTCGCATCGAAGAATTCTCGAATTCATTGCGGACATGCCTGCGTTTCAAGCCGAAAATCTCACGCCCGCCGATTTCGCGCGGGTTCAGCAGACTGAACCTTTTCTCTTCTTGTTAAACGGTTGGAATGAAATTGCTGAGTCGAACTCCGCTCAGGCGAATGATGCTCTCCGGGACCTCGAACGAGATTTTCCTAGCGCGGGTATCATCGTCGCAACCCGTACGCACCACTTGACGCCGCCTCTTCCAGGCGCATTGCGACTTAGGTTGTTGCGCCTTCGGCGCACGCAGCGGGCAGCCTATCTAACGACCCGTCTTGGTGCGCAATCTGCCGAACTCTGCACCCGCATCGATGCTGATCCAGCGCTCGACGCGCTGACCCGTACTCCATTCATCCTCTCGGAAGTTGCATCGCTGTTTGAAAGTGGTTCCGAAATTCCCTCAACGAAGATCAGTATCCTAGCTCAAGTTCTTCATCTGCAAGAACAACGAGACGAACACACAAATGCACTGCAAACAACCCCGATCTTCGGCGAGCAAAGTCAGTACTTGACAGCCCTTGCAACTGAGATGACCCGCCGCGGTACGGTGGAATTGCCCGAGGCTGATGCCCGCACTGTGGTTGCTACCATCATACGAGAGCTCTCGGATTTTGGCCAGATCGAGCCTGTGGGAGCACCGGCGGTTCTTGCGACGCTCACAGCACATCACGTTCTTGAGCGAATTGACTATCCGCAAACAGCGTTTCAATTCGAGCATCAGCAGCTTCAGGAGTACTACACTGCACTCGACATCCGTACACGGCTCCTTGATTTACCGAGCGATTACCACGACGCTACCAGCCACTTTACAGCCGAATACGTGAATAATCCGGCATGGGCCGAACCGCTACGCATGATCGCCGAGACGTTTGCCGAGCAAACCGGCGACGGCGAAACCGACAAACGAAATACCAACGCCGGCAACAAGCTGGTGACGATGGCACTCACCGTCGACCTCGTATTCGCCGGAGAGCTCGCGCGGCTTTGCGGCCCAGCAGTATGGAATGAAGTTCGAGCTACCGTCGACGAGCGCTTCCGTGCCGTCCATGCAGTCCACGACGGTAGCTTTCGGCAGTATGCCATCGCCGCTATGCTCGCGACTGGCGCTGAGAATTTCAATGACATCATCGTTCCACTTTTGTCGGGACAAAACCAGCAAACGCGACTAAGCACTTACCGGCTCTGGCCGGATATCCAGCTCTCATCGTTTGGACCTAGCTGGCGTAAGCATGTATGCGGCTGGAACGAGGAGGCACGAGCGGATTTCGTCTCCGAACTGCTTCATCATCGTGTTGATAACGAGGTCGCGGCCTTTGCAATGGAGGACGACAGTATCGCGGTGAAGAAGGCGGCGGTCTCCGGCCTTATGTGGACCGGGTCTGACGACGCGCTGACCCGAGTCCTCGAGTCAATGGATGCACAGACATTTGAGGAGATCGCATGCAAGAACTCCGACCGACTGCCAGCGGTGCTCAGGCCTAAGGCAATCGCCGCGATGCACAATTTCATCGAAACCACCACCGACCATACCGCACGCCTGCGAACCGCGCTCAATCTGATCGAGCTCGGTGAGACAGGTCTGGACAGAGTCGTCAAGGATGCAATGGCGGCGCTTTCCGGCGGCGACATGCACAATCTCGGTTCGCACTATATTCAGCCGGCGCTCGAGTATCTGCACCGAATCGATTCTGCCTGGACAAGCGAGTGGGTGGCTGCCCAGGTTGCCGAAGGCATCCTCTACGAGCACGAGTATTGGTTGTCGTTTGCAGCCGCCATTCCAGACGTCCTGATCGAGAAATACTTGCACCGTATCGAAACGGAAGACCTCAAGAGCGGCCGCTTCGGCGGCATGATTTCAGTCATTGCCGCTCACGCAGACGCCAATCTTGCGGCACACGTATTTGCGAAGCTGCGCGAGCTGAGGAGCAGGGTGGATGCAGAGCCTGGCGTGCGACAAGAACTCGAGTGGCAGATAATGCGCCAACTGGAAGTCCTGTTCCGCGACTTTCCAGACGATATCGCCGCAGCTGGCATTCTCTCGTCCGTCACCAGCGGTGACCCGCTCGACATCAAAGTCGCGGCCGATCTTCTGAGTAGGGTCGCGAGATCCGACGTTGAACCGCTGCGCATCGCCGACAACGACCTAAAGGAATGCCTTCGTGCTTACCTAATAAGTAATGTCGATGTGGTCCTGCGCCAGGACGACTTCAACGGCGAGGAGAAAGCCAATCTGGCCTCGTCGATCGCCCAAGTCGGAAAACCCGAAGACATGGCGGATCTGGTGAGGCTCACCCACGCCGACATCGAGCGGGTACGTCGCGGCAGGGCCGCGCGTGCAGCCGGCGACCATGGACCTCTCGGCAATGGTGGATCCATGAGCTACGCCGACTGGCACATCACCGCTGTCATGCATCTTAACGCGGCCGATGCCGAGAAGGTGCTTATTGACCTGCTTCCCGAACCTGAATACCGCTCCGAGGTGGCCGCCGCAATGGCGCGCGACTTCGTGCCCAAATCGGAGCGTTCCTTCGACCGGACGTTCCGTTACGACCTTATGTGGGCCGCACGCGAGGGTAGCACTCCACCACACGGCGATGACCAGCGTCGCACACGGTTCGCCGCCGCAATTGATACCGAGATCAAGCGCCTGCGAGAACAGAATCAAGACGGGAAACCCGGTGCCGGACTAAAAGAGCTCGCAAAGGCACTTGCCGCAATTGACGGCCACGCTTCCGCGTCAACGGTGCTTGACGTGATTGCCATGCCCGGACAATGGGACCAATACACCTGTCTCGACGCCTTAGAGCGCCTGTTAATGGCGGGTGTCGTCTTGCCCTCGACCACTGTATTCGCCCTCGTCGATACCATCATTGAGCAATCGGGGAATTGGATACACGGCTCAGATAGGCACCTTCTGCGCCGGATTCTGACGCTCTGCCCGTACGTCGACAATCCCGCGGCCGGGATCGATAAGATGCGCGATGTTTTCGGCAGATACCAATTCCCGGGGTATGATTTGCGTGAGCTTGTCACCGCTCTTGGTGAGAGCCGTGCTGATGCCGCAATTGATCTCCTATACAAGCTCGCGTCTGATGCACCGACGTTCGAGCAATGTGAGGATAATTTCATAAATGCTTTCGCTTCACTCGACACCCCAGGCACACATGAGCTACTCGTAGGTTTCGTCGATCCGGATACCCGCGGCATCGCACTGATGCACCGTCTTCACCGTGAAGACCTGCTGGTCGCGCGGCTCGGGGAACTGGCCCTGCATAAGCCAGAAGTGTCCGAACGGTTGCGGAATTTGTGCGATCGCGACTTGCCTGAACTCAATCGGCACGTGCTCTCGAAAGTACTGGGCTGGCTCGGAACGCCAGAAGCCCTCACAGCAAATCTGAACCTTATCGATGATGCTAAGCCCTCGCCGGTCCCCCAAGGCATCTGGGACCAACTCGAAAGTACTTTTATAGAGCACCGACCCTATGGACAAAACTCCAACGCCTTCACACAACACGCACGGGCATCGAACGAAATACGCGTGAAGTTGTTCAGAATGGGGATGGAGGACGAGAAACGGTGGAAGTCAGCCTTCATGCTTCTCGGTCGAATCGAGGAATGGCGATTGGATCATGGCAGGCCGACGGACGAACCACGTCACCCCGATCTTGGATCTGGCCAATGTTGGCCGCCCAATGAACCCTGACCTTCTTAATTGACCAAAACTAAAAGTTCCGCCTAAGTCATCAGAAGACCTAATAGGTAGAGCGACGATTACGACTGTAAGAATTAGAAAACTGTCATGAAAGAGTACATAAAGAAATCGTGGCGAGAATGTGTGAGGGACAGATTTAGGTCAGAAGCGGGAATTTAACATTAAACACGTACGGATAAGCGAGCGATAGAAAACGAACAAAATATGCTACTTAGGTGATTCACCCATATGGATCGGTAAATACATACTGTTTTATTCCTTTATAGGATCTTACCATAACATTCGAACTCTTGTTTAAATCAAGCCCTATATTATTTCCCACAGCATATTGACGGAGAAGATTTAACTCATTTAGCAACCCAAAAGGATCATCAGTGATTGCAGAAAAGTCACCACCCTCCTTCAATTTGTCAATTACACTTTTAAACCAAACAACAAACTCATCACCCTCCTTATCGCTTAGTGGTTCTAAATATTCTAGCTCAGTAATTGTGTATGCTTTGTTATTATCAAAGGAGAATTCTCCTTCTGGTTTCGTATGGTTAAATATTAAGGGAAATCCAGGAACTTGAGTTACTTGGCTTTGTACGAATGTTACGAACTTGTCATAGGCTGCGTCCTCACCAGATTTCACAACTTTATTCTTTTTGGAGTTATATAGAACCACTCCTCCAATACATGAAGTATTTTCTATTTCAATATACCCATCAGCCTTATACTCATATATTTCTCGGTACATAGATAAAACCCTAATTATTCAACAGCTAACTTTTAAGCAGTAGAGAGAAAGCTGCAACGCTGCGAAGCGTCCTACACGAACGCTTTGTTAGACACATTAAATTAGTTGTATAGAACCAAATATGATAAATATACATATGCCAACGCCAAATGTTACTAAAGATGCAACAGTAAAAAATTGCGAACGTTGGTCAGCAGCCCCAACAGGTTCAAGTGCTTTATTAGATATATCTTCAACTACATCAAGGATGTCGTTAACTAAAGTTTCCGACTCCGGGTTTAACTCCTCAAATTTTTGATCAAGTTGTGGGCCCAAATTAACAAACCTGGGGTGAAAGCTTAAGAGAACAGAATCAAACCAAATAGAGGCGATCCCAAAAAGAAGTGAAAGTAATAAAAAACCCCAACTAATAATTATGAGTGAGGGACATTGTGTGGCCCCTGTTGAAGATGTAAGCAAAGAACCTGAAAATGTTATTGTTCCAACCAAAATAGCTGAGCTCAGAGATATTATTAGTTTTGAAATTTCATTTCGGCTCTTCCAGTAAGGGCCATGCACCTCATCAATTTTAAAACGTATATCCTTGGCTGTATTTTCTGCCTCCTGCCTGAGATAATCTTTGTTTAGATGATGTGCCATATTATTTTTCGCCTAATAGTTGTTAACCGGATCTGGATAACATTAACAGCATTTTTTATAAGGACCCCTTAATAATTAGAAGTCAAGAGTTTATGTCGAATTACGTTAATAGAAATATTAGCCCCTTAATGTTATAGTTCAAATCTATTCAACGAAATGTATTTATTTTCAAGCCTCAGCTTTGGGTCGATATCAGCCCATACACATATTCTAGCCTACATCTATATCATTACAATCTGCGGTGAAAGACCAAAAGCGGACATTTAACGGTTTGCATAACAGGCATAAAACGCGAAGCATCGCATAATGTTTGATGTACTGATTAATTGTGTTGTTAGATTTTCGAATATTACTGTTATACTTTTAGTATGTGCTGGACAAATAAATTACAAATATCATTTGGGTGAGTACCGCCAGCACCATACCCTGTACCTACATAGGCCAATCCTGCATTAAGAAAATTCTGTCCCACAACAAGATCATAAATATGACCTCGAGAAATCTTTGAGAAATCTTCCAGTTTTCCAATATCGACCATCAAAAGCCTTTCAATTGCATAATTTATTCTTTGCAGTTGCTCAGCGTCAATAGCATCAGAAGAATATGCTTTAAATGCCTTTGCGACTAACTCAGGTTTTCCAATATCATCTATCCGGTCTAGTAAAACCATTAGACTTTCGCCTACTTTATTCCTATATGCCTCATCATCTTCTAAACGCTCCACCATTGCCTTGCGTTGCTCACTCGACAACTCAGAAAGAGAAGCGAGGAACTTAAACAAATTCTTAGCAAAGAAGTAGTCCCTAATATTTACGCCAGTCTTGACTAGCTTTACTAATGTAGAAACAACAGGGATATCTTGAAGCAACCCATCTTCAATGATTTCATCTAACCCTAACTCACTAGTATCCGTTGTAATTTCAGACAGATCAGAATTCTTCAGCGTTTCAACAAGAGAGCCTTCTATTTCCCTATTATTCATTTTATCAATCCTTGAAAGAAATTATAATAATTGGGTCTTCACCCGTTGTAGTGGGTCGCCATTTCGTATTTTTCTGGCATTAACGACAGCCCACCGCAGTAAAACAATATGGCGGTTTTGAATCGCTCCCGATTTCGAAAGCCGCGCGCCTTATCTTTGAGCATCTTGATTTGACTGTTGATACTCTCCGCCCGGGCATTGGTGACATCCAATACTATGGCATTGATGATGCCCCACAGGTGTTGCTTAATCATCCGAGCGACCTTTTTGACAGGCTCAAGGCGGCTGCGGATGGCCCACTGATACCATTGCTGCCAGGCGCGCTCGGCCCAGCCGCGTTTGATATAGCACCACAAGCCCTTGGCGTGTTCCTTAATGACCCACGCTCGCCCTGTTTTGTTCGCCGCACGCGCCAGTTGCTCTATCTCGCGGCGCAAGTTGCGTTTTAGATCGTCATAGTTACGCAACCAACCATACTTCGTGCCCTTTAATGTCTCATCGCCTTGCCTCATCAGTTGGCGATGCTCTTGTTTGCGAACCATATCGACCGCCTGGTTCAGATGCTGGTTGACGTGGAATTTGTCGAAGGCGATTTTGTGTTCGGCCTCGGGAATGTGCTCGCAGGTGGCACGAATGTAAGCCGGCCACATATCCATCGAAATACTCTGTATTTGGGCCTTTTGCGCGGCGGTCAAGCCCTCATAGAATCCGCCCAGACTGGCGCCGCTGCGATCCTCGGCCACGTGCAGAACATGCCCGCGGGCATCGTGGACGACGGTCACGTACTCGTGGCGCTTTTGAAAGGCCACTTCGTCCACGCCCAGCTGCGCCAGCGCGGGCTTACCCCGGCGCGAGAGGCCACGTTGCACGGCTCGCTGCATGATGCCATCCACAGCATTCCAGCTCAGCCCCATCATCCGGCTGACTGATGAGGCGGTGCTCTCTTTTAGCAACCGGATCACCATGGCCTCAAACAAGACCGTGTAACGCGAATTATCTTGTGCCCAAGGGACCTCGATCGTCTGAACGCCGTGTTCAGGGCATTGAATGCGGGGGACGTCGGCCACCACTTGGGTCTTGAATTGGCAGGTATCCAGATGTCGCCAGCGACGGGCGCGCTTGTCATACCGCGGTGCCGATTGACCGCAGGTGGGGCAAGACAACGATGCTCCGTCTTCTAGCTCAACGTGAACCTCAACCGTTTTGTCCGACGCGATGAATTGAATGCCGCTGACAAACCACGGTGAGCCGATGCCCAGTATCTTTTCATATAAGGTCGTCTCGTCCATCATCGATTTAACCTAGCAAACCCACTACAATTGGGGAAGAGCCTAATAATTTAAAGATGGGAGAAAATCCGGGACAGCATAACCAGTTATCAATTTGCCGCGAGTTAGATAATAAAATATGCGTACTGCCCCTATGTTTTCGATCTATTTCTCATCATCATATTTTTTATCGTTCATCTGTTTTGCTATTTCATTATGACCTATATTTTATAGCCGCACTTATCATCTTGCGCTGTTCCCTTAGCATACTAACATCTGGCTCCATGTCCAAAAATGATGCTGCGCTGGCAATATCAGAAAAGCGAATCCCACTAAATAAATGAAAAACAATGAGCTGCTCAACGTATCTTTTTAGCTGATACAAAAAGGACTCTGTTTGCCCTGTTGGCTCTGAACCACTATGAACTGATGCATTTCTGTAACTACGCAAGTTATTGAGCACCTGCCGATGAAAGTAAGTTTCACCAAAGGTAAATGATGCTCTCTGTATAGTTACTTTATAACTACTTTTTAAGGTGTTTGTAAGAAGCTCTAGCACAGACCATAGCTTCAAAAACGATGCATCCAAATCAGGATAATCCAATGCTCTTGCATATCTCCGGATCGACTCTTCTACGATCAACCTATAAGGATGACCATTTAGTCGCTTTCTTACATTCTTAGTGAAATACAGCGTTTTTTCTTTTTTATTTCCTAATCTAAGCGCAGAAACTTCATCGTGATAGTTCTGTTGGTACCAATATGTTTCAGTAGCTAACTTTTTAGACGGAAGATGAATAGTATGAAGTGGCCCAAGTAATACTGTGTTTACAGGTTTAATCCTCCCGGAAGACATCCTCATAGAGCTAGTATGACGCAAATTCCATATTCCACGGATTAGATCGATCTGATCCAACGCTCGGTTAGCCGCCTCTTCCACTGACCTAGATTTCACTGTTGCTACCACATTAATATAATTAACCGGAGGTTTCCTATAAAGCCACTGAGAAGCACGACGCTCGATATCTTGTCTTTCAATGACATATTTTTTGTGGAGTGCAGGCAAGAAAGTTATTGAGCACCCATTAATCCGGATAGCGGGAAGCGTTTCAAAACGTGAAATTGACAAAGAAGATACTAGTGAAAATGTATTTAATGGCTTTTTTAAATATGAATTCTCTTGCCTTTTAATTTCCTTGGCTATTGATTTAGGTGTAATCACACCTTTCCTAGCTGAAGTGAAAATTGCCGTATTGACTATACCCGGCTTATGTTCAGTTGGTATGCCATCAGATAGTACAACCATTCCCCCTAGCACTGTCATATATTCTTGAGACAAAAATGCCTCAAACGAGACCTTGCCATCTTTTATAACTTTTAAGTTCTCGAGCTTACTTGCAGGCAATGAGGGATCTGAATTATCTTCCCAGCGCATTCGTTCTTGTTCTCCTGAACACAGTCACACTTATCTCTTTAGTGATAACCACGAATTTTTCGTATCACTATTAGCCGTCATCCATATTAATTGAGCGGGAATTCTGGGCACAGGTGCACTATGTGTACGCGCCCTGCATTAACTCTACAATAGCCGCTCTAACTCGTTTATTTCCTGGCACTTCCCGTACACCATAGCCACTCACTTGTCCATCGGCTTTTTTTCGTATAATTTCATGTATTGTCCGACGGTATACCTCTCTACCTAAATCGCGCTCATTCAAAAGTGAGCCAAACGCTCCCGCCAGGAAATCCGCTACCTGAATACCAACACTATGATGTGAATACTCTATATTTAAGCTATCTTTAATATGACTATATCGCTTATATAGATCTCCGTTACGATATAGTTCAGAATAAGCTTCACGTAGCGTTTTATCCTTTTGTCTCGACACAGGATCAATGAATGGAACACATAAATTCTCTTCATCTTGCTCCATATCCATCTCAAGACGCTGCATTGACTCTTGAAGATGCATTCGTAGAAGACGTGACTCTTGTATTCTTGGACATATCTTGTTATCTGTTACCGTGAATATGACTTTGCAATATGAAATATTCGTTAATAATGCAACTGCTTCTACAAGAAATCTTTCTAATTTGTCTGGATCGTAATTTTTGAGAAAATAATATTTATCTTTTTCGGTAATTGGTTTGCCAGTCTTTCTATGGCTTTTTAATGACCACGCAAATGACCATTTTATTTCATTATTGGCAGGCAAATCGTATTGACTTTTGAGATTATTGAAACTTGTTTCTAGAGGTTTCCATTCAAGTGCTTTAAAAAACACTGTTGAACGAACATACCATGGATGTGCACGAAGGAATTTACTGCTCCGCCACCATTCATATGCTCCATTTTCGTCGCTGAATGAAAAAAATATTCCCACAATAAATTAAGCATCTAATAGTTGTTGATTGGATCCCTTTGATCCGTAAAATATTATTTCAGCAATCACTTATATATTATCAAATGGTTTCGTAGCATATATCCGCCTTTTGTCGACAAAAGTCATAATTCAGGTATGCAGAATAAGCTAAATATCGTACAACATAATAAGCTAAATATCGTACAGCAGAATAAACTAATTTAATTCCCTCTATAAGTAATAACTGGAGTAGATGCAGCTATCTACAATATTAAAAAACTAATGCCCTATGTTCGCATTGGGCATTAGTTGTTTTTTTGCATCTTATGGCCACCGCATTTGCAACTTTTGATGTCCAATTTGCAGCTTATGCTTTAACCGACACAACGCCGCATACGGCTTCCTCGCGCCGCTCTTAACCGCATTTGCTATCGCCACAGTTCAAACACGTCAAACACCCATCCATCTTGATCACGGCCTTGGTACTGCACTTGCCACACAACTGCGCCCCGGCCGGGAAGTCGCCCTTGGCTTCCTCGGAGTCTTCGACCATTTGCCTGGCGCCTTCGAACTGGGCGCGCTTTTCCTCGATGAGTTTTTTCTGGTGTTCGTCCAGGCCGTCATCTTTTAACAGGCCGATCATGCGCATGTGGCATTCGATGGCGTCGCCGATCTCGGCCACCAGCGAGGGCATGTATCTGCCACCCTTCTTGAAGTAGCCGCCGCGCGGATCGAACACCGAGCGCAGTTCCTCGACCAGGAAGGTGACGTCGCCACCCTTGCGGAACACGGCGGAGACGATGCGGGTCAGGGCGACGATCCACTGGAAGTGGTCCATGTTCTTGGAGTTGATGAAGATCTCGAACGGACGGCGCAGTTCGTGATCGGTGCCCTGGTTGAGGATCAGGTCGTTGATGGTGATATACAGCGCGTGTTCGGTCAGCGGGGTTTTTATTTTATAAGTAGACCCGAGCAGCATCTCGGGGCGCTCGAGCTTCTCGTGCATGTGGATGACATTGTCTTCCGCCTCCGCCTTCTCTTTCAGCGCCGCTTCGGCGGCCTGGTCGTCGGCGTCGTCTTCTTTGACGACCTCGTAGGCGGCGATCTTGCTATCGATTCTGATGGCCATGATTGTTTTCCTCTCGCTTGTTCTTTTGTGTGTCGGGACAGCCCGACCTGTTCACATCTGGTTGTTTGTTTGCCGGACCTTTGTACCCGTAAGGGTGAATAGTCCGGCCTACATCTAATTTTTACGGCCTCTACTGACTCGTGTCCTGAGTGAGGCCTGATGAGCCTGAGGCAAGGCGCAGTGCTTGTCGAAAAGCGCAGCGTATAAGTCAATACGTGAGCATTTTCGGGAAGTGCTGCAACGCCGCATCAGGTCATCCGCCTCGCTCAGACTAGTATTTCCCATAGTACCCTTCTTTGAGGGCATCATATAAATTCGCCGCATTATGGGTTTCCCCGTCGTATTCGATCTCTTCGTTGCCCCTGGCTTCGATCACGGTGCCGTCGTCCAGGGTGAAGCGATACGTTGTATTCTCCAGGTCCTTTTCCTTGACCAGTACGCCCTGGAACGCCTCGGGGTTGAAGCGGAAGGTGGTGCAGCCCTTCAGCCCCTGGTGATAGGCGTAGGTGTAGATGTCCTTGAAGTCCTCGAAGGCGTAGTCGGTCGGGACGTTGGCGGTCTTGGAGATGGACGAGTCCACCCACTTCTGCGAGGCGGCCTGGATGTCGACGTGTTCCTTGGGCGTGATGTCCTCGGCGGTGATGAAGTAGTCGGGCAGTTTCGCTTCCTCTTCCTCGCTGTAGGGCATCGCCTTCTGGTTGACCAGCTCGCGGTAGGCCAGCAGCTCGAAGGAGAAGACGTCGACCTTCTCTTTTGATTTGCGCCCTTCGCGGATCACGTTGCGCGCGTAGTGGTGCGCGAACGAGGGCTCGATGCCGTTACTGGCGTTGTTGGCCAGCGACAGGGAGATGGTGCCGGTGGGGGCGATGGAGCTGTGATGGGTGAAGCGCACGCCCTTCTCGGCGATCTGCTCGACCAGTTCCGGATCCACCTCGGCCATCTTCTGCATATAGCGGCTGTACCGGGCCTGCAGCACCTTGCCCTTGAGTTTCTGGCCGACCTTGATGCCGTCCTTTTTCATCTCCGGGCGCCAGCGCAGCATGTCGGCGGTGACCTTGAACTCCTGCTCCATGATCGGCGCCGGGCCTTTTTCCTCGGCCAGGGCCAGGCCGGTGCGCCAGCCTTCCAGCGCCAGCTCGCGGCTGACTTTCTCGGTGAACTCGACCGACTCGCAGCTGCCGTATTTCATGCGCAGCATGGTCAGCGTGGAACCCAGGCCCAGGAAGCCCATGCCGTGACGACGCTTGCTCAGGATCTCGTTGCGCTGGCCTTCCAGTGGCAGGCCGTTGATCTCGACCACGTTATCCAGCATGCGGGTGAAGATGCTGACCACCTTTTGATATTCCTCCCAGTCGAAGCTCGCCTCACTGGTGAACGGCTTGCGCACGAACTTGGTCAGGTTGATGGAACCCAGCAGGCAGGAGCCGTAGGGCGGTAATGGCTGCTCCCCGCATTGCCCTGTGACCAGCCCGTTGAAGATCACGGTGTTGTGATCCTGCTGGGTGGTATCGAAGACGGCTTCCCGGCCCACATACTCAATCGACTCGATGGTGGCGGCGAATTTCTGGGTCTTGTACAGCGCACGCTCGGCGGCCCATTCACGATAACGATCGTTTTTGTAATCGAGCAGGAATCCGATCTCGTCCATGAACTGTTCGCGGGACTCGCCGTCGATAATCAGTTCATAGTCGGCCTGGCAGTTGTATGCCTTGCTGCCGCCATGACCGTCGGGCAACATCCGCTCGCCGGCATCGCGGCGTTTGTGGATGCGGCACAGAACGCCGAAGTTGGACAGCAGCATCTGCACTTCCTGCAACAGCTTCCTGTGACTGGAGGCGAGGCGAATGGAGCAGCTCTGGCTCTTGCCGGAGATATTCACCGTGCCGTCGGCCTGGAACAGGGCGCGCAGGTAACCCTTGATGCACTCTTGCGAGCCGCGCCAGACGACTTCCGGCACCTGCAGTTTGGTCTGTTTGGTGAAACCGTAATGTTCGAGCACCCGCGCCAGAATCACCGAGCGGACGAACACGTGATTGCGATCCGGTACGGCGACCGGGGAAACATGGTAAGCGCGCGGCGTCATGGCCACATCGCCGATCAGCGAGTTGACATAGTTAACAATGGCCGGGGCAAGCACCCGATCCTCGCCCCAGAAATTGACAATCGCCGCCTCCTTGCCGCCACCGCGATGGGTGAAGTGGCCGTCGCCGGCAATCAGCCCCAGCAACATGCCCAGTTCTTTTGAACCTTCATTGCCAAACTGGCCCTTGCCGGATTGCACCAGCAGACTGTCGCCTTCCTTGAGCTCACTCAGCGGAATTTTGCCCCGACCGGTATAGAAGTCATGCCACTCGGTGGCCTTGATTTCATAACCTTCTTTGGTGGTAACCCGATAGACATCCGCCTCGCCGGCGGTCATGAAGGCCGGTACCGCCGAACGCACATCGGTGCCCCGGCCGTCCTGACCCAGCGCCCGGGTATCCACAGTGGTTTGCAGCTCGGCGCCGGATTTGTACAGTTCACCGATTTCGACCATGCCGTACTGGGTATGCAGACGGGTATCGGCCGTGACACACGGATTGGTCGCCCGGATGTTCTCGCAGTACCAGTTGTTGTTCTGTTCGTTGACCCGATCGATCAGGATGAACCCCGGCTCGGCGAAGTCGTAGGTGGAGTTCATGATCATGTTCCACAGGTGCTTGGCCTTGAGGGTCTTGTACACCTTGCAGGCCACCAGCCCTTCCTTGTTGGTGAAGTACTTGTTCTTGACCGGCCAGTCACGCCAGATGATCTGCTCGCTGTCCTTGAGATCGATGCCGTCTTCGGTGATCTCCTTCTCGGTCAGCGGGAAGGCCAGTTGCCACCAGCCGTCGCTTTCCACCGCCTGCATAAACTCGTCGGTGATCAGCAAGGAGAGGTTGAACTGACGCAGGCGGGCGTTTTCGCGCTTGGCGCGAATGAAGTCCATCACGTCCGGGTGGCCGACCTCGAAGGTGGCCATCTGCGCGCCGCGGCGCCCGCCGGCGGAGGAGACGGTGAAGCACATCTTGTCGTAGATATCCATGAACGACAGCGGCCCGGAGGTATAGGCCCCGGCGCCGGAGACATAGGCGCCCCTGGGACGCAGTGTGGAGAAGTCATAACCTATACCTGAACCCGACTTCAGAGTAAGCCCTGCTTCATGCACCTTGTTTAATATGTCGTCCATCGAGTCCTCGATGGTGCCGGAGACGGTGCAGTTGATGGTGGAGGTGGCCGGCTTGTGGGCCAGCGCGCCGGCGTTGGAGGTGATGCGCCCGGCGGGGATGGCGCCCTGGCGCAGGGCCCAGAGGAACTGCTCGTACCAGTACTCCTGCTGCTCCGGGGTTTCCTCCACGTCGGCCAGCGCCCGGGCCACCCGTTTGTAGGTGTCGTCCATACTCTGGTCGATGATCTGACCGTCCTTGCTCTTGAGGCGATATTTTTTGTCCCAGATATCGAGGGATGCGTCCTGGAACGGGATTTCTTTGACACTGCCGGCGGGCAGTTTGTGTAGCTGGGCGCTCATGTAGGGTGATCCTCCCGGTGCGATAAAAATCAATAAAATCAATCACCCGGACCGCCTTGTTATCTACGGCAAGCGGCGTTCTCGGGTACGGCGGGTACAACTGGTTTACAGCTCAATCCGGCAAACACTAGATATTGTGTTTGATGTAGGAGCTTAGGACCACCAGCGGGGTCTGTCAATGCTTTATCGCCTGTTTTACAAGTTAGGGTTTACCCTTAACAAACAATAACTTGCACTATTATCAGGGCGTCTGCGCCGAAGCGGTGCGAAACGGATTTTTTACCCCGCCAGAACTATATATTGTGCTTCTAATATTGGCCCGGGACGCTGCTCCGGGGGTTAGGGGCTACTCACGTTATGGCCGTTTTGGCCAAAACGCCCCAGACCGACCGACCACCACCCGGCTGAATCGACAACGCATTTGCCGGTCCCACTTGATAAAAACCCGGCTCACACCCATATCCCCTTCAAGCAGATGGACACTGTGCGCACAGCAACACCTGCGAATAAATTCAACCAACGTTGTTTATTTGCAATAAAGGAGAACGAATCATGACCCTGGTACGTTATGAACCCTGGAGCATGCTGACCCAGATCCGCCGTGAAATGGATCAGATGCTCGAAAGCACCGGCGAAAGCGGTGAAAGCAGCGCCATCGCCACCAGCGACTGGATTCCGGCAGTGGACATCAAGGAAACCAAAGACGCCTTCATCCTGCATGCCGATGTCCCCGGCGTGGATCCCAAGGATGTGGACGTGCACATGGAAAACGGCATTTTGACCATCAAGGGCGAACGCGAGTCCGAGAAGAAGGACGAGCGCGAAGGCTACAAGCGGGTGGAACGCCAGTACGGCGCCTTCTATCGCCGATTCAGCCTGCCGGATACCGCCGATGCGGAGAAGATCTCGGCCAGGAGCATGAACGGCGTGGTGGAGATCACAATCCCCAAGAAGGAAGCCGTGCAGCCGCGCAAGATCAGCGTCGAAAGCTGATCGACTGGCTGAATCGCAGGGTGGCTCAGACAACGCGGAGCCACCGGCTAACGCTCGAGATGCCGGATCCGCCTGCGGCTTGATCCGGCCTACTTCATGTAACCATTCATATTAAAGGAGTGACCATGAACGCCATGGCTGAACTGCAACGTGGACTCAACCGTGCCTGGCACACCGTCAGCGAGGGCTGGACCCAGCTGCGGGACCGGGCCGCCAACGCCATTACCCGCTTCAATCCGGTCAACCGCGAGGGCGAGGTGGAATCCGCCGAGGATGTCGGCGTGCTGCGCGGCGCCCGCTGGAGCGTGCTGGCCGCGGATGTGCAGGACAAGGGCGAGGAGCTGGTTGTGCGCCTGGAAGTCCCGGGCATGGAATCCGATGACTTCGATATCGCGGTGGTCGACGACACCCTGCTGGTGCGCGGGGAAAAACGCCTGCAACGGGAACAGACCGAGGGCGATTACCATATCCGCGAATGCGCCTACGGCGCCTTCCAGCGCGCCGTCCCCCTGCCGATCGCGGTCGACCAGGACAAGGCCAAAGCCCGATATAAACGCGGCATACTGAGCATCAGCCTGCCCAAGGCCAGCCACGCCCGGCGCCGCAAGATCGAAGTGAACAGTTAGCAGTATGCAGTTGGCAGAAATTGCAGGTCAGGTTGCGCGCAGCGCTACCTGACAGCATCTGACTGCCGACTGATGACTGCCAACTGCCAACTTATCTCTATTCTTTACATATTCTTGCATTTACTCGAGAAACATTTACCTGCCAGTCAGGCACTATAACGATGCCAACACCGCCCACGGCGGGCTTTAAATTGATACCGTAGTAAAAGGGAGGCCGATCTTGAGACGTCTGACTACCGCCAAACCCGTTCGACATTTTCTGCTGCTGGCACTCGGCCTGCTGCTGGTTGCCGGCAACGCCGCCGCCCTGCCCACCCACGACAGCCAGGGCCAGGCGCTGCCCAGCCTGGCGCCGATGCTGGACAAAGTCACTCCGGCGGTGGTCAATATCGCCACCACCGGCACGGTACGGGTACGCGGCAATCCGCTGCTGGACGATCCTTTCTTCCGCCGCTTTTTCGATATGCCGGAACAACCACGTGAGCGGCGCACCCAGAGCCTGGGCTCGGGGGTCATCGTCGATGCCGACAAAGGCTACATCCTGACCAACAACCATGTAATCGAGCAGGCGGATCAAATCAAGGTCACCCTGCGCAACGGCAGCAGTTACGACGCCGAGCTGATCGGCACCGATCCCGACTCCGACGTGGCGGTGATCCGGATCGAGGCCGATAACCTCACCGCCGTGCCGCTGGCCGATTCTGACAGTCTGCGGGTCGGGGATTTCGTGGTCGCGATCGGCAATCCCTTCGGCCTCGGCCAGACGGTGACCTCCGGCATTATCAGTGCGCTGGATCGCAGCGGCCTGGGGATTCAGGGCTACGAGGATTTCATCCAGACCGACGCCTCGATCAATCCCGGCAACTCCGGCGGCGCCCTGGTCAATCTCAACGGCGAACTGGTCGGGATCAACAATGCCATCTTTTCACGCAGCGGCGGCAATATCGGTATCGGCTTCGCCATCCCGATCAACATGGCACGCGAAATCATGGGACAGCTGGTCGAACACGGCGAGGTGCGCCGCGGGCAGCTCGGCGCCCAGGCCCAGGATCTGACCCCGGAACTGGCCCAGGCCTTCGATCTCGAACAGGGCCGGGGCGCGGTGATCACCCAGGTGTCGCCCGGCTCACCGGCCGACAAGTCGGGCCTGCAGGCCGGTGACATCGTGATCGAGGTCGACGGCAAACCGGTGCGCGACGCCAATACCCTGCGCAACGCCATCGGCCTGCTGCGCATCGGCAGCAAGGTCCGCATGAAAGTGTTGCGCGAGGGCAAGACCCTGTCACTGACCGCCACGGTCGAAGAGTCGGTCAGTCGGCAGCAGGGCGGTGAAAAGCTGCACGCCCATCTCACCGGCGCCCGCTTCTCGGACATTACCGAAGGCCATCGTCTGCACGGGCGCATCGAAGGCGTCCTGGTCAGCGAGGTCGAGCAGGGCAGCCCGGCCTGGAGTGCCGGACTGCGCCCCAATGATGTGATCGTCTCGGTCAATCGCCAGCCGGTCAAAAACCTGGCCGAAATGCGCAAGCAGATCGGCAACAGTCAGCAACTGTTACTCAATATTCGTCGCGGTAACGGGGCCCTGTTCCTCTATCTGCGTTAAACCTGTTCCCGTCGGCCGCTCGACGGCCGGCGGGGCCTCATCAGGCTACAGTTTACTCCCACTCCCCACTCCCCATTCCCCATTCCCCATTCCCCATTTCCCATTTCCCACTTTCCACATGCCAGTCGGTTCGAACAGTGATACCTTAGTTCCAGTGAGCCAACGACTCTCAGCAGCCGCTAACGGGACAACAACTTGCAGAAAACCGGTCTTCGCGCCTATCTGAACCGTCTGTGCCTGGGCATCATGATTCTGGGCACCGCCGTAGCGATCGCCCTGTTCCTCTATATCCGGGATAACCAGCAAAAGAGCCTCGATTACAGTCTGCAGCTGGCCTTTGATGAGCATTACCACGCGCTGCACGCCGAAGGTGATGTGCTGGACAAGATATTACAGGGCCTGCGCGGCCTCTACGCGGCCTCCGACGAAGTGGAACGGCACGAATTCGCCACCTATGTGCGCGAGGTAGCCTTGCGCCATCACTACATCAAGGGCGTGTTCTGGGCGCCGCAGGTGCCTGACGACCCGCCCGCCTATCCGGTGAGGTTCGCCGAACCCGAGAGTTTTCGTTCGACCCTGGGCGGCTTGAATCTGGCCGACAATGCCGCCTTGCGCCGGCAGCTGCAGGCCGCCGGAGATGCGCGGCAACTGCTGGTACTGCCCGATCAACGCCAGGCGCCCGAACAGCAACTCCAATCGATCCGGCTGTTTTTACCGGTGTATCACGCCGACAACCGCCGCTTGCGCGGCGTGATCGCCCTGTTACTCGACTTTAACGAGTTTATTGACGCCGCCCTGAGCCACCGCACCACGGCCAGGCGCGCCATGAATCTGATCATCCTGGATCACAACAATCAGCTGCTTTTTCACCATTCCGCCGACAGCCAGACCCGCCAGGTCTCACTGTCGACGCTGACGGCGAAAAAGGACGATTACCGGCGCTCCCTGCACATTCTGGATCAGAACTGGACCCTGCTCATCCGTCCGGTGCCGGGTCGTTTTCCCGATCAACCGTCGCTGATGCCGTGGTTTGCCCTGTTCGCCACGCTGGCCATCTCATTTTTGATTGCCGGGGTCATCAACAGCACCCTGACCCGCCGCAAGTATGCCGAGGGCCAGGTTGAGGAACATACCCGGGCCCTGCGCAAGAGCGAAGAACGGCTCGCCCGGCTGTATGACATCATCGCCTCGGATCTCGACTTTGCCGACAAGACCCGCAAGCTGCTCGCCTATGGCTGCGATCAGCTGGATCTGCAAATCGGTGTGCTGTCGCGCGTCAGCCAGGGAGAGATCACCATTTTGTATGCCAGCACGCCGGCCAACCAGCTGGAGGAAGGCCGGACCTATCCGCTGAATGAGAGCTACTGCAGCCAGACCCTGAAGCACCAGGTCATTACTTCGGTAACCCATGCCGGGGAATCAGACTGGCGCTATCTGCATTGTTATGCGCAACACCCGTTGGAGTGCTATATCGGCACACCGATCTATACCGGCGGCCGGCTGTACGGCACCCTGAGCTTCTCCGATCCCGAGCCCCGTGACACCCCTTTCAGTCAGGCCGAACAGGAGCTGGTGCAACTGATGGCCCAGTGGCTGAGCATGGAGCTGGCGCATATCCAGTTTGAAGAGCAGTTGATGGAACAGCGCAATACCATCAGCCATATCCTGGAGAGTACTGCCGAAGCCTTTGTGGCCGTGGATCGCGAGCAAACCATTCTTTATGCCAACTCACTGACCCGCAGCCTGCTCAATCTGCAGGCGGAACAACTGGTCGGCCATCCGCTGCAGACGGTAGCGCCCGAATTGCTGGCCTTGTTGGGCGAGGCCCTCAACGACACTCTGCGCAATGAACGCTCTTGCCAGTTTGACTGTTTTTATCCGGCCAGCGGCAAATGGCTCGAAGTGGCTATCCACCCGACCCTGCAGGGGGCCTCGCTGTCGCTGCGCGATATCACCGAGTCAAAAGCCAACGCGGAGATGCTCTCGCACACCCTGGGCATCAAGAACGCCATTCTCAACAGCGCCAACTTCACTATTATCGCCACCGATGTCGCCGGCACCATCATGAGCTTTAACAATGCGGCCGAACGGACGCTGGGCTATGCTGCCAGGGAGGTAATCGGCCGCCATAACCCCATGCTGTTCCATGATCCCCAGGAGATCGCAATCCGCGCCCACGAGTTGAGCGAAGAGCTGGAGACCACCATTGAGCCGGGCTTTGAAGCCTTTGTCGCCCTGGCCAGACGAGGCACGCCGGATGAGCAGGAGTGGACCTATATCTGTCGTGATGGCAGCCGGGTGCCGGTGCTGTTGTCAATTACCGAAATGACGGACGAGGCGGGCAACTGCATCGGTTTTCTGGGGATCGGCGTCGACATTACCGAACGCAAGCGCATCGAACGCATACGCGACGAGTTTGTCTCCACGGTCAGTCATGAACTGCGCACGCCGCTGACCTCGATTCGCGGCTCGCTTGGTCTGTTGAGTGGCAATCTGGGCGAACAACTGCCGCAACAGGCCCTGTCGTTGATCGACATCGCCTCCCGCAATGCCGAACGCCTGCTACATCTGATCAACGATATTCTCGATATTAACAAGATCGAATCGGGCGAGATGACCTTCGACTACCAGCCGTTGCGGCTGCCCGATTTTCTGAATCAGGCGGCGGAAAACAACCTGGCCTACGCCCGGCCGTTCGATGTGGATCTGGTGCTGGCCGACGCACTCCCCGACGTCGAACTGTTTGCCGATGAACACCGCCTGATGCAGGTGATGAACAACCTGCTCTCCAACGCGGTAAAATTTTCCCCTGCACACAGCCGGGTCGAGATCGACGCACGGCTTCAGCCACACTTTGTGCGCATCAGTGTCACCGACCACGGCAAAGGCATCGCCGACGAGTTTCACCAGAAGGTCTTCGAGCGTTTCGGCCAGGCCGACGCCTCGGACAGCCGCATTACCGGCGGCACCGGGCTGGGCCTGAGTATCGCCCGCGCCATCATCGAGCAACATGGCGGCCAGATCAGTTTCGTCAGCCAGCCGGGGGTCGGCACCACATTCTATTTCGATATGCCGATTTATCAGCAGCAGTCGATCACCCGTATCAAGGATCAGATCATCAGCCTGACGCCGCCCCGGCCCCACCGCCTGCTGATCTGCGAGGACGATGCCGATATTGCCGGCCTGTTGCAGCTGATGCTGGCCCGCCACGGCTATCAAAGCGATATTACCCATAACGCCGAACAGACACGCACCGCCCTCGGCCAGCACCATTATGATGCACTGCTGCTGGATATCCTGCTGCCCGACCAGCACGGCCTGGATCTGATTCGGCAACTGCGCGAGTCCACCGCCACCCGGCAACTGCCGATTATCGTCGTCTCAGCTGTTGCCAATGACGCCTGCAATCAGCTTGAGGGGGGCGCAGCGGATATCGTCGACTGGCTGGACAAACCGCTGGATCAGGCGCGCCTGCTGCAATCGGTGCGCTGTGCCCTGCAGCATCTGCCGGACAAACCCCGGGTGCTCTATGTGGATGATGATACGGATCTGCAACAGCTGATCACCCTGATGCTGCAGGATCAGGTCGCGCTTTTCAGCGCCCGGACCCTGCAGGAGGCCCGCCAATTGCTCGACAAACAGCGCTTCGATCTGCTCCTGCTGGATGTCTCGCTGCCCGACGGCTCGGGCCTGACCCTGCTGGAGACCCTCAAGGAACACCCGACGCTGCCGGCGACGGTCATTTTCTCCAACCACGAACCGGACGCCGATATCATACGCCAGGTCAGTGCAGCGCTGCGCAAAAGCACCACCTCGAAACAGACCCTGCTGGAAACACTGGCCACCTGTTTGCAACAGCGCGCCCGCCACTTCGCCCAGGCTGACGATAACCAGGAAGACCGATGAACACCCCAACGCTGCACAAGATCCTCTACGTGGAGGACGAACCGGACATCCAGACCATTGCCCGCCTTGCTCTGCAGGAGGTGGGTGGCTTTGATCTGTGCCTCTGCAGCAACGGCGCAGAGGCTCTGGCGCTGGCTGACGATTATCGGCCGGATCTGTTGATCCTGGATGTGATGCTGCCCGGTATGGACGGCCCCGCCACCCTGGCCGAACTGCGCAAAAAACCGGCCCTGGCCACCACCCCGGCGCTGTTCATGACCGCCAAGGTCCAGCCCCAGGAGCTGGAGCAGCTGCGCGCCCAGGGGGTGGTCGGGGTCATTACCAAGCCCTTTGACCCCATGACCCTGGCGGGGACCGTCCGCGATATCTGGCACAAAATCTGATACTTTTTTCTTATTTTTCAATTGCCTGGCGGGGATTGAAATCCCGCGCCAGGCCCTTATGTGGGTAATAACTGAGATAATTACCAGGGCTATAAAAGATTTATTGGTTCACCTTGACATATTTTATGGAGCGACTATATTAGTAAGTGTTAAATAACTAACTCTGTAACGGAGGTGAGCAACATGGCTGGCGAACTGATCAAGAATTTCCCCCATGATGGTGTGGTGACTGTCAACCGCGTCATTCTGAAACCCGAATACACGATTGACGATCTGCAGGAGCGCGTCGCGTTTCTGTGCGAAAACGTCAAGACCTATCACTCCGACACCGGCTTTGTCGGCGGCTTTGTCTGCCTGAACAGCGGTGCGGTCTCCAACGAGGGTTCCACCATCGGCCAGGCGGTCGAAGATCCCCTGAAGGGCAAGGAAGCACTGATTATTACTTTCTGGAACACCTTCGAGGAACACGAGGACTCGCACAAATCCGAGACCTTCCAGCCGCTGTTCCAGCAGGTCCTGGAGCTGTGTGAAAACGGCAACGAGGAAATTGCCTACGAAATGCTCTGGTCCGGTGCCGCCTATTCACCGGAAGAAGCCAAAGCGGCCCGCAAGGCCAAGGAAGACGCGGCATAACAAAAGGCGCCCTTGGGGCGCCTTTTGTCAGGGACGAGGTCCGAGTGACGAGGGACGAGTCCTGATTATTAAAGCGCCCTTCGGGCGCTTTTTTTGTGTCGGCAGAAAAGCAACGGGCACGGGAATATGCGATCCGCTGTCGCGCAGTGATGCTACATTACTCCTTGCATCTCTGTTTGCTAAAGTCAGACGCGAGCCCTCAAAATAACAACCACAAAATTGTTGCATGATTATCAGAAACGACTATCCTTCAGAGAAAATATTTATTAGTGAGGTAAGCCGTCAGAGTTGTCCTGTCGGACTACATTTCCAGCACCAGACACCTGTACTTTATACTCGCTCAAAAAACTCACCGCGTCAGGGCAATCAAATTAACAAGGAGATAACTAATGAAAAGGATTTTTTTTATATTCACCGGCCTGGCCCTGCTTATTATTACAGTCCTTTTTATTCCCTATGAAAATTTAATTCAGCCTGCATCTAAGTCCTCGCTGGTCAGTCAAACCCCCACCCACGAAACATTGCCGACGCCCTCGCCTGTCCTGTCACAGGCAGAAGAACCGGATTTAGAGAGTTTAAACCTTGAATTGCGTAACTATCTGCAAAATCAGGAATATTCAAAGCTGAATAAAAAGCTGGACGAGCTCCTGACAGCCAGCCTAAAAGATGTTTCTTATGAAGATGAAATGTTCAAAGCATACAGCGCCTTTGACATAGAAAGCGCTGATTATGAACCACTGTTTAACACGTGGGTCGAAAAACACAGCAACCAATATCAGCCTTATCTGGCCAGAGCTAATTATTTTTACACAATGGCCTGGCAAGCCCGTGGCGGAAAATTTGCAAGCGAAACTGAACAGCAACAGTTCGACCGTATGAGAGCCTTTTTCGAGAAGGCCGCGACTGATATCAAAACAGCGCTGGAGAGCAACAGCCAGGCATATATTGCGCATGAAATACTCATTGGTATCCTCGGGAGCCAAAGCGGTCCAAACCAACTAATGAGAGAAGTACTCAGAGCAGCTGTGGAAATTCAGCCTGCCACTTACAGGGTACGGCTCAAATATCTCCACTTTATTACACCGCGTTGGGGTGGGTCCTTTGAACAGATGGAATCCTTCGTCAATGAGTCACTGAAACATGTCAACCAAAATTCAAAACTGAATTTGCTGGAAGCTCGTATTTACACCGAAGCCGCATATACGAACTATCTTGACAGAAAATACAGTGCGGCCGAGGAACTCTATAATAAGGCTCTCAGTTATGGTCACAGAGCCGAAACCTACTTGGATCGAGGTAAGACTCGCTACAAGCGCGAAAATTATCGTGCTGCACTGGAAGATCTGAATAAGGCTATTAGCCTGAATACGGATAATGCTGAATACTATTATTGGCGCTCTCAGATTCATTCAAAACTGGAAGATTACGATTCGGCAGTTTCCGATATTGCCCTGGCCAAATTACTGGCACCATGGGACAAAAATATCCTCTCCGAAAGAGACTGGTTGGCAGACAAAATGATACGTCTTGGCTATGAATTGAACAGGTCCGGAGAACAGCGGGCAGCTATCGAAAAATTCACTGCGGCATTGAGTCTCGATCCGAACAGGGCTGATGCCTATTACCGTAAGGCAAAAGCCCATATAAAACTGAACAAACTGGAACCGGCACTTGATAATGTCAAATTAGCCATAGAATACGATCCCCACAGCTTCGGCTATTACCAGTTGCTGGACTGGATACTGGCCCAACGCAAAGACTGGGATCAGATCATCTCATACTGGGACAGATATATAGCCCTGCGGCCTGACGATGATGCTGCCTATGTCGAGCGTGGCGGCGCCTACTATCACAAGGGCGATATGCATTCGGCAGTTGCCGATGCAAAAACCGCCGCTGACATGGGCAATCCCCGGGGGCAACAAGCCTACGACCGTTTCAAACACCTGGCGGACTGATCGAACCGTACCTGGTTACGCACTAAACACATATAATAAATATGTGATTAGTGCTGCCGGGCCAGCCCGGATTACAACCGGCGCCCTGCGGGACACCTTTTGTCAGGGACGAGTCGTTTATATTAAAGCGCCTTTTGGGCGCTTTTTTATTGCCCGTTATTAACGGTGGCGCAGCCCGACACTCTCTTTTTTATACTAAGTCCAGAATTTGACGGCCCGCTGGACCTCGTCACTCGTCCCTCGTCCCTCGGCACTTGACCCTGTATTCTAATGCCCTCATAAATATCCCTGTTGTTCTGCCCCGAAGGCAGTGGTGTATAGTCGGGCGTCTAATAATTTCGCCGGGCTGCACGCAGCCGGATTCCCGCTCTGCGGGCCCTCCCCGACGACGGCAGCCCGAACCAAAAATGCCCACGCGGCCCAACCTTGAGGAAGGACGGATGATTAAACCTATCGGTAGCGACGAGCTGCAACCGCGCTTTGTCTACGATTCAACCAAACACGATGCATTGAGCAAAGAGGCGCAATCCCTGCCTTCAGTGGTCATCAGTTCCCAGGCCGCCGGTAACGCCGTGATGATGGGCGGCGGCTACTTCAACCCGCTCAAAGGCTTCATGAACGTGGCCGACGCCATGGGCGCCGCCGAGAAAATGACCCTGACCGACGGCAGCTTTTTCCCGGTGCCGATTCTCTGCCTGCTGGAGAACGTGGACGAGATCAAAGACGCCAAGCGCATCGCCCTGCGCGATCCCAATGTCGAGGGGAATCCGGTACTGGCAGTCATGGATGTCGAAGCGATCGAGGAAATCTCCGACGACCAGATGACCACCATGACCCAGAAGGTCTACGGCACAACCGATACCGAACACCCCGGTGTGGCCGCCTTTAACAGCCAGGGTCGTTTCGCCGTCTCCGGCCCCATCGAGGTGCTGAACTTCAGCTATTTTCTGACCGACTTCCCGGATACCTTCCGCACCGCCGTGGAAATCCGCAACGAGATCCAGGAACACGGCTGGAACAAGGTCGTCGCCTTCCAGACCCGCAACCCGATGCACCTCGCCCATGAAGAGCTGTGCCACATGGCCATGGATCGCCTGGGCGCCGACGGCCTGGTGATTCACATGCTGCTGGGCAAGCTCAAGCCCGGGGATATCCCCGCCCCGGTGCGCGATGCCGCGATCCGCAAGATGGTGGAACTCTACTTTCCGCCCAACAGCGTGATGGTCACCGGCTACGGCTTCGACATGCTGTATGCCGGCCCGCGCGAGGCCGTGTTGCACGCCTATTTCCGCCAGAACATGGGCGCCACCCACTTTATCATCGGCCGCGACCATGCCGGCGTGGGCGATTACTACGGCCCGTTCGATGCGCAGAAGATCTTCCATGACGAAGTGCCCAGGGGCGCGATGGATATCGAGATCTTCGAGGCCGATCACACCGCCTGGTCGAAGAAACTGAACAAGGTCGTGATGATGTGCGAAGCCCCGGATCACACCAAGGAAGACTTCGTGCTGCTCTCCGGCACCAAGGTCCGCGAAATGCTGAGCAACGGCGAAGCCCCGCCGGCAGAATTCTCACGCCCGGAAGTGGCCAAGATCCTGATCGACTACTACACCAGTAAAGACGGCTGATCAGGCCCTGCCACCTTAAGCAAAAAGAGGCGCTCCGGCGCCTCTTTTTTTGTCTCTCGCAAGCGCGTCGGCGGGATATCAGGATCCATTGACTATTCACGGTTACTGAGAATAAACGCGGAGGACGCGGAGGCGCAGAGGCGCGGAGAAACATAATCTAATAAAAAATACCGAAGGCACCAGCTCGGTGTTATCAGCCGTAGGGTGCGTTCTACGCACCGTTACTCTGAACATAATGGGTTCGCTTTCAGTGATTCCGGTGTATTCGGTGCTTCGGTGGTTTGGTCAGGAATACAGGTAAGAGGAAAGTGATCTGCCAAATAAATTATTTCCTCTGCGTCTTTGCGCCTCCGCGACCTCCGCGTTAACTTTCCAGAGCACAAAAAAAGAGGCACACCACAAGGGTGTGCCTCTTTTCATTTCCGGTAAGGACAGGGAGTTATATCTGGCTGTCCGCGCTGGTGCGGTAGGCACCGGAACGACTGGCCCGTTCGTACTGGTCGAGTTGTTTCATGACCAGGGCCATGGCCTCGGTATAGGGCACGGTACCCTGTTGGCGAATGATCTCCTGACCTTCCTGGCTGACCGCGTAACGAATGAAGTCGCGGATCTTTTGATCGGTAGAACCGCGTTTGGTCACCAGGTATAACGGACGATACAGCACATAATCCCCGTTTCGGATCTTCTCGTAACTGGGTTCATGGTCGTTGAGCTTGAGGATCTTGATATCACGTTTCTTGGCGCTGCTGATGCCGGTAACCCCCAGGCCATTAATGTTTCCCATGACCCCTTTTTCCACAGGGCCGGAGGATTTAACCACATAGGTGGCCTTGAACTCCTGATCGAAATTGTTGAATACCAGTTCACGCAGGGTACGACCGACACCGGACATCTTGCCACGGCGAACATACAGCTCGATCGGCGCATCGTTGCCGCCCAGTTCCTTCCAGTTCGTTATATTACCCAGATAAACCTGCTTCAGTTGGTCGAAGGTGATGTTGTCCACCAGGTTGTTTTTGTTGGTAACCACCACCAGCGCATCCCAGGCGACCGGAATCTGGTGCGCATTGCGCTCTATATCGAGACTGTCGAGGGAGGTCCGACAGGCACCGCCGATATCGATATTCCCCGCGGCCGCGTTCCGAATCCCCTTGGTCGCCCCGCCACCGCTGAGACTGATATGAATCCCGGTCTTGGCTTCATAGGATTTGGCCAGCTCGGCCATGAAGGCTTTTTTGGTGATCCCGCAACCGGCCCAGTTTATGTCCGTGTTTTGCGGCTCACTGGCACCGGCTACAGCTGATAAACCGAATAATACGGTCAGCACACATAAAAATTGAAAATGTTTCATTGCGACAGCTCCCGCCTGGATATTTGTCTTATTCCATCATCGGCAACTTTACGGGTTAACCCCAGGTTCCGTGATTGATAGTGTGTAGGACGTCACAAAAATCATTTTATTCCAGACAGTTGTTTTTTTACTATATTTAAATATTCCTGCTTACTTACACAGTTCTCCGACAACGTAGCAATCCCGATCAAAAAAGGGGCCGCAGCCCCTTTCCTGGATGGTTGTCCTTCGGGACTCCCGCTCACATATGCCAGCCGTACTCGTCCGCCTTTTGCCGGGCCAGCGCGGGCACGTCTGTGGCAACGAAATGCTTGTGCAGGATCTGTACGCCGACCATATGGTTGATCACCGCATCGAGCTTCACCTGCGTCGAGGCGGTAGTGTCCTCGGACTCGTGCAGATCGAACAACGCCTTGACCCCGGCTTTATCCAGAATCCCGGCCTGCTCGATCGCCTCATCGGAAAGGTAGTTGTCGGAGAGGACCTTGAGAGCGGCCCATTTTTCCGGATCGGTATGCGCGGGGGGCGCCATGAAGGCGAACTTCTCCCGTTCGTACAACGTCGTGGGCAAAATGCCCTTCATCGCCTCACGCAACACGTATTTCTCGGTGCGCCCCTTGATGCGCATGGAGGGCGGCAACTGGGCGCAATACTCGGCCAGGTGATGATCCAGAAACGGCGGCCGGGACTCCATAGAGTTGGCCATGTCGACCCGGTCGCCGCCCCAGGTGAGGATCTGGCCTTCCAGCATGGTCTTGATCCAGACGTACTGGGCCTTGTCGAGCGGGTGGCGTCCTTCCAGCATGTCACCGTCCAGCGCCTCGGCGATGGCCTGACCGGGCGCATAACCTTCGACCTCCTCGCGCAGCTCTGAAGACAGCAAGCCGGGCACATGCACCGCCGAGGCCAGCCAGGGTTGCAGGCAGCTGGGCGTAAAGCCGACCAGATCATTCAGTGCCGGGTCGCTGACCTCATCCTCGGCCAGCATCGCGCCTTTGAACAGCTTGTTGGCCTCGGCCAGGATGCTCTCCCATTCGGCCCGCTCCGCCGGCGACAGGGTATCCATGCCGTGCAGGAACATGTCGCGGCGAAAGGCCGGATAACCGCCGAACAGTTCGTCGGAACCTTCGCCGGTGACGACCACTTTATAACCGGCTTTGTTGACGTGTCGGCTCATCAGCAGCTTGGCCACGCCCAGGGTGTTATAAATCGTGCGCTCGGTATGCCAGAGCGTTTCCTCGAAGTTCTCGTACAGATGACCGGCGTTAAGCAGCATCACATCCTGATCGGCCCCGACCGACTCGGCCATCTCGGTGGCAATCGGGGTTTCGTCATAATCGGCATCATCAAAACCGATGGTGAAGGCCTTGACCGGTGATTGCTGACTGGCCGCCGCCATCCCCAGTGTGGAACAGGAGTCGATCCCGCCCGACAGGTAGCAGGCGACCGGCACGTCGGCTTCCAGGCGCAGTTGAAGTGCATGCAACAGATGCTTGCGCACGCCTTCGATGTAATACTCTTCATCATCGCGATCGTTTTTCTCGCGTTCGCTCTGCAACGGAAAATCCATGTCCCAGTATTTCTGGTCGGTCACCTGGAACTTGCCGTGCTTGCGTTCGATGATGACCACATGGCCGGGTTTGACCTGGTTGATATTATCGAACGCGGTATGCCCCGGCACGGTGGTCTGCATCAACTGATGAAATACCCCCTTGGCATTGAAACGGCGCGGGACATCGGGATGGGCAAACAGCACCTTGAGCTCGGAGCCAAACACGATCTTGTCACCGGTATCGCTCCAGTAGAGCGGCTTGACCCCGAAACGATCGCGTACCAGCATCAGCCGATCGTGCTGTTTGTCATACAGGGCAAAGGCAAACTCGCCGCGCAGGTGCGGCAGCATGTCTTCCAGCCCCAGACGCGGATAGAGATGCAACACCATCTCCGAGTCGCTCTTGGCCTTGAAGCGCGCACCTTTGAGGGTCAGTTCGGCGCGAATCCGTTTGTAGTCGTAAAACTCGCCGTTATGCGCCAGCAACAGGTTATTGTCCTGTGACAAAAAAGGCTGGCGGGCACGCTCTTCGTTGAGGTCGATAATTGACAGGCGCGCATGGGAGAATCCCACCCCCTGCGTGTCCAGTGTCTTGTAACCGAATCCGTCCGGGCCGCGATGGTGCTGAATTGCCGCCATATTGACCAGCAACTGCGGATCGATTTTCTGTTCGGGATTGGCGTGAAATATTCCGGCTATGCCACACATAATCTATTTAGTTAACCTCTGTTAAATCGTGAGTCTTAAGTCCTGAATCGTCAGTCGTCAGAGTGTGCTTGTGATCTTACTCCTCACAACCTCTCACTCTTACAATTTCTCGCACTCGCTGCCTTACACCCTCGCACCTAGAATCTAGAACCTTACTAGTCATGTAGGTCACGCTGGCGTTAGCCTGCGTGACAACCCCGCCGATACGGAAAACGTCAGGTAGCGCTGCGCGGAACCTGACCTACGCCTCTGGCACCTGGCACCTGGCACCTGGCACCTGGCACCTGGCACCTGGCACCTGGCACCTGGCACCTGGCACCTGGCACCTGGCACCTAGAATCTCACCAGGCTGTTCATAATGGCCATACGCACATAGACGGCGCCACGTGCCTGGGCGAAGTACCAGTTGTGTTCTGTGTTATCCAGATCGGTTGCCAGCTCTTCGCCGCGCGCCAGCGGGTGCAGGATGATCGATCCTTCTTTTAACGGTGAGTGACTGTCCAGCCGGTATTCGGTACCCAGCTCTTCATAGCTGTCACCGACCCAGGCGATAGCATTGATATACACCACATCCGTATCCGGTAGCTGGGCGTCAAGATCGGCGGTCACGCGCAACTTGAGCCCGGCTTCCTCCAGTTCCTCCTTCTGCCCGCTGGAGAAGGGCTGATCGGCATTGCAGATGATAACCACTTCCTTGATCGCCGGGCTGAACAGCGCCAGAAAAGACAACAGACTGCGCACGGTGCGCATGCGACCCGGTACGCCGATTACACAGACGCGAATCTTCTTGTCCGCCGGCGGATTATCCATCAGGAATTCCGGCCGCCACTTGGCAATCGCGTAGATATCCGCCAGCGCCTGGGTCGGATGCTCATCGGTGCCGTTACCGGCATTGATGATCGGGATGCGCAATACGTCCAGCATCTCGTAGATGGCTTCCTCGTTGGAATCACGCAGGACCACCACATCGCCGTAATGGCTCATCATCTCGGCCACATCGTGCAATGACTCGCCCTTGGCCACGCCGGTGGTCGACGGATCGGTGATGGAGATCACGTCGCCGCCGAGGCGATGCCAGACGCTTTCGAAGGAGAGCCGGGTCCGGGTACTCGGCTCATAAAACGCACTGATCAGGATTTTGCCCGTGAGCGGAAACTGGCCCATGGTCTGGGTGGTCTCGAACTTGGCCGCCAGCCGACACAGCTGGATCGCCTGCCCGCGGGTGAACTGTTTGCCGGAGACCACCGAGCGATTGGCCAGATCGGCCAGGGCGGCCGGGTCCTCCGGGATCTGATCCATCAGCGACATCGGCATATCCAGCCCGTCCGTCCAGTTGGCAGGCTCGATACGTTCATCAAGTTTGGGATGTGTTTTATCTACCATAACTGCTCTTTTATCCAGTCTCTTATCCATAAATAAATCAGTATCAGCGGTGTCACCGCGGACATGGCCACGGCGGCGGTCACCACCACTGCGAGAAACGTCACACTTGCTGTCATGACGGGCTGCCCTCCTCACTCTGGCGCAACTGTTCCCAGTCGAACCGGCTTTGCGACAGGGCGGTGTTGATCAATACCACCGACATGGAAACCACGGCGGACACCAGCGCCGCCACATAAAAGCCAATGAAGTGATAGGCCAGCAGGCCGGTGGTAATCCCCAGTACCATCGCCAGCAGGGCACCACTGGCGGTGGTCCGTCTCCAGTATAGTCCAGCCACGACCGGCCAGATGGTGCTGGCCACAAATGCCCCCAGATAATGCAACAGACTGGCCAGGGTGGTGATACGCGGCAGACAGATCAACCAGGTAATAATACCCAGCATGATCACGATACGCTTGGCCATGATTCGCAGTTTTTCATCACTGGCCTGTGGGTTGAGATGCCCCCGATAGATATCCTGCAAAACCAGATCGCCGGTCGCCGCCAACAGGGAATCGAGGCTGGAAGCCAGTGCCGAGAAAACAATAATAAACACCAGCACCGCGCCGCCAAAGCCAAGCAGCTCCGCGGCAACCATCGGCCCCACCATGTCCGCAGCGGGCACATTTAGACCCAACGCCGGCGCGGCCAGAGCCACAAACCCGGCGACGATCGGGATCGGCACCCAGATGATTCCCGCCAGCAGGTAGGCGCGAAAGCCGACGTCCTTGCGAAAGGCGAAGGCGCGAGACCACCAGACATTGGAATGGAATATCTCGCCGACGCCGAATAAAAGATTGTTGAACAAAAACATGACCGCGGCCGGCATCAGCAGATTGAGCAGTTCCGGTCGCTCGGCCAGCAGGCTTTCATGCATGGCATCAAAGCCGATCTTGTTAATGGTCAGGATGGCCAGCGCCACCACGCCGCCGATGATTAACAGGGTCTGGATAAAGTCGGTACCGATGACCGCGCGCAAGCCGCCCAGCAGGGTGTACAACACGCAAATAGTCAGGATGACCGTCATCCCGAGCTGGTAATCGATCCCGGTCAGGGCATGGATTAGCACCCCGCCGGCCATGCCCAGGCTGATCAGCCAGCCGATGGCGTAGCAAAGCGAGATCACCAGAAAGACCCGCCAGGTCCAGATCCCGTAGCGCAGGCGAATAAAGTCACCGCTGGTATAACCGAAAGGCAGCAGCTGGCGAATACGCCGGGCCAGCGGAGCGAACAGCATCAGTCCCACCGAACCCAGCGAATAACCGAGCATGCCCCAAATGCCCAGTTGGAAAGCCAGTTGCGGCGCCACCATGGTGGTGTTGCTGGTGACCCAGGTGGCCATGGCCGTGGCGGTACCCAGCGCGATCCCCACCCGACGGCCGGCCAGCATGTAGTCGTCCAGCGCCTTGGCCTTGCGGCCCCAGAACCAGCCCAGCCAGACCCAGATGACGCTGAAGATCGCGAGGATCAGCCAGCCGACATTGGGGTCGAGTATCGCGGAGTTGACGCTATTCATGCCACGACCTTGTTGATCTCCTTGATGGCTTCATCGGTGGTCATGACCCGTGAGTAGCGATCCTTGACCGTACGAATCGTCGCCGTATGCAACTCGGGGGTCACCGTGGTGCAGCCATCCGCGATCAATGTGGTATAGAACCCGAGATCACTGGCATCGCGGATGGTGGTGGAAACACACTCGTTGGTATAGACACCGCAGACAAACAGGCCGGTGACGCCCATGTTGCGCAGTACATATTCCAGATTGGTGACATTGAATACACCGCTGGCGCTCTTGTTAATCACGATCTCGTCGCCAACCGGCGCCACTTCGGGCAGGAACTCCGCTTCCTTTGAGTCGGGAGCCGCATGCAGACCGAGACGCTTGTGGCCGGGACTACGATCGCGGCCATCCCGGGTCAGGGACTGGATACGAATATGGATCACTTCCAGTTTGTTGGCTCGAAAGCTGTCCTGCAGACGCCGCACATTGGGCAGCACCGTGTTTTCCAGCGAATCGAAATAAAACTCTTCGGCCTCGTGCGGCATCTGTTCCCGATCCACGTTGGCGAATACGCCGTAACCCCGTGCGGCATCCAGATATTGCAGATCGATCACCAGCAGGGCGGTATGGTGCTCCTCCAGCGACTGCTGGATCGCCTGTACCGGGGTGATCGATTTGCGGTATTTTTCCTCAAGCGGGTCGACCTCCAGAAACTCCGGATTCAGATCCAGATCTTCACTGAGATCATATGTCTCGTCGGTCATACCTGCTGTTCTCCGGCTAATTTATACAGGGCATTGAGCATCACATTGGCACCGCGCTCGATATCCACCAGCTCGGTCCATTCGGCCGACGAGTGACTGCGTCCGCCCTTGCTCGGCACAAACACCATCGCGGCACGGGCGATGCGGGCCATCATCTGGGTATCATGAGCGGCACCACTGGCCATCACCAATGGTTCCTGTTTCAACTGTTTGGCCACCTCTTCCAGATCATTGACCAGACCCAGATCGCATTTGACCGGCGCGAGTTCGCTCAGAATCTTGAACTCGAACATCAGATTGCGGCGCCGGGCGATGGCGGACAAGGCTTTGCGAAACGCGTGTTGCAGATCCTCCAACGTATGCTCGTCGGTATCACGCGCCTCCAATGAAAAATCTACCCGTCCCGGCACCACGTTGGGAGCACCCGGCCTGGTATCCACCCGGCCGATGGTGGCGACACTGCGTGCCGAGCCGTTCTCTTCCAGGATGCGCTGAATCTCGTTGGAAAATTCCGCCAGCCCCTGAAACGCATCGTTACGCATGTGCATGGGCGTGGTGCCGGCATGGTTGGCCGTACCGATCAGACTCACTTCCCACTTGAACAGGCCCGCGATGGCATCGACGACACCGACGCTCAGGCCCATTTGATCCAGAATCGGTCCCTGTTCGATATGCAGTTCCAGAAAGGCATGAATCGCTTCCGGCCGATAACGGGCGTGTAATGCATGCATGGCATCATAGCCGTTTTGTTGCATCGCCTCGGCCAATGTCACGCCATCGAGATCGACGGCCTGATGGATCGATTCGGGGGTCAACCGACCGGCGATCGCCTGGGAACCGACCATGCCGCCGAAGCGGCCCTCTTCATCCGTAAAGGAGATCACTTCCAGCGGGTAGCGCAGCGGCAGATTCTGCTCCTTGATACAGCGCAGGCACTCCAGTCCCACCAGCACGCCGAGCGCGCCATCCAGATGCCCGGCGCTGGGAACGGTATCCAGGTGCGAGCCGGTCACCACAGCCGGGGTCTCATCATCCCAGTTCAGCCGGCCATGAATGTTGGCCGCACCATCCTCATAGACCGCCAGTCCCGCCGCCTCAAGCTGCTCCTTGAACCAGGCACGGCCTTCCATATCGCCTTCGGTAAAGGCCATACGGTACAGGCCATGATCCTCCCGACGACCGATGGCCGAGAGCGTTTCAATATCCTGCTGCAGGCGGGCGGTATTAATCGATAAGGTCACACAGACTCCTTGATATGATAGCGGCGGTTGCCGATCAGAATGGCCACCAGAATCGCAATGAACACAATCGCGCCGATGCTGAAAAACCCCAGGGCGCGTGACAGGGGATGATGATCGACCTCTACCTTCACGGTATCAGACCAGCTGCCCGTTGGCCCGTCCACAGCGGCGATTCTGGCCCGGTAATAATAAATCCCGTCCGGGCGGCCGGTGATAACCGTCGCACGATCCCGGCCCTGATAAAGCCGGCGGGCATCGTCAAACGCAAGGTTATCGGCTTCTTCGATCTCAAAGCGGACATTTTTATCGGCATTCTGCCACTTCAGCTGGTAATAGCCGGCCGTCGCCACGTCGGTATCCGACTCCAGCTCCACGGCGCTGCAGATCGAGGTGGCGAAAAACAACGGAATAAAAATGAGAACAGTCAACCGTTCGCGCAGGGACTTGCGAACGGAACCACCATCAGACGATGATAGAAGCCTGGCCCGACGGGCTGTACGGCTTGTTGACTCAGAAGAATTCAATGAATTAGTCCATTATCTTCATTGCAACATGGCCCTGGGGATGTCCGGACAATGACAGCTGCCTTGAATGTGCAACGAAATTTGTTATCTATTTTGCCATGAGTGGCAATAAAATTCACATTGCCCCAAAAGTCTAGTTAAAAGAGTCACTTATTACCAGCCAGGGCAACCCGTCCCGGACCACACAACCTCGATGACTCAGTCACACCATGGACTTGTGCTGTCCCCTCAGCAAAGCCGGCCTCTCTTCAGCACGATCCCGGCTTGAGAGGATTCTGACCGCACCGTTGCGGGAAGTCGCGACAGATTCGCCCCGGGCACTCCTTATATTAATGGTATGTGACGGGCGCTTGGCCGGGTGATGACGATCCTGTCCCGCCGGGACGGCTTAAACTGGATTTGTTGTATCCGATTGGGCGGAATGAAAATGGCGCCGAAACGGGACCGTTTCGGCGGGACTTATACCTGATCTAAATATAAGTGAATTTTATTTCTGTCCTTCGAGGTGCACGGGGTTTAAATTTGCTCGTGATCGGCTATAGTTTGGCCGACCTCACCTGCAAGCTCAAAACTCCCGTAAAAACAGATGTTTAGTCGGGCTATGGCTATCTCTCTTCGGATAGGGAGCGGGCCCGGTCACTATCTCCGTCTGGATACGGTTATCATATAATCATTTTAGTATATAATGATTCTATAACCTTTTAATAACGCTGATTAGTCACTGTGCGACGAGCTACCTATAATCGCGCACCCCATTAAAAAGGCCAGGTTGACGATGGCAGTAATACACGACCCGATTCAGAAGCCCGCGGGGCGCACTGAAACCAAGAACACCACCTGTTACATGTGTGCCTGCCGCTGCGGCATCCGCGTGACCGTGCGTGACGGGGAGGTGCGCTATATCCAGGGCAATCCCGATCATCCGCTGAACAAGGGCATCATCTGTGCCAAGGGTTCCTCGGGGATTATGAAACAGTACTCCCCGGCGCGGCTGACCAGGCCGCTGATGCGCAAGCCCGGCGCCGACCGCGGTGATGCGCAGTTCGAGGAGATCAGCTGGGATCAGGTTTTCGACCTGCTCGAGGAGCGCCTGGGCAACATCCGCGCCACCGATCCGAAGAAATTCGCGCTGTTCACCGGCCGCGATCAGATGCAGGCGCTGACCGGGTTGTTCGCCAAACAGTACGGCACGCCCAACTACGCGGCCCATGGCGGCTTCTGCTCGGTCAACATGGCTGCGGGCATGATCTACACCATCGGCGGCTCGTTCTGGGAATTCGGGGGCCCGGATCTGGAACGCGCCAAACTGTTCGTGATGATCGGCACCGCCGAGGACCATCACTCCAACCCGCTGAAGATGGAACTGTCCAGGTTCAAGCGCAACGGCGGCCGCTTTATCTCCATCAACCCGGTGCGCACCGGCTACTCCGCCATTGCCGACGAATGGGTGCCGATCAAACCCGGCACCGACGGCGCGCTGCTGCTGGCCCTGACCCATGAGATTATCAAGCAGGGGCTGTTCGACCGGGATTTTCTGGTCAACTACACCAACTCCGCCGAGCTGGTGAACCTGGACGAAGAGAGCACCGAATACGGCATGTTCGTGCGTTTCGAAGTCCCCGAAGAGGAAGGCTGCTTCGATCCCCAGAACAAGCTGTGGTGGGATCGGGATCTGAACAAACCGATTTCCACCCATACCCCGGGTGCCGATCCGTATCTGCTGGGTAATTTCACCTTGCCCGACGGCACCCCGGTCAAACCGGCCTTCCAGATGCTGACCGAACGGGTGCAGCAGTACACCCCCGAATGGGCCGAGAACATCACCGGCATTCCGGCCGAGACCATCCGTCGCCTGGCCTATGAAATGGGTATCACCGCCCGCGACGAGAAGATCGAGCTGCCGATCGCCTGGACCGACGTGTGGGACAACGAACACGAGTCGGTCACCGGCAACCCGGTGGCCTTCCATGCCATGCGCGGTCTGGCCGCCCATTCCAACGGCTTCCAGACCATCCGCGCCATGAGCATCCTGATGTCGATTCTGGGCACCATCGACCGGCCCGGCGGCTTCCGCCACAAGGCGCCCTTCCCGCGCCCGATTCCGCCCTGCCCGAAGAACCCGACCTCGCCGGACGACGTACAGCCGAATACCCCGCTCAACGGCATGCCGCTGGGCTGGCCGGCGGACCCCGACGATCTGTTCGTCGACGACCAGGGCGAGCCGGTGCGGATCGACAAGGCCTTCTCCTGGGAGCATCCGCTGTCGGTGCACGGTCTGATGCACAATGTGATCACCAACGCCCACCGCGGCGATCCCTACAACATCGACACCCTGCTCCTGTTCATGGCCAATATGGCGTGGAACTCCACCATGAACACCGATGAAGTGCGCAAGATGCTCAACGACAAGGACGACAACGGTGAGTACAAGATCCCGTTTCTGGTCGTGGCCGACGCCTTCCAGTCGGAAACCGTCGCCTACGCCGATCTGGTGCTGCCGGATACCACCTATCTGGAACGCCATGACGTGATGTCCATGCTGGATCGGCCGATCTCCGAGTACGACGGTCCGGTCGACTCGGTGCGTATCCCCGTGGTGCCGCCGACTGGCGAGTGCAAGCCGTTCCAGGAAGTGCTCATTGAACTGGGCTCGCGGCTGAAGCTGCCGGCCTTCGTGGATGAAGACGGCAACCGCAAGTTCCGCGACTATCCGGACTTTGTCACCAACTTCGAGACCGCCCCGGGCTCCGGCATCGGCTTTCTGGCCGGCTGGCGCGGCAAGGGCGGCGAGAAGTCCATGCGTGGCGAGCCCAACCCGGATCAGTGGAAGATGTACGAGAAGAACAACTGCGTGTTCCATTACGAGCTGCCCAAGTCCTACCAGTACATGCGTAACTGGAACCAGGGTTACCTGCAGTGGGCCCAGGGCAACGCCCTGACCCGCTATGCCGAGCCAATCAACTGCCACATCTACTCCGAAGTGCTGCAGAAGTTCCGCCTGGCCGCGCAGGACAAGAACCCCGGCGGTCGGGTGCCGCCCAGGCATCTGCGCAAGCGCATCGAGACTTTCTTCGATCCACTGCCGTTCTACTACGAGCCGCTGGAGTCGCAGCTGACCGACAAACACAAGTACCCGCTCAACGCGATCACCCAGCGGCCGATGGCCATGTACCACAGCTGGGACTCGCAGAACGCCTGGCTGCGCCAGATCCATGCCTACAACTACCTGCACCTGCATCCGCAGACCGCGAAAGCGGCCGGTATCGAGGACGAATCCTGGATGTGGATCGAGTCCATGCACGGCAAGGTGCGCTGCCTGAGTCGTTACAGTGAGGCGGTCGAGCCGGGCACCATCTGGACCTGGAACGCCATCGGCAAGGCCAGCGGCGCCTGGAACCTGGACAAGAACGCCAACGAATCCCAGCAGGGCTTCCTGTTGAACCACGTAATCAGCGAGGAGTTGCCGTCCAACCCTGCCGGCGAGCATATTTCCAACTCGGATCCGGTCACCGGCCAGGCCGGCTGGTATGACGTGCGGGTTCGGATCTATCCGGCGAGCGAAGACGATGAACCGGTCACCTCCCCGCAATACAAAGAGATGCATGCTGTGCCGGGAACGACACCGCGCCGCAAATGGCTGCAGTACTTCGCTGGCAAGTTCAGCAAAGGAGCTAAATAATGTCCCAGTTAGCCCTCGTTATCGATCTGAATGTTTGCGTGGGTTGCCACGCCTGCGTCACCAGCTGCAAGCAGTGGAATACTTCCGGTGCCGCCGGCCCGCTGTTCGACGAGAATCCGTATGGCAAGGACCCCACCGGGACCTTCTTCAACCGGGTGCAGACCTATGAGGTGGGCAATTTCCCGAACACGGAAACCATCCACTTCCCGAAGAGCTGCCTGCATTGCGAGGACGCGCCCTGCGTGCCGGTCTGCCCGACCGGCGCCAGCTACAAGCGCGAGAACGACGGCATTGTGCTGGTAGACTATGACAAATGCATCGGCTGCAAATACTGCTCCTGGGCCTGCCCCTATGGCGCGCGCGAGCTGGACGAGAAAGAACAGGTGATGACCAAGTGCACCCTGTGCGTGGATCGTATCTACGACGAATCCCTGCCCGAAGCCGAGCGCAAACCGGCCTGCGTCATGGCCTGCCCGACCAACGCCCGGCTGTTCGGTGACGTCCACGATCCTGACTCGGAAGTGTCGGTCGCGATTCGCGAACAGGGCGGTTACCAGCTGATGCCCGAATGGGGCACCAAGCCGGCCAACCATTACCTGCCGCGGCGCAAGACCAAGATGCACATCCATGAAGACGAGCTGGTGCGCGTGGACAATCCGCTCAAGAAAGAGGATATCCGGCACAAGACCACCAAGGATGTCACCCTGGACGACTGGCTACTCTAAAACAAAGTGACGAGGGCCGAGTTACGAGTGACGAGGAAAAAAGATATACCTCGATTCGCTGTTCCTCGTAACTCGGCCCTCGTCCCTCGTAACTCAAATTCGGAGAATTTGCTATGCATCCTGCATTTTCGGTTATTTTTCTCACTACGCTGATCGGTGCCGGTCAGGGGCTGTTTCTGGCGCTGTTCAGTGGCCAGTTGTATTCCGCCGTCAACCTGCTGCCGGCACAGAGCAGCGGTTTCTATATCACCGGCAGTATCATCGCCCTGGTGTTGATGGTCGGTGGCCTGGCTGCGTCCTTCCTTCATCTGGGGCGGCCGGAGCGGGCCTGGCGTGCCGCGAGCCAGTGGCGCACCTCCTGGCTGTCGCGGGAAGTCATCATCCTGCCGGCGGTCATGGGCCTGGTGTTCGTCTACGGCGTGCTGCACTTCAGCGGCTGGCAACCCGACTGGTTCGGTAACGGCATGCCCAATCAGCCGGCACTGATCGTCGGGGCGATCACGACCCTGGCCGTGTTCGTGTTGTATATCGCCACCGCCATGATCTACGCCAGCATCAAGTTCCTGCAGGAATGGGCCAGTGTCCTGACCGTGATTAACTACACCTTGCTGGGCGCCGCCTCCGGGTTCACCCTGGCCACCGCGCTGGCGGCCTGGCAGGGCGCCGGCCTGACCGGCTTCTACGGTAGCTGGGCGGTGATCCTGACGCTGGTCAGCCTGATCACCCGCGCTGCCTCGCTGTATCGCAACGCCCGGATCAAGTACAAGTCAACCGTCCAGACCGCCATCGGCATGCGCCACAGCACCGTGGTACAAAAAGCCATGGGCATGATGGGCGGCTCCTATAACACCCGGGAATATTTCCACGGCGCCAGCGCGGCCTGGTTCCGGTCGATCAAGTACATTTTCCTGGTCCTGGTGTTCCCCGTGCCGCTGATCCTGCTGTGGGCCGGCCTCAGCGCCGCCAGTGTCCAGGTTCTGGCCGTCGCGTTCGTGGTGCAGTACATCGGCCTGCTGTTCGAGCGCTGGTTTTTCTTCGCCCAGGCCAATCATCCGCAGAACCTCTACTATCAGACCATCTGATTGCCAACCGGCAACGCACTGCCAAAAGCGCATCCTCCGATGCGCTTTTTTTCGCCTTCCGGGCAAAATTAGGGTAATCCCCAATAACGTTCCCCTGACCGCCTCCTATATGCTGGATGACGAAAAGAGCATTATCTAAAAAGGGATATTTAGCCCGTGATGAAATCACCTCTTACACTAAGAAAAAATTTGAGAACTGCATCACATTGCCGATAACCACGTGGAAAATGCGAGGTTTCCGGAAGTGCCCGGGCTGGCCGCAGCAAAGCGTCCGACGGGGCTGTTTCGAACCCGCATCACAGCGCCCGGCAAATGGACTATTCAAGGGTAAACCCGCCAACCGGTTTCAGGGGCAACGACACCGGTGGAGGACCAGACAGTTAGTACAATAATGAAAAAAGCGACCATCCACGTAGTCGATGACGATCAGGCCGTACGCGAGTCCATTGAATGGTTAATCGAGTCGGTCGGTCTGAACATCCGGACCTACGGTTCGGCCAACGAATTTCTGGATAACTACACCGAGGATTCCCTCGGTTGTCTGATTCTGGATGTGCGCATGCCCGGCATCAGCGGTCTGGATTTACAACACATTCTCACCGAGCGGGGCATTGACCTGCCTATCGTCTTCGTCACCGGCCACGGCGATGTACCGATGGCGGTACGCGCGCTGAAAAACGGTGCGATCGATTTCATCGAAAAGCCGTTCAACGACCAGGTCTTGCTGGATACGATCCAGGCCGCCGTGCAGAAGCATCGCAACCGACTCAAACAACGCGCCGAACTGGAGAATTTGCAGGCCCGCTATGACAACCTCACCACCCGCGAACAGGAAGTCATGGACCGGGTGGTCACCGGCAAGCCCAACCGGGATGTGGGTGAGGAACTGGGCATCAGCGTCAAGACCGTGGAAGTGCACCGCGCCAAGGTCATGGAAAAAATGCGGGCCCGCTCCATCGCCGACCTGGTCAAAATGGCCATGATGATGCGCGAAGCCGGCAACGGCAAAACCAGCCGATAAATATTTTTCACCGCAGAGACGCAGAGTAATGCAATTTTGAATTCTTAATGTTGAATTTTGAATTGGGTGCACAACCGAAATTCAAAATTTAAAATTTAAAATTCAACATCCAAAATTATATCTCTGCGCCTCTGCGTTATTCTCTTTTCTCTATTCAGCTGCCGCTGAAGGCGATCACGCGATTGCGGCCGGTGTCCTTGGCTTTGTAAAGCGCCTCGTCGGCACAGCCAATTAACATGTCGGCGTTGGCGGCATCATCGGGATAGCAGGCGAGCCCGATGCTCATGGTGATACGGATATCAATGTCCTCGTTAACAACGAATTGTTCCGCTTCCACTACCTGGCGAATCCGCTCCGCGGTTTCACTGCCATCCTGTTCGGAGCTATCGGTGAGGATGATGCCGAATTCCTCGCCGCCGTACCGACCGATATAATCGGCGTCCCTGACCTGCGTTTTCAACAGGGCGGCCAGCTTTTGCAGAACCTGATCGCCCGCCTGATGCCCGTGAGTATCGTTGACCAGTTTGAAATCATCCAGGTCCAGCAGCAACAGCACGAAGGGATGCCGGGCCCGCCGGGCGCGGCGCACCTCATCGTTAAGGCGTATCTCGAACTCGCGTTTGTTCAGCAGGCCGGTCAGGCTGTCATAGGCGGCCAGAAATTCGAGCTGATCGGCCATTTCATTGAAGGTCTTTGCCAGCCGGCCAAATTCGTCTCGGTCCCCCAGTTGAATCCGGTGGCTCAAATCGCCATTACCGAAACGCTCGGTGCCCTCGCTTAACACGGCGAGCGGCCTGAGCACCTGGCGAGCCAGCCGGTTGCCGATACTGACTGCCACCAGTACCCCCGCGATGAATACCACCAGCAGCAATACCTGGATCTGTTGCTGGTTATGCAGGGCATCTTGATAATTGCTGCGGATCTCGGACTGCAGGGTGATATAGACCTCATCCAGCATCCGGCTGGTTTTCTGCTGCTGCTTTTCGAAGTGGGTAATATTCGCCAACGGAACGGTGTGACCGGTGCGGTCCCGCTCGATAATCGCCTCGCCCAGCATGACCAGTTCGCGCCAGCTTGCCGCCGCGCGGCTGATGTCCCTGCGATATTCCCGCTGCAAGCCTGAATTGTTCAGCAAGGCGGTGAATTGGCGATCGATATCCCGGGTCTGTTTGCTGAACCGCTGACGCTCGCGCTGGCTGCCGCTGAGCAGGTATCTGTCCAGCGGCATATCAAGCTGCAGGATGTCACGATGGAGCTCGCTGACCGGCAGGCCCACCGGCAGGCTTTCCTGAATCACCGCCTCAAACGAATCAATGGTTTGCAGATAAAATAGATAGCCGATAATGCCCAGTAACAGCAAGGGCACCAGCATCAGGCCGGTACCGAACAGCATTCGCTTTCGTAAGGAGTATCGCATTTGAATCGCCCCCCGCGGGGGGAACAGTCTTGTCGAATTCAGGGTTTACCCCAAGTTAAATAGGTAATAAGGGTATCGGCACAGGATATCACTACTTTAGAATATTTGAATTAGTTCCAAGTGAGCGCTCACTTACTCTCCGGTGCCGGATTGCACTCCGTCATCCGGCGGCTATACTGGCTCTGTCAGATCGGCCCACAATAGCGCCAATTAACCGGATTTTTTGAAGATTTTTCAGTACATTACAAGCTACTAATTTTCGCCTATAATTTCGTCTATCCATCGCAACACGCTCAGGTATTTATGACAGATCTCATCGACCCCTTCGGCAGGCGCATCGACTATGTCCGGCTCTCGGTCACGGACCGCTGTGATCTGCGTTGCAAGTACTGCATGCCCGAAGGATTCAAAGACTTTGAGGAGCCCGCGCACTGGCTGACGCCTGAGGAGATCGAGCGGGTCATCGCCGCCTTCGGCCGGCTCGGCACCCGCCGGGTTCGGATCACCGGCGGTGAGCCCCTGGTGCGCAAGAACCTGCCCGAACTGGCTGCCCGTCTGGCCGCCCTGCCCGGTATCGAGGATCTGTCGCTGAGCACCAATGCCACCCGCCTCGACAACCACGGCCAGGCGCTGTTCGAGGCCGGGATCAGCCGTATCAATGTCAGTCTGGATACCCTCAAACCCGAGCGCTTCAAGGAAATCACCCAGGGCAAGCTGGAGAAGGTGCTCAACGGCCTGATGGCCGCCAAACAGGCCGGGTTTCATCCCATCAAGATCAATATGGTAGTCATGAAGGGCGTCAATGACGACGAGGTCGAGGAGATGGTCGAGTTCTGCATCGAGCACGACTTCACCCTGCGCTTTATTGAAACCATGCCGATGGGCGAAACCGGCCGCGCCGCCACCGATCAGTACATCAACCTGCAGGATGTCAAAGCGCGTCTCGCCGAACATTACGAGCTGATACCCGGCATGATGCCCGGCGGCGGCCCGGCCCGCTATGTGCAAGTCGCCGGCACCGAGCTGCGCATCGGCTTTATCACCCCCATCTCCCAGCACTTCTGCGAGACCTGCAACCGGGTGCGCCTGTCGGTCGACGGTACGCTGTACATGTGCCTGGGCCAGGAAGAGCGCTACCCGCTGCGCGAACTGCTGCGCGCCGGGATCAGCGATGCCGAACTGGAACAGCACATCGTCAGGGCCATCGCCCTCAAACCCGAGCGCCACGAGTTCAACGAAAAACCGGAACAGGTGTTGCGCTTCATGTCCATGACCGGCGGCTGACGCCGCAGTCTCTAGGGGCCAGGGGCTAGGGGCCAGGGGCTAGTAGATACCAGGTACTAAAATCTAACCACGAAGACACCAAGACACGAAGTGGTCACGAAGGTAAACCTGGATAACAACAACGATCTTCGTGGCTTCGAGTCTTCGTGGTTAAAATGTACCGGATGACGTCAACGCATAGGGCGTATTGAACACACCCTGCCAGGGCCTGGTACCCAGGACCTAGGACCTAGCGACTATTTCTAGTGGGAGGGGCTTTCAGCCGCGACCTCTCGCATCCCGGCAAGTCGCCGATGGAATCGCCTCCCACTGGTGGCTGACGCCACAGGTACCAGGTAAATTATTGAACCACGAAGTCTCAAAAACACGAAATTATTTTATTAACACTTAGTGTCTTGGTGTCTTGGTGGTGAAATATCTTTCTAGCATCTAGAGACTAGTGACTAGTGCCTTCCGTGTAGCGGGTCTTGTTGTAGACGTTGTATTTGCCCGATGGCTTGTTCATGGGCAGGCGCTTGACCTCTTCGAGGGTCTTTGCATCGTAGACGATCACATAACCTTCCTCGTCCCAGATGCTCAGCAGGGCGTGTTGGCCGTCGCGGTCGAATTCGACATGGGCGGCGGTTTTGCCCGGGGCCGGCTTCAGGGTCTTGACGATCTCCAGCGTGGCTTTGTCGATGATGTGCACCTGGTCATGATTCGGGCCGAAGAAGACATCGACCCAGGCGTAGGGGCTGTTTTTGTGACTGCGCATGAAAAACCCGGGGCCACCGGTTTTTATCCGTTTGATGGTCTTCCAGTTCTGCATGTCGATGATGCTGACTTCACCCTTTTTCAGGTTCGGTGTCGCCAGCACTCGACGACCCTGGTACTCCCAGCTGATCCCCGATCCCAGATGCGGCAGTCCCTGCAGGTCGATCTCGGCAATCTTGCGTCCCACGATCAGATTCACCACCTGACCGTTGTTGGCATTGCGTGCCGCACCGATCAAATGTTTGTAATCCTGATCGAAAAAGAAGTCATCCAGATAGTCGTCCAGCACGATCCGTCGCAAGGGAAAAGGACCACGATCCATATAGCCCTCTTCATAGCGATAATCATGCATATAGCCGGTGGCCACCGGCTCCGGCTCATCCAGATAGCTGATCTCCCAGACTTCCTTGACGTCTTTCAGCGCGGCGACAAAGCTGCCCCGTGGCGGCGCCGTATACACGGCACTGACCCGGGAAGAACGGCCAGACTTATCTTTGACATCGAAGATTTTGATCAATGAAAGATCACGGGCATCGAACAGCACCAGGGTGTGTGGCAGGTAGTTGCCAACCATGACATAACGCCCGTCGGCGGAGACGGCCAGATTGCGGGTATTGATCCCGGCGCGTACCTCGGCCACGGTCTTGAGGTTGTACATATCGAACTTGCTGATCCAGCCATCGCGCGAGGCAAAATATACATAACGCCCGCCCGGCGAATACTTGGGCCCACCATGCAGGGCGAAATGGGTCTCGAAACGATGAATGGGTTCAAACCTGTCACCATCCAGCACGGTGGCATGATGATCCCCGAGTTCCACCACAATGAAGAGGTTGAGCGGGTCGGCTTCGAAAACCGGTGTATCAGAGAGTTCGGACTGCCGATAATGAAGTTTATGCGAGGCGGTTATCTCCACCTCACCCCATGAAGGCGATTCCGGCAAGGGGGTATAGATATACTCGACCAGTGCGGCAACCTGCTCATCAGTGAGTTTGTCGGCAAAGCCCGGCATTTGCGTGGCCAGCCGCCCCTGGCGGATGACGTCCATCGCCTCGTTCTTTTTCAAACGCTTGAGATTGCCTGGCAACAAAGCAGGTCCCATAGCGCCAAGACGGTTTGGAGCATGACAGCTGGCGCAATTTTTCTGGTAAAGCTTTTCGGGACTCGCCGTAACTGCGAAGGACAACAACATCAATAATATGATAGATCCAACCCGACGATCTGTGACAGGACCAAACAACTTTGACATGCACTTATCCTTTTGAACCACTGGATCCAGCCCGCACAATACGTTCAATTCAATGTGTTCAGGGTTTGTGCTGTGCAACCTTACGATGGCGGGAATAGGGGTAGAGCTGTAAGCGCTCATGCAGGCCGGTATAACCGATTTCTTCATCGGTGAGATAGCAGGCCGGATCCTCCTGCCAGGGATCGCCACTCAACTGCCAGGCACGTACCCGGGTATTGCCGCCACACACGGCCAGGTGTTTGCACTGGGCGCAACGACCCTTGAGCGGACGTTGTTCGGCCTTGAGACCGGCCATCAACGGGTCGCTGGTATCTTCCCAGATTTGCGAGAAAGGCCGCTGTTTGACATTGCCCAGCGTGTAATCCCACCAGAAAGTATCGGGATGCACGTTGCCCAGGTTGTCGATGTTGGCAATATTGACGCCCGTGGCATTACCGCCCCACTGTTCCAGACGTGCCTGCATGTATTCCAGATGCTGCGGGAAATTGCGCGCAATCCAGAACAACAGGTAGACGCCGTCGGCATCATTGTTACCGGTCACAAATTCGCGCTCAACACCGTTTTGAATATTATCCCAGCAGGTTTCAAACAACAGATCCATGGCATCGCGGGTCAACTGATGCACAACATCATCCTTGCGGTTCTTGTTACCACGACCGGCATAGTTGAGATGCGATAGATAAAACTTGTCGATGTTTTCCTGTTCCATCAGCTCCAGGAGATCAGGAAGCTCGGTGGCGTTATCCATGGTCAACGTGAACCGCAGACCGACCTTGATGCCATGATCACGGCACAGGCGGATCCCGTTCATCGCCTCCTCAAAAGCACCTTCTTTGCGTCGAAAATAATCATGTGTCTCTTTAACACCGTCGACACTGATGCCGACATAGTCATAGCCCACTTCGGCGATCTGCTCGATATTCTCTTCGCCAATCATGGTACCGTTGGTGGACAGGCCTACGTAAAAACCCATGGCTTTAGCGCGATGTGAGATATCGAAAATATCCTTGCGCATCAGTGGCTCGCCGCCAGAGAGAATTAAAACCGGCACGCCGTACTGTTTCAGATCGTCCATCACGCCATAAACCTGTTGCGTATCCAGTTCACCGGGAAAGTCTTTGTCTGCCGATATGGAATAGCAATGTTTGCAGGTCAGGTTGCAGCGCCGAATCAGATTCCAGATAACGACAGGTCCCGGCGGCTGACGTTTGGGAGGCAATATAGCATCGGCACCCTTCACAAGCTTGTCCAGCTCTTTCATGTACTGGGTTATTCTGAACATAATGTTCTCCTAGGATATCAGCCGCATTCCGGTCTTTTTCAGAATGCGACGACTGAATAATATGTCGTGACCGCGATTATTTTCACCCAGCAGACGGGCGATCTCGGCCACCTTTTCCAGCGCCTCGTCGCGACTGGTGGCATGGACCATGGCAAACAGGTTATAGGGCCAGGCGGGCAGGTGACGGGGCCGACGATAGCAATGACTGACAAATTCCAGCGCCCCGATCCGTTTTCCCAGTTTCTCTATAGACTCATCCGGCACATTCCAGACACTCATGGCGTTGGCGGTATAACCCAGCTGGTAATGGTTCGGGACAGCTGCGATACGCCGAATGATGCCGGTATTCAGCATACGTTGCAGGCGCTGCATGACTTCCTCGGCACTGATCCCGAGTTCCTGCGCAACCGCCGCATAGGGTTTGGGAGCCAGCGGCAGCCCTTCCTGGGTGGTCAGAATGAGACGACGATCGGTCTCATCAAGCATTGCCGTGTCTTTTGGCTTTATTGCCTGCATCGATTTCATTTCCTGTTCAAACCACGAGCTTCAGTTTGACGAAATATTCATCCTGCTTGGGCATGTTGTAACAACTATAACCGCTGTCCAACTCAATTTCGGTCAATACGGCATCAATACGCTTCGGGTCATCCGTGGCCACGACAAACCACATATTAAAGTGGTGTTCGCGCTCGTAATTATGCGCGACCTCCGGAAAACTGTTAACGATCTCCGCGACTCGCTCAAAGTCGTCCTCCCGAACACTCATGGCCACCAGCGTGAATGCGCCCCCCAGCTTTTCCGCCTGAAACATCGGTCCGAAACGGGTAAGCACCCTGTCGGCCAGGAGCCTTTCAAGACGCGCGATCAGTTCATTTTCACTCAGTGACAGCTGTTCCGCCACTTCCGCATAAGGCTGCTCGGTGATCGGAAAACCTTCCTGCAGGGAATTGATAATCTGCCGGTCAATCTGATCAAGTTGCATAGCGTTTGTCCTGTATCACCGGCTCATCACCCTTTCGGTCAGAGCGATACACCGCGCCGCGCTGTTTGAAGCGGCGCCGACTGAACAGAACATGGTGTGGTAATGATTCCAGATGACACTGTTCGATCAGCCAGTCAATACGTTGCAGCACATCCTCACGGGATTTGCCATGAATCATGCAAAACAGGTTATACGGCCAGTCTGGCATGACCCGGGGACGGCGATAACATAGCGTAATAAAATCATACTGACTCAGGCAGCGTCCCAGTTCCCCGACCCGATCATCGGGCACATCCCAAACCAGCATGGCGTTGGCCCGGTAACCCAGCTCGCGGTGACGGACGACAACGCCCATGCGCTTGATCACGCCCTGTTGCTGCAAGGCGGCCAGGCGGGCCAGAACCTCCGGCTCGTCAATTCCCAGCTGATCGGCAATCTGCGCATAAGGGCGCGAACACAGCGGCAGGCCGTTCTCGATGGCACGGATCATCGCATCATCCACCGCATCCAGTTCGGCCAGATGCCGGTTGATGCTTTGCAGCTGTTGACTGAGCGTTTTCATGTCCATTGCAAATCAAATCCCAGATCAATATGGAAGTCCTCGAGGAGCGGAAGTGCAAGGATGGTATGGCTGGTTCTCTCTTCCATCTCCCCGAGGACAGAACACAACTCAGCCTCACTGGCGGCCGTAGCAACAAACCACAGATTGAACTCGTGTTCGCGTTCGTAATTGTGATTGACATGCGGATAGCTGTTGATAATTTTAGCCACCGACTCCAGTTCCTCCTCGGCGACCGACATCGCCGCCAGGGTGCTGGCGCCCACCCGGTTGGGCCGAAATACCGCACCGACCCGGCTGACCAGGCCCTCGCGCTGCAGCCTCTCCAGGCTATCGAGTACCTGCTGTTCGCTGACCCCGAGCTGTTCGGCCATGTCGGCATAGGGTGTCGGCGACAACGGAAAACCATGCTGATAGTCGTTCAGCAGATGGCGTTCCAGTTCACTCAGTTGCCGTTCGCCGCTCATAAGCCTATCCGATGTGCCCGGTTGGTAAAGAAAATCCCGCTGGGCGAGGTCATTTCCAGCGAGGTAATCTCGCGCCGGGTATAGGCGTCATACACGCGGACCCGATTGGCGTCGCGCACCGAAACCCAGACTTCATGCCCGCGAGGGGTAAACTCCATATGCAATACAGCCGGGCCCGGCTTGAGCGTATCGATCACTTCCAGGCTGGCGACATCGATCACCTGAATCGTGTCGTTGTCCGGGTGGGCAAAATTGACCCAGACATGACGCTGATCCGGACTGGCCATGACAAAGACCGGTTGACTGTGCACCGGTATACGCCTGACCAGTTCCCAGTTTGATCGATCGATGACCAGTACTTCATGGCTCCCCACCGCCGGCACCAGGGCATAATCACCGGCCATGGCCCAGCCTTCCAGATGCGGCATCTTGTAAACAGGCAGTTTTTCTTCACCACGCCCGTAGTCGCCCAGAATCCGTTTGACGCCAAGCTGCGGCTGCCAGAGATCGAATAGCGCCAGGCCATCCTCGCCAAACAGGCCGGCGATGTAATAGCGCCCTTCGCCGGAGATCAGCGCGTCATACGGTTGTTTGCCCACATCCCGGTAACGGGTGATATCGGGTTCGTCCGGCTGACTCATGTCGGCGATCCAGATTTCATCGGACTCATACAGACTGAAGACAAACCGTTTTTGCGGCGCATCCACCAGTCCCACAACCTTGGAGCGTTTGCCGTTTGCGCCGTTCGCCGGAATGTCGGCCACGAGCTCCAGCGTTTGCGCATCGAAGATCTTGACCCCACCGGGCTCGTAATTGGAGACGGCAATCAGCGCGCCATCCTGGGAGATGGCGCCGCCGATACTGTTGCCGGACTGGATAATGCGCTTGTCGACCCGTTGCAACAGCATATCCACCTTGCTCAGCCCGCCATCGCGGCCGAACACATAGGCATAACGCTCGTCCCGCGAATAGACCACCGAGGCGTGAGAGAGATCGCCCAGCCCCTCGATCCGGGCCAGCGCGGTCCGGCTGCTGGTGTCGATGATCTGCACACTGCCCGAGGCCCGCTCGATCACCAGACCGAGATCGCCGGTCGCCCGCGGTGCCAGACTCTGACATCCCGTCAGTAACAGGGTCACCAGCACCACAAGATAAGCAAAATAGCGGGAAACTCTCCGGCTCATTGCTCAACTCCCCGATACAGCAATTCAATAATCCAGCGGGCTTCCTCCCGGCTCAACAGGTTGGACCAGGGCGGCATCGGTGTGCCGGGTCGGCCATGCAGCACGGTTGCGAGCATGGCGTCTTTCGGCTTGTCACCCAGGGCAGCGGGTGTCAGGGCCGGTCCCAGCCCGCCCTTGAGGGTCAGGCCGTGGCACGAACCACAATCCTGCCTGACCAGGTGGCGCAGTTCAGCCGCGCGCTTGTCGGTGATCGACTCCGCGCTCCAGCCGGTGGTTGTCAGACTGAACATGCCGACAACCAGCAACACGCCGAGCAGGACTCTAGGAAACATGATATTTTTCCTCCGCAACCGGCGATACCTGCCGGGGCTGATACCAGTCCATCTGCTCGGCCAGCGCCACCACCTTGCCGAGCACAAACAGGACCGGCGGTCTGAAGGCCTGTCGCTCTGTTTGCTCCGCCAGATCGGCGAGCGTGGCAATCAAGCGGCGCTGCCGGGGTGTCGCCCCGTCCTGAATAGCCGCCGCCGGGGTCTCGGCCGGCAGACCGGCTTCCATCAGCTTGCGGGTAATATAGTGAATATTGGCCAGCCCCATATACACCACGAGTGTGGTATCTTCGTTGGCCAGCTTTTGCCAATCGTGTTGCAAATCAAGATTGTTACGGGAGTGGCCGGTAATGATCTGTACACCGGTGGCAAGACCCCGATGGGTCATCGGGATACCGGCATAGGTCGTGGCCGCAGTGGCCGCCGTCACGCCGGGCACGATCTCAAAATCAATATTGTGCCTGGCAAGATAGGTGGCTTCCTCGCTGCCGCGACCGAACACCAGCGGGTCGCCGCCCTTGAGGCGGATAATCGTTCTCGCCTTGTGGGCCATCTTGACCAGCAGGGCGTTGATCTCGTCCTGCGGAAGGGTGTGATGATCCGTGGCCTTGCCGACAAAGATGCGGCTGCTGCCGGCGGGGATCAGTTCGAGAATCGATCCGGAGACCAGCCGGTCATAGACGATCACATCGGCCTGTTTGATCAGACGCAGTGCCTTGACCGTCAGCAGGTCCGGATCGCCGGGCCCGGTACCGACCAGATACACACAGGACTTGTTTTTCATGACGCACCAGCCTTTGGTGTTTCTTACAAACCTTGCAGGTCGGGATTCAGGCCGTTTGACGGGGATGAACCCCGAACTGCAATTTCTGTAAAGAGAGCAGGCAGAGCTCCCGGCTCTGCCTGCCGATACAGCTTTAGTACACGTCCTTCATGGTGTTGTACACATTGAACTTGCCGGTCGGAGTCACCAGGCTCTTGTCCTTGATAACCTTCTTCAGCTTCAATGTCTTGTCATCCACGATAACCAGCGCTGACTGCTGTTCCTTGCCGTTCCAGACCGAGAACCAGACCTCGTCGCCCGCCTTGTTGTACTCGGGCTGGACAACTCGTTTCGGTCCTTCGCCAAGGTCGGCCCATTCCGCAATCGGCAGTACCTTGAAACCTTCATCCAGATTGCGAGTATCGAATACGGCAACCGACTGGCTGATTTTCTCTTCCGGGTTCAGTGCCGTATCCACATACAGATGATGCGACTCGGGATGGGTCTTGATGAACAGCGAACCGCCACCCTGGCCTTTCAGCGTCCGAACCACCTTCCAGGCATACTGCTTGTGGTTTTTCGGGTCGGTACCGATCAGCGAGATGGTGTCATCCCCCAGATGGCTGGTCGCCCAGACCGGACCGTATTTCGGATCCACGAAGTTGGCACCACGACCCGGATGGGGAATCTTGCCGACATCGATCATCGCTTCAAGCTTGCTGTCCCTGGAATCGATTACCGCAATTTTGTTAGAGTTGTTCGCTGCCGTCAGGAAATAGCGTTCGGTGGCATCCCAACCGCCATCATGCAGGAACCGGGCTGCCTCAATGTTGGTGATCTTCAGATTTTCCAGATCCGCGTAGTTCACCATCTTGACTATGCCGGTTTCCTTGACGTTAACGATAAACTCCGGTTTTTCATGCGAGGCGACAATCGCGGCCACACGCGGTTCCGGATGGTATTCCTGGGTGTCCACGGTCATGCCACGGGTAGCGACAATCTTCTTCGGCTCCAGTGTATTGCCGTCCATGATGACAAACTGCGGCGGCCAGTAGGTACCGGCGATCGCGTACTTGTCTTCATAGCCCTTGTACTTGGACGTTTCTACCGAACGCGCTTCCATGCCGACCTTGATTCTGGCGACGGTGTCCGGTTTCTTCATCCAAAGATCAATCAGATTGATCTTGGCATCACGCCCGATAACAAAAATATAACGTCCTGAATGAGACATGCGCGAGATATGCACCGCGTAGCCTGTATCTACAGTCGTTATAATCTTCTTGCTGTCGCCGTCGATCAGAGCAACCTTGCCCGCATCGCGCAAAGTGACCGAGAAGATATTGTCGAGGTTATACTTGTTCTGTTTCTTGTTCGGCCGCTCTTCCGGTGGAACAATAACCTCCCAGGTATCCTTCATATCGGCCATGCTGAATTCCGGCGGAGTCGGTGGCTCGTGCTGCAGAAAGCGGGCCATCATGTCGATCTCTTCCTCACTCAATTCTCCGGACGTACCCCAGTTGGGCATTCCCGCCGGTGAACCATAATTGATAAAGGTCTTCAGGTACTCCGTGCCCTTTTTCCGGGTGATGTCCACAGTCAACGGTTTACCGGTGGCCCCCTTGCGCAGGACCCCGTGGCAACCGGCACAGCGTTCAAAGTAGATCTGTTTGGACCGGGCAAATTCTTCGTTGGTCATGGCCGGTCCGTCGACACCGCGGGTATCTTCGGTCGCTGACTCCGGTACCGGCGCGCCCTTGTAACGCATCTCTTCTTCGGGCGTACCGGGATGACCGCTGTCGGTGGCCGCCCACAGTGGTACTGCGGTAAGTGAGAAGGCAAGCGCCGCGCATACGGTAGCGACAGCTTTGCCTGTGTTGAGGTGTTTCATGGTCGTCCCCTCCTGAGTGATAATATTTGACTTCACTGTTGTTTTATGACTTTGTGAACAATGCCGCCTTGACATCGATCAAACTGTGGAATTTCTATTGTCTCTGCTTCTTGTTCCGATCAAGGCTAGTCGGGTATTGATGGTTTTCAAGTCTTGATTAAATTCATTAATCACCGGGCGAGTCCTCTGCTGCCAAACAGGTCACAAACCCGCAACCACATCCTCCGTGACTCTGTTCCTGCGCCAAACCGGGGTCAGGTCGGGGGATCGACAGGCGACGCCTTGTCCGCCACCTTTCCCGACTGTTTCTGATGGCGCTCCTGGCGGCGGCGCTTGTCGATCAGCGGCGGACATTTCTGAGTATTCCAGTAGGTTATTTGGCAAGCGAGGCAATAGTGGCACTCGGTTTCGATGATCTCGCCGGTGCCGCGAATCGATCCCACCTCACATTCGTTGCGACAGATCTGACAGGGATGCCCGCACTCCTTGCGCCGACGCAGCCAGTCGAAAATCCGGAACCGGGCCGGAAAGGTCAACGCCGCCCCGAGCGGACAGACATAGCGACAAAAGAACTTGCGAATAAACAGACTGGCCAGCAGCATCAGCAAGGCGTAAAACACGAAGCCCCATTCGCGCTGAAAGCGCAGGGTAATGGCGGTCTTGAACGGCTCCACCTCGGCATAGGTCTCGGCCAGACTCATCGAATGCAGTGACAGGCCGAACAGTCCCAGCAGGATGATGTACTTGATGGCCCATAAGCGTTCATGCACCACCTCCGGGAATTCGAACGAGGGGATCTTCAAATAGCGTCCCAGCCGAAAGACAAACTCCTGCAGAGCACCGTAGGGACATAACCAGCCGCAATACACTCCGCGTCCCCACAATACGATGGTGACGGCCACAAACGACCAGAGAATGAACATCGCCGGATCGATGAGAAAACTTTCCCAGCTGAACTCCCGGAACAGGGAGCGCAGGAAGGTCAGCACATTGACAATGGACAGCTGGGCAAGGGAATACCAGCCGATGAACAACACAGTATAAATCAAAAATCCGGTGCGCAGGCGCTGCAGCAGGCGAGGATGGCGTGCCAACCAGTCCTGCATAATCAGAATAAACAGCAAAACAAACAGTCCCAGCGCCAGCACCACGATTTGAAAAATACGCTCCTGCCAGACCTGTACCCAGATAGGCGCATAATCCCCCGGCGTTGTCCCGGCTGCGCCCGCCTTGTCAGAGGGACTCACCCCGTCCGAGAGGGTCAGAGACTTGCTCACCTCTTCCAGGGAGCGCGTGATACCGGCATTGAGCACCATCACCGTGATCGTCGCGCCACTGATGCCATCGAGTACCGTCGAACCCTGCCTGGGACGGCCGCCTATCTTCAGCGTTTCCCCGATACGTTTTCCGACGTACTGGTCGATAAACTGTTGCAGATCGTCATCCGTGATCCCGACCACCAGGATCGGCTCCTCGTGCGCGAGTATCCGAACCCCGGTAATCGTGCCCGCCGTATCGATTGTCACCAGAGTATGAATCGGCTCACCGGAATAGGCCGGGATGGAAACAATATCGCTGGTAACAAAGGCATAACCCAGCAAGACATTGCCCCGATAGATCCGTGTAACCGGCGGTTTCTCCCCGGCTTCCTCAAGCCGGTCGGCGACCGGGAAGAATTCCCGTACCTGCGATAGATCAAACTCCGCGCTGTCCGCCGCCAGCGGCCCAACGACAAGCAGCAGCAGACAGGCGACAACTATTTGTTTTATCACTGCCAGCAACACTGCCCCCAGGTAATTTTGAATTTTGAATGTTGAATGTTGAATTAAAGCATATCCGCAATTCAAAATTTAAAATTCAACATTCATAATTATGTCTATCATCTTTGCGTTCTCTGCGCCTCTGCGCCTCTGCGGTAAAACTATTTTTTTCTTACACACTGTGCTGGGTGATGCGGGCGTAGAGCAGCGGCAGGTCGCGAGGCAGTTCGGCCGGTTTGCGGATCACCACGAACGCGTCGTTACCGAAGATATAGGGCAGGTAGTCATTCCCTTTCTCGTCGATGGTCACGCAAAACGGCTGAATACCCTGCTTGCGTGCTTCGACGATGGCCATGCGGGTATCCTCGATGCCGAAGCGCCCTTCGTAGTGATCCAGGTCGTTGGGCTTGCCGTCGGTCAGAATCAGTAATAATTGATCGTGCGCGACCTGTTTTCCCAGGGTTCGGGTGGCCTGACGAATCGCCGTGCCCATGCGGGTGTAGAATCCCGGCTTGATGACGTTGATGCGGCCCCGTATCGCGGCGTTGTGCTTCTCGGCGAAGGTCTTGATCGTATGAAAACGGACATGATCCCGGTAACGGGAGGAGAAGCCGTAAATGGCGAACCGATCGCCGCTGGCGGAGAGCGCTTCGGAAAACAGCATCAGGCTGTCGCGAATAATATCGATCACCCGCGATTCATTGTTGACCCAGGTATCGGTGGAGAGGGAGAGATCGGCCAGCAGCAGGCAGGAGAGATCCCGACGCCCGCCGCGAAAATCGCGATACAGCCGCTGTTCGGCCATGGCCTGGCCGCGCAGGCGCTCGCTGGAATATTCCAGATAGGCGTGCAGATCGATCTCGCTGCCATCGCTTTGCTGGTTGAACCAGACACGTTGCGGCACCAGCGACTCGAACTGTTTTTTTAACCGCCGCGCGGTGGTGAGAAGATGTTCGGGCAACTCGCAGGCCGGGGCATCAGCGGCGATCATCGGCAATACACAGCAGTGATCCGCCAGCCATTCCTGTTTGCGGTAGTCCCATTCGGGCAGCCGTATCCCTTCGCCAATCGCCCGATCGTCATCGTCCTCGCCCGGCAGATCCAGATCGAAGCGCAGCCGCTTGGCGGTGCTTTTGCTGTCCCGGGCGACACTCACCACTTCCATATCATCCAGGGTCTGTTGTGCGCTGTCGATGTCGTCATCCTCCTCGGTGCTGCGATCCACCTTGACGTATTCCGCCCAGCTGAGAATATTCTCGAACCGGTCCAGCACCAGTCCCTTGTCCCCGTCCGGCATGTCGACCTGTTCGGCCCGATGCCGGCGCTCGTCGTCCAGTTGCTCGACCTCCCCCTCGGCCTCGGGCAGATCGTCCTGCGCCGGCTGTTGTCCGCTGCGCCGATCCGGCGCCCGCGGCGGCGCCGGATGCAGCCATAACAGGACCGGCTGCGGCGACTTGCCGGCCTCGGGCAGATCCGCGAGCTCGCCGGGATTGCTCAGCGCGGTGCGAATCGCCTGCTCGCGGGCCGCCTCGTCACGCGGCAGGCTGGAAGGCTCAGGGCGTCGGGCCAGCTCCGCCTCCACCAGCCGCCGATAACGGGCCGCCAGGCCCGGATAACGCTGCAGAACCTGGCGGGTCAGCCACTGGCTATAGGTAAACCAGGCCTCCTCGGTCGGCCGGTATTCGGCCGCCAGGGCCGCCAGCCAGAGATACAGATCCCGGTTCAGATGGCGTTCAGGATAAGCGTCGACCCGGGCCGGCAAAAACAGCGACTCCTCGGTGCGCCAGCACAGCTCGATCTTGTCGCCGCTGCCGGCGATACGCTCCAGCAAACTGCGCCGGCCCTCGTGTTCGCTGGCACTGGTCGCCTCGATACGCAACCCGCCCTCGCCGCCGGCGGCGCGGAACAGAATACCGATGGTCTTGCTGACCTCGGCCAGCGTCACCGCCTGTTCGGGATAACTGCGCTGCGCCGAACGGGTGATGAAGCGATGCCACAATTTGCCAACAAATTCTTCCATTTTTTAAAGCCTCACCGCAGAGACTAAAAGATATAATTTTGAATGTTGAATTTTAAATTTTGAATTGCGGTTGTATATCTCATTCAAAATTCAACATTAAGAATTCAAAATTGCATTGCGCCCTCTGCGTTAATGCTCTTTTCATCGCCGATAGCACCCTGTCGGCACGTCGGGTTTGATGCCGAAGTCCCGCTCGGAGGTGTCCCGCGCGCATTCGTCCTGGATCCATTGCAGCAGGGGTGTCTGGATCTTGCCGCTGTTGCCCGGGCCGCCGGCCTGGACCTGTTCGCAGGCTTCCAGGCACTGGGCGCATTCGGTGCAGGTAAACATGTGGCGTTTGATATCGCGCGGTTTGAGGCGCATCGGGCAGGCCTGCTCACAGGCGGCGTTGCAGCTGCGGCAATCGGCCGCGCGGCTGCGATCGAAACCGACCACCATGGCCTTCTTGTTGGCCATCCAGGCGATACTCTGAAATACGCCCACGGCGCAGGCGAAGCGACAGAACAGATGCCGGGCGAACAGAAACTCGATACTCAGGGCGATCGTCGCCGCGCTCAGAAAAATGGTTTCGTTGCGGGTCAGTTCGAAACCGATCAGGTGCGAGTAGACTTGCGCCGGCGGCAACAGGTAAGTGAGAAACACCACCGCCCATAAAAAGGCAAAACCGATCGCCGCCAGCCAGACCAGCGGCCAGAGACTGCGCCGGGCGGGAATATACCGACCATCGGGACGCAGTTCGTCGGACTTTTGTCTGTCCCAGAGGCTGAACTTGCCGCTGGCGCGACGCATCAGGTTATTGATGGTTTCCACCACCGAAAAATGGGGACACAACCAGCCACAGTAGAGTCGACCGTATTTCCAGGCCGTATAGATAAACGCCCCAACCAGCAATACCAGGGGCAGCAAGCCACGCCAGACCAGATTCCAGGTGGCCTGGGCGGTGCTCAGTTCACCGCTTTGCCAGCCCGCCAGTCCGAGGGTCCAGTCCTGGCCGAACAGGATCAAATGCCCCAGGGTCAGGTCGATACGAAAAATGTCGAATACCGGCGCCAGGATAAACAGCACGAAGAAACCGACCTGATACAGCCGACGCTTGCGCTGCACGCGCGAGTAATGGCCGTCGCGATTCAGTGCGTCGAACTGCACAAACTGCGTCTCGCCCTGATTTTTCACTCTACAATCCATGACACTTTTTACCGATCAACGGGTATTCAAACGGTTTGCCGGCCATGGCCCTGGCCAGGCCGATGGTGCCCAGAATCACCAGCGTGGTATGCGCGACGGTGAAATAGAGCACCAGCACCACCCAGGTATAGGCGGCGTCATAGCCCCCGAGTAACAGGATGGCGATGTTGGCCAGAATCAACAGGACGCCGGCCCAGAGGCTGGCGAACAGCGTCTGCTCCAGATGACAGCGGGCCAGCGGCGAACTCTGGTCGACGTGCCGCCAGTAAAGCACCAGCAGCGCGATAAACGCGAACCCCGGCAACAGCAGCAGGTTCACCAGATAGAGGGCTTCGGCGACAACGGCCAGCGACTGCCCCGGTGGAGGTTGTTCATTGTCCGTAGGTTGCATAAACCACTTCCATTAACGCTTCGACGGTCTCTTCGTCATCGGTCAACGGTTCAATCAACGCGGCACGGCAGGCCTCGGCCGGCTCGAAACCGCTTTGAATCAGAATGGCGGTATAGAGCAGCAGGCGCGTGCTGGCACTCTCTTCCAGATCGTGTTCTTTTAACTTGCGCAGGGACTGGCCCAGCGACACCAGCCGTTTGGCATTGAATTCGTCCACCCCGCTTTCCTGCATGACGATCTGCTGTTCCTGTTCAAACGGCGGGTAATCGAAACGCATGGAGATAAATCGCTGGCGGGTGCTCGGCTTCATGCCCTTGAGCAGGTTCTGGTAGCCGGGGTTATAGGAGATCACCAGCATGAACTCCGGCGGCGCCTGTAACTCCTCGCCGGTACGCTCGATAGGCAGGATGCGCCGGTCATCGGACAGGGGATGCAATACGACCGTGGTATCCTTGCGCGCCTCGACCACCTCATCCAGATAGCAGATGCCCCCCTCGCGCACCGCACGGGTCAGCGGACCATCCACCCAGTAAGTCGAGCCGTCACCGATCAGATGCCGGCCGACCAGATCGGCCGAGGTCAGATCGTCATGGCAGGAGACCGTGTATAACGGCCGACCCAGCTGTGCCGCCATATAGCTGATAAAGCGGGTCTTGCCGCAACCGGTCGGCCCCTTGATCAGCACCGGCAGCCTGTTCTTCCAGGCATGCTCGAACAGGGCGATCTCGTTGGCGGTGGGCAAATAAAAAGGCGCATCCCCCTCACCCTGCCCGGCCATCTGTTTTGCAAATTCACTCATATCGCCTCTCCTATAGGTTTCCCAGCCACCAGGCCAGCCCGATCAGACCAATCACGACGACCAGATAGACCGTGACTATCATGCGCCATAACAGCCGGCTTTGTCTCAATCCCATGAACCTGTCGGCCACCAGCCGGGTCTTGAGCAGGGTGGCAACCAGCAGCAATGTCACCACGATGCCGCCAGAAAGTCCCATCTCGCCCACCACCAGCATCGCGAGAGTCAGCCCGACCAGCGCCAGCCAGACCCGGGTGCACGGCCGCACCAATACACCGGTTTTTTTGCCGACGGTCGTTTCATTGTGAGTACGGGCGTCCATCATCGCAGCTCAACGGATCACATAAACCAGCGGAAACAGAATAATCCAGACCAGATCCACCATATGCCAGTAACTGGCGCCGGTTTCCATTCCATCATGCTCCTGCGCGGTATAATCGCCATTACGAATTTTGACCGCCATAATGGTGAGAATAACCACTCCCAGTATAACGTGCATAAAATGGAAAAAGGTCATGGACAGATAAAACATGTAGAACGTATTACTGCTGAGGGTAATACCTTGCTCGTATTTGGCATAAAACTCGAAAAGTTTTATGATGATAAAGATACTGCCCAGCCCGATCGCCGCCCACATCCAGTAACTCGCCTGTTTTTGCAGGCTCTCACGAATTGCCGCGATAGAGCGAACCACAAAATAGCTGCTGGTAATCAGCACCAGCGTATTGATCGCGCCGGCGGTACGGTTCAGTTGCAGCTGGGAAACATTAAAGAGTTCGACATTCTGACTGCGGGCAAACGCATAGGATAAAAAGAAGATACCGAAGGCCAGCAATTCAGCGTAAATGACAATCCAGATCACAAAATCGCCCGGCGGATAATCCTCTTTACCTGCTGTCAATGCCGTTGTTTGTTGCATAGCCCGTTTGGAGAAAGACAGGGCCCGGCCAACCGGCCGGGCCCTGTCTTTTCAGGACTTGCCCGACCTTATGTCTTGGCCGGTGCAGTCCGCTCCTCGCCTCCTATGAAGAAGCTGATGATGTACAGAACCAGGCCGATCAGGAAGATCACGCCGGCCACTTCACGCATCCAGTAGAACAGAGCGATCTTGTCCTGCACCACCATGAACGACTGGGACTCCTCGGCGATACGCTGCAGCCAGATCTGCAGAATCCCGGCACCGGTCAAAAACAGCGTGATGAACACCATCGCGACAGTCATCAGCCAGAAGGACCACATCTCCAGCACCTGGGACTTGTCGCTGTTGGCGGCCGCCCGGCCCCGCAACATCGGCATGGCGTAGGAGATAATCGCCAGCACAATCATCACGTAGGCACCGTAAAAGGCCATGTGACCGTGGGCCGCGGTGATCTGGCTGCCGTGGGTGTAGAAGTTCACCGGTGACAGGGTATGCAGGAAGCCCCACACACCGGCCCCGAGGAACGCCATCACCGGGGTCCCGATGGCCCACAACATGGCCGCCTTGTTGGGATGCTGGCGACGCCGGCGGTTGGCCATATTAAAGGCGAAGATCACCATCATGAAGAACGGAATCGGCTCCAGGGCGGAGAAGATGGAACCCCACCACTGCCAGTATTCCGGGGTACCGATCCAGTAGTAGTGATGGCCGGTCCCGATGATCCCGGTCAGCAGGGTCATGGCGATGATTACATACAGCCATTTTTCCACCACTTCGCGATCCACACCGGTCAGCTTGATCAGCACGAAGGCCAGAATCGCGCCCATGATCAGTTCCCAGACGCCTTCCACCCACAGATGGACAACCCACCACCAGTAGTACTTGTCCAGCACCAGGTTATGCGGGTTATAGAACGCGAACAGGAAGAAGATCGCCAGCCCCCAAAGGCCCAGCATTAATACCGAGCTGACGACCGTCTTGCGTCCCTTGAGAAAGGTCATGCTGACGTTATACAAAAAGCCCAGCACCACGACCACAATCCCGATCTTGATAATCGTCGGCTGCTCCAGGAACTCGCGGCCCATGGTGGGCAGTATCTCGTTCCCGGTGATCTTGGCCAGCGTGGCATAGGGTACCAGCAGGTAACCCAGCACGGTGACGCCCCCGGCCACCAGGAATATCCAGAACAGGATATGCGCCAGTTTGGTACTGTGCAGTTCCGTTTCCGCCTCCTCGGGGACCAGATAGTAGGTCGCGCCCATAAAGCCGAACAACAACCAGACTATCAGCAGGTTGGTGTGCACCATGCGCGCCACGTTGAAAGGAATCTCGGGAAACAGGAAATCCCCGATAACATATTGCAAGCCCAGGATCAGACCAAACAGAATCTGACCGACGAACAGAGCAATTGCGGCAATAAAGTAGGGCTTTGCCGCCATTTGTGATTGATATTGCATGATGGATTCTCCCCTTATCCCTGAATGTTCGGCGGCCAGCCGGCAGTATCAATTTCCGAGGCATATTTCAAAAACGCGGCCACGGCCTTGAGGTCCTCTTCGGACAGATTGAACTGCGGCATACTACGACGCCCCGGAATACCCTCTTCCGGCCGGCTCTTGATAAAGGCAATAATCGCCTCTTCGCTGTTGCCGAAGCGCTTGTAAACATTCCCCAGCTCGGGTGCAAAGTAGGCACCCTCACCGAGCAGGGAATGGCAGCCTACACAATTGTTCTCTTCCCAGACCGTTTTACCCCTGGCAACCTCGGGGGTAATGGCTTCCCGGTTGTCCCGCTCGGGCAGTGCCTTGCTGGTATCGAATGTCAGGGCCAGGAACAACAGGAAGAAAAATACGGCACTTCCATAAAACATGTTCCTTGCCATGGACTTGGTGAATTTTTCGCTCATGGTTTATCCCCTTCCTCCATTGAGTGGCGGTTGTATTTATACCTGTAGGGTATAGTCAACAACCTTGATCTACGTCAAACCGAAATTGCCGTTCGGGTTAACAAATCCGTATGAAAAACAACCAAATAATGAGAATCAGAGCAGATCGCGCAATCCCTGCACATCCAGCAGGCTGATATCGTTCCCTTTCACCTGAATCAGACCCGCGGCGGAGAGTCGGGTCAGGATGCGCGAGAAGGTCTCGGGTTGTATCGAGAGACGTGAGGCGATGACACTTTTCGGGGTACTGAGATGGATTTCCGCCAGTTCGATGGCGTCCTCCGGAAGTTGCTCGAGCAGAAACACAACCAGCCGGTAGGTTGCATTGTGCAGGGTGAGATTGCTGATCTCGTTGATCCGGGCGTGCAGCCGCCGGCTCATCCCGGCCATCAGCCGAAAGCAGGTCTGTTGCGACTCTTCCAGTATCTTGCGAAAACCCTTCATATCGAAACTGTACAGTTCCGTGTCTACCAGAGCCTGTGCCGAGACGGGATAGCGTCTGGACTGCATGAACATAATGGCTTCGGCAAAGGTATTGCCCGGATAGAGGATTTCCATGACCTTCTCATCGCCGTCGATGGAAAGACTGAAAAGCTTGATCTGCCCCTGGTGAACCAGATAGAAGCGATCCGCCGGTTGCCCGGCTTCGAACAGAAGGGATTTGGCCGGCAGACTGACCCGCTGCGAATGACGCAGTACCCGCGTCAATTGCTCGTCATCAAGCTCTTCAAACAAATACACATGGTGCAGTTCGTCGAGTAGTGCCTGATCCGTTTCCATCAGGTAGGGCTCCTGTCGCCAATCGGGAATTGATCAGGGTCAAAGCCTAGCACACCTTATCTGCCGCAGAATAGCTTGTCGATTTATTAACAGGCGGGTATGACACGACAATGAAGTTGCAGCTGCTTATAGCGGGACAATTGCCCAGTTGCCTGGAAGCCCGGGATGTCTGGCAATCCGTCTGTGAACAGCAAGGGCTTGAACTGGAGCTCATCGAAGTGGAGGACGAGCAGGGTCAGGAACTGATCGACAGGCTCGGTATCAAGAGTTTTCCAGTACTGCTTGCCAACGGCAAAATCAGGGCTGTCGGCCGACCGGATCCGCAACACGCCGCCAATATTCTTCAGCAATTGCTAATATCTTGAATTACCTCTCCCGCCGGATTCAATCGGTTTACTGAACTTTTTCTGCTCGTCGGCGACTTATCTGGTATACCTTAATCTTCAAGAGTTGCCATGCCTTGCCGGAGATCCTCATGCCATCTCTACGACACGGGTTATTGCTTGCCATCCTGCTGATTCCCGTCAGTCTGTCGGCCAACAGCGAACGGGCCGTGACGAATATTCTCCAGCAAAACGAAGCCCCCGAGGGGGTGGTCTTCGAGATTGTGACGGCCGATAGCGAGGGGCTGGAGTGGGCATTGCCGCTGACCCGCTCCTATATCAAGCGGTTGCGCGAACAGTTCCCGGAGCTGCCGGTTGCGGTGGTAACCCACGGCCAGGAGCAATTCGCCCTGCAAACCCGCCACAACGACAGCCAGCAGGCGGTACACAACCAGGTCCAGTCGCTCACCGATGGCGATGTGCCGGTGTATGTCTGCGGTACCTATGCCGGCTGGCGGGGATTGAGTGATGAGGACTTCCCCGAGTATGTCAATGTCGCCGCCGCCGGGCCGGCACAAATCAACGACTATGTCTCACTCGGTTATACCCGGGTGCTCATCCGCCAGCGACCGCACTGATCCGGCCGCGGCCGGTCGTAAATTTTCCGCTTTCGTTCAGCTGCCGTTCAGGCTCCTCCCGCTACAGTCTCCCAAACCTCGGGGGCATCCGTTACCAACGCTAACCAAGCAACATCCGAATACCCAGTGCATACAACAACAGGGCAAAGATTCGCTTCAATTGCGCCTGTGGCAAACGGTGCGCCAGGCGCGCGCCAAACGGCGCAAACAAAACGCTGGCGATCACGATGCCGATAAACGCCGGCCAATAGACATAACCGCTGCTATGGGCCGGTAATCCGGCCTCTGTCCAGCCGTTGATCACAAAGCCCGCCGCCCCGCCCACGGCAATCGGCAGACCGCACGCAGCGGCGGTCGCCACCGCCTTGCGCATAGCGACATTACACCAGACCAGAAATGGAACACTCATGGTCCCGCCGCCAATGCCCACAATGGCCGAAATGGCGCCGATCAGGCTTGAGGCCAGGGTCAATCCCGGTAACCCTGGCAAATCCCGGTGCGGATTCGGCTTGTAGGCCAGGATCATCTGGGTGGCAACGGTCAGTTCGAAAATCCCGAACACCCATTTGAGTATCCCGGTCGGCATCCAGTCGGCAATCACCGACCCGAGCAAGGCACCGGCGATGATCCCCGGCACCATCCGCCTGAATACCGGCCATAACACGGCACCATGGCGGTGATGCGCGCGCACCGAGGAGAGGGAAGTCAGGACGATTGTCGCCAGCGAGGTGCCTACCGCCAGATGCACGATAACCCCGGGATCAAACTGTTGGCGCTCGAAGATAAACACCAGCACCGGGACGATGATCAGACCGCCACCAATGCCCAGCAAACCGGCGGCAATGCCGGCAATCATCCCCAGCAACAGGTAGAGCAGGTAATATTCCATGAGTCAGTTTATGACGAATTCGTAAATCTGGGTGCTCAAAAACAACACACTGACCACCGCCCCGACGCCCGGCACCCAGATGATCAGCAACAGACCGCCCATTTCAAACAGTGTCATGATCACCGCAACCGTCACCGACTGGGCTATCCCCCAGATTACCACTGCGCCCAGTATCAAAAGCATGACCAGAATCACCAACCCGTCGGAAAACTGAACATAGACCTTCAAATAACCCGCAAAACCGTGCATCAGAGTAGCGAAGGCCAGCGGCGTCAACATGCCGGCGACACCGGCCACCTTGCCGACCAATACATAAATACCGGCACCCAGAATGGTGCCGATACCATAGAATGTCACCAGCGGCAATGAAAGAGTGCGCCTGAGCGTCGCCACTTCCTGTGTGCGGGGTTTGTCATTTCTCATACGGATATTCTATGCTTATAAATAGTAGTAGCACATCTCTAATAGCCAACGTTTCTACTGGGAATTTAACCCCGGCGCAGGCATGCGTCACACTGGAGAGTAAATGTGTCGAACAGCGTTCGAGACAAAGCCGTACCCCCCTATATCAGTGGCGAACAACTGCTGAATAATCTCAGCGACGGGGTTATCGGGGTTGATCGTGAAGGCCGTGTTACTTTCATTAATCAGGCCGCCTCGCGCTGGCTAAATCAAAGCCGGGAGCAGGCGCCGGGGCAGTCGCTTGGCGCTCTTTTCCAGCCCCTGCCCGACAACCAGCCTCTGGACCCTGCTTTTATCCAGCAGTTCCTGGCGGACACACAACCGTCTATCGCCTTTACCTCTCAACGAATAAAAACAGTCGACGATCAGACTCTGCTGGTGGACTACAGCATAACCCCACTTGATAAGAATACTGCTGCAATCATATTTCATGATCTCAGCCATACCGGCGAGAACCATTACATCCAGATCGATCAGTCCAACTATGACCCACTGACCCATCTTGCCAATCGCGATGCGATTCAACAAACCCTGATTCAGCTGCACGAGCAACACAAGAAAAGCAAGACGCCTTACACTGTTCTGTTGATCGATCTGGATCGTTTTAAACTAATCAATGACAGCTACGGGCATCCGGTAGGCGATACGTTGCTACAACACCTCGCCGGCCACATACAACAGCTGGCCACACAACAGGAGCTGATCGGTCGCTGGAGCGGCGAAGAGTTTTTATGCATTCTTCCGCAAACGGATATTCAGGCCGGGCTTAAAACTGCCAAACAGATACGCGCGAGCATTGCCGGGTTTTCCATCACGTCCCGGCAGAGAGAAATTTTCACCACCTGTAGCATCGGGGTCGCGAGTTACCCGCATGATGGCAAAACCGTTTCTGACATTTTAAGGACGGCGGATGCAGCACTGTACGAAGCCAAACGAGCCGGACGAAACCGCGTCGCCAGCAGTCAGGAAAATCGCGGCTCGTTTTTGAGTATTGCGACCCGGCTGGAAAATGCACTGCAGGAAAACCGAGTCATACCGGCCTACCAGCCCATTGTTGACTTGCAAACCGGCCAGGTGGTCGCCGACGAAGCGCTGGCCCGGATCATCGTCCCCGGCAGCGAACCCATCCCCGCCGGACAATTCATCGATGCTGCCGTCCATCTGCAGCTGGTGCACCGGATCGATTTCGAGGTGACCCGGCAGGCTATCCTGTACTGCAGTGAGAGTATTCGCCAGAACAACCCGCCTCAGCCTCATTTTGTCAACATATCCGCGGAACTGCTCCGACATCCGGAGCTGGTCCAGGGCATACTGGATACCGCCCTGCGGGAGTGCCAGGCATGCAGTGACCAGCTAGGTAATGAAAAACCTCTGGTCATCGAAATCACCGAACAGGCTTTGCTGCACAACCTTGACGATACGCGAGAGATTCTTGCGCCGTTTCTGGATTTCGGCCTGCGCCTGGCAATCGATGATTTTGGCGTCGGTTATTCGTCACTCAACTACCTGGCCGACTTGCCGGTCTCTTTTCTCAAGATAGACGGCCAGCTGGTACAACGTGTCGCCACCGAAAGCCGGATACGCGCCATCATCAAGGGCATTCAAAGTATTGCCAATGACCTGGATCTGATCACCATTGGTGAATTTATCGAAAATCAGCAAACCCTGGAAACTTTACGCGAAATCGGCGTCAACTGGGGGCAGGGTTATTACTTCGGCAAACCACGAATCCTCCACGAGCGGTTTGACATATAATAAAGGCAATGTTGAATGTTCAATTCTGAATTTTAAATTAACTATTTAGTAACCTGAGCCGGCCCTTTCCTTCCATTCAACATTCAAAATTGAAAATTCAAAATTACTTAATCCACACGGTCTTGGCGTTGACGAATTCGTGGATGCCGTGATGGGACAGTTCGCGGCCGTAACCGGAGAGTTTGATCCCGCCAAAGGGCAGACGCGGATCGCTTTTGACAAAGCTGTTAACGAAGGCACAACCACAGTCCAGTTGTCGGGCCAGTCGCTCGCCCCGATCACTGTCCCGGGTCCAGACATTCCCCCCCAGTCCGAAGGTGGTGTCATTGGCAATCCGCAGTGCATCGGCCTCGTCCCTCGCCCGGATCACGATCGCCACCGGACCGAATAACTCCTCGCTATAGGCGCGCATGCCGGGACCGACCTGGTCCAGAATCGACGCTTTATAATACGCCCCGGGCATATCCTCATAGAGATCGCAGCCGGTGACATTGACCGCGCCCGCGGCCAGGCTGTCGACCACCTGCTTGTGCAGCTCCTCGCGTAAATCGCTGCGTGCCATCGGCGCCAGGCTGGTGTTTTCATCCAGCGGATCGCCGGGCTGCAGGCTTTCGACCCCGGCCTTGAAGCGGGCAACAAAATCCTCGGCAATCGCATCCACCACAATAAAGCGCTTGGCCGCGATACAACTCTGTCCGGCATTGAGAAAGCGGGAGGCCACTGCACTTTTGACCGCCTCGTCCAGATCCGCGTCCTCCAGCACCACAAAGGCGTCGGATCCGCCCAGCTCCAGCACGCTCTTTTTCAATACCGATCCTGCCACCGCGGCCACCTGGCGTCCGGCCGGTTCGCTGCCGGTCAGGGTAACGGCCTGCACCCTGGGATCCTCGATCACTTTTTGCACCTGCGAGGCGCGGATCATCAATGTGGTGAATACACCATCGGGAAAGCCCGCTTCACGAAATATCGCTTCGATTGCCTGCGCGCACTGCGGCACATTGGAGGCGTGCTTCAACAGTCCGGTGTTACCGGCGCATAACGCCGGCGCCGCGAAACGAAACACCTGCCAGAAGGGAAAATTCCACGGCATTACCGCCAGCACGGTGCCCAGCGGCTGATAGGCCACATAGCTTTTGCCTGCATCGCTCTCGATCGGCTCGTCGTGCAGGAACTCTGGGGCCTTATCCGCATAATATTCACAAACCCAGGCACATTTTTCGAGCTCGCCCCGGGCCTCGTTGATCAGTTTCCCCATCTCCCGGGTAATCAGCGCGGCGTATTGCTCCTTGTTGTCACGCAGGACCTTCGCGACCCCGCGCATCAGTTCACAGCGCTCGCTAATGGTCAGGGCGCGCCATTGCGGTGCGACCTCGGCCGCCTGTTCCAGCGCCTGATCAATCCGGGCGTCCTCCCAGGCCGGAAATTCGCCTTCCTTTTCACCAGTTGCCGGGTTGATGACTTCGAAACTCATGCGGACTCCTTTATCGTTCGCGTCTGTCGTTCATACATATTAAAGTATAGACGTCATATTTTCGCCCAGGCTCTGATTTTACGGGCTCTCGCATTTGAACCATTGCCATGCCTATAATAGGGACAAATAATGACAATGCAACCGGACAAAAAGGTGAAACATCCATGAGACGACGCATCTGCATCCTCGGCGGGACCGGCTTTGTCGGAACGCATTTGATCAACCATCTGGTCAGAGAGGGTCACAGCATACGGGTCCTGACCCGACGCCGCGAGGCGCATCGGGAACTGCTGGTGATGCCGACCGTGGAAGTCTTCGATGCCGATGTGCACGATGAAAAGACCCTGAGTCGATTTTTCGCCGATCAGGATGCGGTTATCAATCTGGTCGGTATACTCAACGAGACCCGCGACAACGGCAAGGGTTTCTATCGTGCCCATGTCGAACTGAGCGATAAGGTTATCAAGGTCTGTCGCGCCCACGGTATACAGCGGCTGCTGCACATGAGCGCGCTCAACGCCGATCCGGGCACCGGCAGCAGCTATTATCTGCGCAGCAAGGGCGAAGCTGAACACCGTGTCCATGCCACCACCGATCTCAATGTTACCTCATTCCGTCCTTCGGTGATCTTCGGCCCCGAAGACAGCTTCATCAACCGCTTCGCCTCGCTACTGAAAAAAACACCCTGGCTGTTTCCCCTGGCCTGCCCCGATGCCCGCTTTGCGCCGGTCTATGTGGGCGATGTGGCCACCGCCTTCACCCAAAGTCTCAACGATCCAGCCACCTACGGCCAGCGTTACAATCTGTGCGGCCCCCACGAATATACCCTGCGGCAGATTGTTGAACGCATCATCGATACCCTCGACATCAACCGCCGTATTATTCCGCTGGGCCGTATCGGTTCCACCCTGCAGGCCAACCTGCTCGAATACGCGCCCGGCAAGCCTTTCTCCCGCGATAACTACCGTTCGCTGCAGATGGACAGCGTCTGCCCCGAAAGCGACAAGGTGCTGCGTGAGGTATTCGGGATCGAGCCGGCCGCACTGGAAGCCGTTATACCGCAATATCTGCGGCACAAGACCTACCGGGATCGCTATCAGATCTTCCGGCGCAAGGCGCGGCGGGAGTAACAATCCTCGACACATGGTCGGGTTGAGCAATGTTGAATGTTGAATTTTAAATTATCTGTTTACCGGACCCGAAATCATTGACAATGTTGTTTCAGGATCGGCACTGTCACCTCCTTCGCCGACATTAAACATTCAAAATTCAGCATTCAAAATTCAACATCGCCCCTGGCGGGAGTATGATCGCAGCATGGAAAAGTATCACGTAGGCGGCTGCGTCCGCGACAAACTGCTCGGCCTGCCGGTCAAGGACCACGACTGGGTGGTGGTCGGCAGCACGCCAGAGGAGATGCGCGAGACCGGCTATCGCCCGGTGGGCAAGGACTTTCCCGTCTTTTTGCACCCCGAGACCCGGGAAGAACATGCCCTGGCCCGCACCGAGCGCAAGACCGGCCCCGGCTATACCGGCTTCACCTTTCACGCCGCCCCCGATGTCACCCTGGAAGCCGATCTGGCCCGCCGCGATCTGACCATCAACGCCATGGCCGAAACCGACACCGGCGAGATCATCGACCCCTTCGGTGGCCAGCAGGACCTCAAGGATCGCCTGCTGCGCCATGTCTCGCCGGCCTTTGTCGAGGACCCGGTGCGCATCCTGCGAGTGGCGCGCTTCACCGCCCGGTTTGCCGGGTTCGGCTTTCGGGTGGCCGACGAGACCCAAACACTGATGCAGCAGATGGTCGACAACGGCGAGGTCGACGCGCTGGTGCCCGAACGGGTCTGGCAGGAAACCCTGCGCGCCCTGCAGGAGAATCACCCGGAAACCTTCTTCGAAGTACTGCGCGAGTGCGGCGCGCTGGCCAGACTGTTTCCCGAAGTCGATCGCCTGTATGGCGTGCCACAACCGGAACAGCATCACCCGGAGATCGACACCGGCGTGCACACCATGCTGGTGCTGCAACAGGCGGTGAAGTTGTCAAAGGATCCGGCAGTGCGTTTCGCCGCGCTGGTCCACGATCTGGGCAAAGGCACCACGCCGGCCGAAGAGCTGCCCTCGCACATCGATCACGAAGAACGCGGCGTGCCGCTGGTCGAGGCGCTGTGCGATCGCTACAAAATCCCCAACGAGTTTCGCGAGTTGGCGATCATGGTGACCCGCTATCATCTGCACTACCACCGCGCCGGCGAGCTCAAGGACACGACGTTATTAAAAACCCTGGAAGCACTGGACGCCTTTCGCCGTCCCGAACGCTATGAACAGTTCCTGCTGGCCTGCGAGGCCGACTCGCGCGGGCGTCCCGGTTACGAAGATCGGACCTTCGATCAGCCGCGCATCATGCGGGAGGCCTTCGCCGCCGCAAGCGCCATCGAGGCCAGACCGTTCGTCGAACAGGGCCTGCAGGGTCAGGAGATCGCCGAGGCGATGCACAAGGCCCGCCTGACCGCGATCAAACAGGTCCGGCGCGCTGCCTGATGCATGGCCTTCGCCGATCACTTCTCGACTCAGGCGGCGGACTACACCCGCTACCGGCCCCACTATCCGCCCGAGCTGTTTGATTATCTGGCCTCGCTGTGTCCGCAGCATGACCGGGCGCTGGATGTGGCCACCGGCAACGGCCAGGCCGCCGTCGCCCTGGGCGGATACTTTGCCCAGGTCATCGGTTGCGAACCGAGCCTGGCACAACTGCGCAACGCGCAAAAGCAACACACCATCGAGTATCTTTGCAGCACCGCCGAGCAACTGCCGTTTCCCGATGAGACCTTTGATCTGATCAGCGTCGCCCAGGCCGCGCACTGGTTCGACCACGCCCGCTTCAATGCCGAGGCCACTCGCCTGCTCAAACCCGGCGGCGTGCTGGCCGTCTGGGGCTACGGCCTGTTTTCCATCGCCCCGGCGATCGATGCGCTGGTCAACGACTATTACGCCAACACACTGAAAGATTACTGGCCTGCCGAACGCCACTGGATCGAGGCAGGCTACACCGGTTTACCCTTTCCCTTTGCACAACTCGACACCCCGGCCTTTCACATCCAGGCGCAATGGACCCTGCCCGAGGTCATCGGTTACCTCGCCACCTGGTCCGCCACCCAACGCTACCTCGCCGATCACAATCACAACCCGTTACCCGAACTCGAAAAACAGCTTGGCGAACACTGGCCGGATCCCTCACAACTCAAACCGATCCAGTGGCCAATCCACTTGCTTGCTGGTCGCAAGCAAGAGGGCCGAGGGACGAGTAACGAGTAAAAAAAACTGAACCACGAAGACACCAAGACACGAAGTTCATGAAGAAATCATTCATTACATTGGCGTCATTCCGGCGCAGGCCGGAATCCATGCTAGACAGGGGATAGGCCCGATATAGCAAAGCGGTATCGGGCAATTCTCCGGCTGCCGGACACCGCGTTGCTATGTCCGGCCTACACCCAGTCTGCGCCGCAATGTCCCCAATACAATGAGTTAATCTTTTTAACCTTCGTGTCTTTGTGCCTTCGTGGTTGAAGATTTTCCTCGTCCCTCGTAACTCGTCCCTCGGCCCTGTGTTGATAAGTGATATACTCCCGCCCCTCGCAACCACAACCCGAATACCCCTATGTCAAACCCCGCACCCAGAGTCGGTTTTATCAGCCTCGGCTGCCCCAAGGCGCTGGTCGATTCGGAACAGATCCTCACCCGGCTGCGCGCCGAGGGCTACGACATCGTCTCCGATTATGACGATGCCCAGCTGGTGCTGGTCAACACCTGTGGCTTTATCGACAGCGCGGTGGAAGAATCCCTGGAGGCCATCGGCGAGGCGCTGGATGAAAACGGCAAGGTGATCGTCACCGGCTGCCTGGGCGCCAAGGGCGACATCGTGCAGCAGACCCACCCGCAGGTGCTGGCGGTGACCGGCCCGCACGCCCTGCAGGAGGTCATGGATCATGTACACCAGCATCTGCCCAAACCGCACGATCCCTATACCGATCTGATCCCGGCCGAGGGCCTCAAGCTGACGCCGAAGCATTATGCCTATTTGAAAATCTCCGAAGGCTGCAACCATCGCTGCAGCTTCTGCATCATTCCCGCCATGCGCGGCGATCTGGTCAGCCGGCCGATCGGCGAGGTGATGCAGGAGGCGGAAAACCTGTTCAAAAGCGGCGTCAAAGAGTTACTGGTCATCTCGCAGGACACCAGCGCCTACGGCGTGGATGTCAAATACCGCACCGAATTCTGGGGCGGACGCCCGCTGAAAACCCGCATGACCGAACTGGCCGCCGCGCTGGGCAAGCTGGCGCGCGAGTACGGCGCCTGGGTGCGATTGCATTATGTCTATCCCTATCCGCACGTGGACGAGGTCATCCCGCTGATGGCCGAGGGGTTGATCCTGCCCTACCTGGATGTGCCGTTTCAGCACGCCGCGCCGCGCATTCTCAAATTAATGAAACGCCCCGGCAACATCGAAAAAACCCTGCGCCGCATCGAAGACTGGCGCGCGATCTGCCCGGACATCACTTTACGCTCCACCTTCATCGTCGGCTTCCCCGGCGAGACCGAACAGGAGTTCGAGGAGCTGCTGGAGTTTTTAAACGAGGCGCAACTGGATCGGGTCGGCGCCTTCGCCTACTCGCCGGTGGAAGGTGCCAGCGCCAACGACCTGCCCGATCCCGTCCCCGAAGAACTGCGCCAGGAACGCCTCGAACGCTTCATGCAACGCCAGGCCGAGATCAGCGCCGAAAAACTGCAACAGAAGATCGGCCAGACGATGCAAGTCATTGTCGACGGCTTCAGCGAGGAAAACCTCCTGCTCGGCCGCTCCAGTGCCGACGCCCCCGAGATCGACGGTGCCGTGATCCTGGACCAGGTCGAAGACGAGGTACAGCCGGGGCAGTTCATGGAGGTGAAGATCGTCGCGGCCACCGAGCATGATTTAATCGGGGTGCCGGTCGACTAACCACAGCATCCCCTTCGAACCTGCCTGGTTAGGTAATTACCTGGCAATCCGATAAAAAACGGCTATTTTTATCATGGGGACTTTGAATAATCTGACTGTCTGGAACGCCGGTCAGTATCCCCACAACATCATTGGCACGATTAAAAGGAGAGATACCGTGCCCGAGATTAGCCGCTTTCTGGGAATTATCATCGCGATGTACTACAACGATCATGCGCCTCCACATTTTCATGCGAAATATGGCGATCTCGAGGCCGTTGTCGCAATTGATACGGGGGAGGTTGTGGGCGGCACCTTACCTCCGCGAGTCCTGGGCCTGGTACAGGAATGGTGCGAATACCACAGAGCCGAACTCATGGAGGACTGGAATCTTGCCCGTGAAAGAAAGGCCCTGAAGAAAATCGAGCCACTGGTGTAAAACAATGCTACCAAGACTTAAAGAAGCCAAATACCGGGGTGACTACCGCATCTGGCTAAGCTTTACTGACGGCGTAGAAGGCGAAATCGACCTTTTCGGCGAACTATGGGGTGAAATATTTGAGCCCCTGAAAGATAAAGACCGGTTTAAAAAATTTGAGCTGAATGCGGAACTCGACACAATCACCTGGCCGAACGGTGCGGATTTCGCACCAGAATTTCTTTATCAAAAACTACGGCCTGACTATAAACTCAAATCGACACATCGAACCGGTACCGATTGATATAAACGCACTCAGGGTACATGCAAGATAATTGCAACAACATGCATTAATCCAACCAGCCATACTGCCTGGCCTGCGTCGCAGCAGAAGGACTACCGTTCCAGCATATCCAGCGGACTGACCACGCTCACCCCGGGCATATTCAGTACATGTGTATAGATCATGGTCGTCGAGACATCGGCATGCCCAAGTAATTCCTGTACCGTACGAATATCGTAACCCGACTCCAGTAAATGGGTAGCAAATGAATGGCGCAAGGCATGACAGTTCACTTTCTTGGTGATGCTGGCCTGTTCCGCTGCCCGCTTGATATACTTTTGCAACCCGTTTTCATGAATATGATGCCGACGAACAACGCCTGTTCGCGGGTCGGTTGAGACTCTGGATGAGGGAAAAACATATTGCCAGCGAAACTCTTTTTCCGCGTTAGGGTATTTTCTTGCCAATGCCCCGGGGATATACACCCTGCCAAAACCATTTTCCAGATCTTCTTTATGTAAAGCCCTGATCTTGTCGACCTGCTCCTGCAAGCAATCGATCAATTTGTTGGGAATCGGTACAACCCGGTCTTTCTTCCCTTTTGCTTCACGTACGAGTATCTGTCGATAGCCGAAATCCACATCCAGAACCCGCAGTCTGACGCACTCCATCAGTCGCATTCCACATCCATACAAGAGATTTGCCATTAACTGTTGCGTTTCTCCGTCAATTTTCTCCATCAACTTCCTGACCTCATCGCGCGTAAGAACAACAGGAAGCCGTCGCGGTTTTTTTGAATGTGCAAATGAAATCTTTTCATTCATCTCACGCTGCAATACCTGCTTGTAAAAAAATATCAATGCATTCAATGCTTGACTCTGGGTGCTGGCGGCTACATTGCGATTCAAAACCAGATAATCGAGGAACTGACCGATGTGTTGCTCTGACAATCTCGCCGGATCAGTCATATCATGGTACCTGATATATCTCAAAAACCAGCCAATGTAGGATCGTTCAGTGCGAATCGAATATTGCCTGGTGCGTATCGCCGCCACAAAGGCTTTAACATGTTCGGGATATCGCTTGAAAACATGCTTGTAAAGAACCGAATCTTTTTCATCCAGTCCGGCGGCATGGGCTTCAGGATCGTGCCCACCATCGGCCTGATAATCCCGGGCGACAGTAGCATGATTGTCGCGCAGGGACTGCGCTGCCATGGACCAATCCTGCCATGAAAAGTCCCCTGCCCAGGCAGGCTGGACCATCTCCACAAATAGAATCTTGAGCGCGTCCACGATCTGGCGAAACTGCCAGTCTTCCAGGGGTGCATTTCTGCCTTTGTCCCGCAGATATTCCTCGACTTCGCGCGGGGTGTGGCTCCCCAGACGCTGATTGGGGTGCGCCTTGATGTACTGCTCCGCATGGCGCACGTACCATCGCGCCACCTTCGGCTTGATGTTATAAGTTTTTGTTTTTTCGATATAATTATCCCAGAACCGGGATACGGAAGGGTTGTCCATAGCGCTACTCCTTTAGCTGTTATTGGATGCAGGCAGTCCAATTGCCTGCTAGGATTATGGGAAATAATTCAAGAAATTTCAAACGGAATAGGCAGATTCTGTCTATATCCGGGAAAATACAGATTCTGTCTAAATCACTGTTAGCGCTCAAAATTGGACATGGAGGAAATCGTGAAAATAGCTATTGAGTTTATAAAAATCGCACTATTGTCGGCTATTGTCATCATCATGGGTATGAACATAGGCATATTACAGACGCCAACATCCAGTGAAACTGGATACAAGTCCTCAGAAGAAATTGATTTGAGCGAGGATTCAAAGAGTCAATCTAATCAACGAGAAACTGACCTAAGAAAAATTATGGAGCATAGCCTTTCACAGCTTTTCAAGTTTCCTGAAAGTGTAAGGTTTCGGAATACGAACTATGAATATATGCGCGTACTTAACGATCATGGCATTAGTGTAGCGCCAGAGAAGGAGTTAGAGTTTGCGACCCTATGTGGCCAATATTCAGCCCAGAATGCTATGGCAGTTTATGGGTCGGCACGGCCTTTTTATGCCGAAGTGGCTGTAAATAATGAAGAAAAGGGTATTACGGGGGATGTCTGGTTGGAAATTGATGGAGAGATTAAAAAGTTAATATCGCTAGATTCTACTATCGCTCTGGATGGTGACAAGGAAGAGTTTGAGGAACTATATTCAAAAAACTGTGGAGATATTCGAAGCGCATTCATGGGCGTGTTCGGACAATATGATATAGGCTATACCGCGTTGTCCGTCAAACACTATATTAAAGAACTGGACAAGCTGTCAAAATATCCAGGAGCTAAAGAATCGTTAATGGAATGCTCGAACTCAGATGCTTCTCATGATTATTGTATTGGTGCGGAAATATGCCAAAGAGTGAAAGAACTGGATGAAAATATGAGTAAATTCTGTTCAATCAAGAAGCAGGTTTGTTCAGGCAACGATAAGCATGCTGATTGTGAGGCAAAACTAGAAGCCGCATATAAGGAAAAGATGCCATCAAAGAAATGAGCGCTAACAATCACATACACTCGGATAGCAAAAGGCGCCGCTCCTTCGTCGCTCTGCTTTTTGCTGCAGGTGATGTGAGGCGTTAGTTGCTATCAAAAGGGAGAGATACATGAAAACTACAATAATCGCATTTCTTTTCACTCTATCTTTAATATCTGGATGTGCCACATCGAATTATTCTGTGGGTAACCCGTTTCCTAGTGAAAATGTAAATAAAATCGTAAAAGGAAAAACCACTACAGCAGATTTAGCTAATTTATTTGGCCAACCATTTTCGAAAACAGTAATTTCTGCTAATGAAGAAAAATGGATGTATATGCATTCTAGCGGCACAAGCACAGCTCAAAGCTATGTTTTTACAATGGATGTAAAAACTACCGGGATGCAGAAAACCCTAGATATTTTAGTTAAAGATGACGTTGTAGTTAATTTTGCATATACTGAAAGTCCAGTGCCGTCAGTTAATGTCCAATAAAAAAGCAACTAACAATGGCATCGTACGGGACTGTCAACCGCGCCGCTTCGCTTTGCGGTTTCCAGCCCCACATGCCAAACGTTAGATCAATCACAAAAAGGGGAGCTATATGAAGTTCAGAAATTTTATTGCAATATTTGGAGTGGCCTTGGTCCTGGGAGGCTGCGCCGGTATGCAGCCTGTTGCCGAAGCCGATAGAACTTTTGAAAGGGTAGTCGAGGTTCCCAATCATACAAAAGACCAGATATACACCTCAACCAAGATATGGATCGCAGAAAACTTTAAATCTGCAAAATCTGTCATCGAACTAGATTCAAAAGAAGACGGCATAATAATTGGTAATGGGATAATTCAATACCCATGTAGCGGGATGGGTTGTTTAGCTAAGAGTGACTGGAAAGTCCCATTCACAATGCGAGTTGACATGAAAGATCAGAAATTCAAGATCAGCTTTTCAAACATTAAATTATCTTGGCCAGCATCATATAGTTCAGGTATTTCAAGCCCCGCATATGATGGCCCTGTCAACTCTCAAGGAGATATGGATAAAATCAAGCCAGCCTTGCTAAAGTTTGGTGATGAGATTCTGGCGTCGATCAATTCCAGTAAAAGCAAAAGTGACTGGTAAAGTGATCTAACAAGCGGCTGCACCGGACAAATTTCCGCTGTCACCATTTTTGCAAGAACACGCAAAAATACCGCCAACAAAAATTTGCTCGGTGAGCCGGGCGTTAGCCAATACAGGATGGGCTGTCGACCATGGACCAAACGGCATTCTTCGCGGCGCAAAAGAACATCTTGGAAAGCCTTTTCGGCAAAGAGTGGTTCCACGTTGCGCACGCGTCTAGACAAGGCCATCCGGCCTACGTGCGTTGGTCTTTGTGCAAGGATCTCCTTGAGAAGGATGGTAATCTCCGGTTGCCCGACGATGAACCGAAGCTCCACGCTATCGCTGAGGTCATTCTGGATAATGCTCTTATCATCCAAGCGACCCAAGGTAACGTGCAGAAGCTAACAATCGCTGATCTCGCGAACTTGGGAGACGACTCAGTATTGGCTAGGTTACGGGGCGAAATTAAGAACCACGGCGGATTTCTTTCCGTGATGTCGGAGATTGCATATGCAGCTTGGCATATATCACACGGCGATTATGTGGAGGCGTACGAGCAGCCCTCCGCAGCTGACTTTCGGATATGCAATCACGAAATCAATGACCCAATAATCGTGGATTGTAAGCGTATTGACGAAAAATCCAATGACCAGCGGATTGCCAAGGTCATTCAGAAAGCGAATAAGCAAATAAAGTATATGGATCAGCGTGCATTCGGTATAGCTGCGCTAGACATATCCGATCGCATAAATAATCCGACAGACTTTTCGGATGATATCCCCAATCGTGTCAAGGAACACATTGCACTAGCGGAAAAGGCCATTGCCGGCAAGAACACATCGGTCAATGTCGTTCTTCTGATTTGGAATGACTGCCTTATCCATAAAGACACGCAACCGGGCACACGAACCCCGTACTGGGTAGCTCTTAGGCGGAGAAGTGTGGTTGTAAGACAGCCGGAACCCCGATATGCAATCGAGCTTAACGACGAGACAATACAAGTAGGTAACACGGTGGAATATGGTATCCGCACGTAGTAAGTACAGCTAACTAGGTGCTGCAACCGACGCCAAAACCGCTATGCGGTTTCAGCGCGGCTGAGCAACATCGTTAAGCCTCACAAGGAGAAATCGAAGCATGATTAAGAAATTTACATTCTTGGCAGCCTCACTTCTTTTGGCTGTAAACTCATACGCTGCTATAGACGAAAAAGAATATGCTAAATGTGCAGTTATTGAGGGTGATTTGGCTCGGCTTGAATGTTTTGACAGGCTAGCAAAATCTAAAAATCTGGATGGTCGTCAGAATCAACCAACATCTATAACAGGAAGAGGTAAATGGCAGGTTTCTGTTGATGTAAACCCCGTGGATGACTCTAAAACAGTTACATTGGTTCTACATGCAGATTCTGGAAAAAACAAATGGGGGAAGGCTGTTTATCTGGTTGCAAGGTGCAAGAGCAATACGACTGACCTATATATTGGCTGGAACGATTATCTTGGTAGCGAAGCCGATGTTCTAACCAGAGTAGGTGATAATAAGGCAATGACTCAAAGGTGGAGTCTATCCACTGACAAAAAGGCAACATTTCACCGCAAGCCAATCCCATTCTTAAAAGAGATGCTGACTTCAGCAAAATTGGTTGCTCAAGTTACACCATACAACGAAAGTCCTGTGACCGCAGTTTTTAATACCGCAGGGCTAGAAAATGCCATTAAACCACTAAGAGAAACTTGTAGTTGGTAATGCATAACAAGTCATTCAAACCGACACCGAAAAGCGGTGCGGTTTAATACAATCGTTATGTGTAATTAGCGAACTGACCTATTTTGATGGCATAGCTTCATAAACAAATTAATTTATGGTTAATTATGGCTATTGTTGTAGGGAAAATAGAGCCTCTCAAGAAATTGAAATCGGTATTAAATGACAATGGTATAACCAGATTTAATTCTATTGGTGAAACTAATGATTTTTTAAAGAATTATGAATCAGAAAAGGAAGAAATACCTAAAATCACTAAGATCACACTAAATCAGGAAATAAAAGAATTAGACGAAAAAATAAAAAGGCTGTAGAAAAAAGCAATAAAAACTTATTTAACAAAATAGTCTATTTTTTTAAAATAAAATCATTAAGCCACAAAAGATCAAAACTAGAAAATAATTATGAAAAAGTTCTATATGTCAGATGTGCTGAATCAATTAAAAAACTAGATTATACAAAAGAAGTAGTCGACGGACTCTATACGTTAATAGTCGGAGCGGTTGGAGAAAATTCTACTGTAAAAGAATTAGAAAAGCTTTCAAATGACTATTATTTGATCAATGACTTTTCAATGGAATTTAATCCACCTATTTATAACAAAAGAGAAAACGACAGAATATTTAGTATTCAAATAGATCACCTATTAATTAGCAAATCGGGAATTTTTCTTCTTGAAACCAAGAATTGAAGCAAAAAATCAATAAACAATCTAGACCTAAGGTCTCCAGTAAAACAAATATCAAGAACTAGTTATGCGTTATTTGTGTTGTTAAATAGCGAGTCAAATATTAATCTGGTTCGCCATCATTGGGGCAGCACAAGAATACCGATCAGAAATGTTATTGTAATGACAAAAATTAAGCCTAAAGAAGAGTTTAAACACGTTAAAGTCTTAACCTTAAACGAGATAAATGGATATATACAATATTTTGATGAAATATTTAACAACTACGAAGTAGAGCATATATTTAATTATTTAAGTAATGAAATGCATTAAAATACATAACAATGTGTTCAAAAATGGACGCTGCAAAAAAGCGCGGCGCCCTTTAACTTAAACGTTAGCTCTACCAAAATTTACGGAATCAGGCCCAGATCTTGCCTTTTGCCATTCCGCCATGAACGATCTCAGGCCGGATAAGGCCTGATACTGATTTGGAGAGAAAATTGAATCATCCATTCTACCTCAATCTAATACGAAAAAGCCTGGCCCTTATCGCGGTGCTTTTTGGGGTGGTAACGGTCTTTGCGGGCAGTCGTGTCCTGACCGGCTCCGATCCGGGGTATGTGGTCTTTCTGCCCTTGCTCGTCTACAACACGGTAATGGGATTTATTTACATCGGCGTGGGGATTGTCGCGTGGCGTAATGTTCATTCTGGGCGAAACGGGGCTGCAGCTGTCTTTGTGCTGAACCTGCTTGTCCTTGCCGCCATCTGGCTGCTTTACAACTCGGGCGGGGCCGTGGCGATTGACAGCCTTCGGGCCATGACATTGCGTACGGCTGCCTGGCTGCTGCTCTTTATTGGTCTGTTCTGGCTGAGCCGCCGAACAGCAGAGACTTGAGACCGGTGCCAAACCGCGCATTGCAGGCTCTTTAATCAGCATACCAACCAGCAGCCGAATACTATGGCAATGAAACTGAAAAAATTTCTGGGTTATGAATGGGACGCCATTGCAGGGATCCTCGCCGCAGTGATTGCCGTTATCCTGCATCTTCTGCATGTGGTGGATGAGGCGGTAGTGCTGCCTATTCTTCTTGCCCTGCTGGGTTTGCTGTTTATCAACTTCATGCGCCATACCCGTAACAATGAACTGACCGCCGAGCAGGTCGAGTCCACCGCGCAGGCGGTAGAGCGCATCCAGGCCTCGCTCAGGATGCCTGACGTGGTGCTGGTCGGGCCGCGTCATCTGCGTCCGGTGAATGAACATTTCGTCCGGAATATGAGCGGGGAGACGATCTGGTTTAATGTCTGTCTGTCCATGTATATCCCACGACCTCTGTTCGATGCACTACTCAAACCGGCTATCGATAATCCACTGGTAACATCCATCCAGTTTGTACTCGACGCGTCACAGAAAGATTTGTGGCAGACTTTGCAGCCCCGAATCGCCGAATGCTCCGGTCAGTTAAAGGTCAAGGAGCCGCGCTGGTGCCACTTGAGCAAGACGACCTCGTTTATTCTGGCCGACAGTCAATCAAGCGGCGGGACCGAGGCGCTGCTCAGTTTCTGGGGAGAGCCGTTCATGGCCCAGAGTACCGAACAGGATGTGCCACGCTTTATCTTCCACATCCAGAAAAATTCCGAACTGCTGCCGCATCTTGTCGAGCTGCAACGCACACAGTCCCGTTCTGCCGGGGCCGTCTGAACTTCAGACCAGTCCCGCTAAATCCAGGTCAGGACCCGGTTTTCTTCCATAAGTGACGTTGGTGACAAACTGGTAACTTATCATTCTGTTACCGATCGATGGTAAACAGAATATCCGCACTCTGGTGCTCGCCGCTTTCGCCCTTGATATACCAGCGGTCGGATAACTGATATCGCACGCTCAGGGTATTGAACGACTCGACAATGCCAACGCCGTAACTGACGTAGAGCCTGGGTGCCAGGTAGCGACCCATGACCAGGGAAGCCTGTTCGCCGGTGTCGCTGGCTTCGACACGCATCTCATCCAGCCCGAAACGATCGCCGATTTGGCGTGCCAGGCTGTCGCCGCCGCTCAGACTCAGGGCCAGCGCCGCTTTGACCATCATGCTGCCCTCTTCACCGGAGGCGGTTTCCAGCGGACGCCCCAGCATCAGGTAGGCCAGTGCATCGGTCTGGCCCATGGCCGGGATGGAGAACAGTTCGACTTCCGGTTGATTGAGGCTGCCACGCACGCGGATGCCGGCGGTGACGTTATTTACCTGGCGTATCGCACGCAGATTCAGGCCGGGGTTGCTGACCGGACCACCCGTATACAACAGACGTCCGTGCTCCACCGTGAGACGCTGGCCGTAGGCGGTATACCGACCTTCGACAACGTTGATCTCACCGGTCGCGGTGGTCAGTTCGCCGGGGCTGTCCATGAGCAGCAGGTCGCCGCCCAGCCGCCCGTCGAAACCGAAGCCGTACAGGCTCACCCGATCCCCCAGCGTTACTCGCACTCTGGTGGTGATTTGCCATTTCTCCTCGACCGCTTCCTCGCCACCGACGATCACCACGTCCTCCGACACCCGTGCAGCGGTGGTGACATCTTTCGGTTGCAGTCGGGCAAAGGGCACATGGACCTTGCCACTGATATCAATGCTGCGCCCCTGCAGCTCGAGGTGCAGATCGGGTGTGACGACAACCCGGGCCTCGGGAATGCGGGCCACTTCGAAGTTTTCACCTTCAATGCGGATCGTCGTTGGCCAGCCGGCCCGGTTGTCCAGCACGGTCTGGCCCTCGGCCCGCAGATCACCGTCGCCCGAGCGAGCGGTCAGTGTGTAGCGGAGTCTATCCAGCCCTTCGCTGCGGGCGTCCACACGAATTTGCGTCAACTGCAGACCGAGACGGGGTATACGCAGCCCGCCCTGTTCCAGGCTTGCCTTGCCGCTGTAGCGCGGTTTGGCCAACGTCCCGTCGACATCAAGCTGCATGGCCAGCTCACCATCGAGGTCCTGCACGTCGGGCAACAAGGCCTCGATAATGCCGAGCCGGTTAATCGTGACACTGGCGCTGCCCTGTACCGGCTGGCTGTCGCGCTCAAGGTTCAGTAGTTGCGCATCGGGCAAGGCCAGTTTGGCCGAGAATTGATCGCCACTGCCCATGGCCAGGCGGGATGTCGCCTGTAAGCCCTTCTCATCCAGCGTCAGATCGAGGCTGCCCGCGCGGTATTCCCAGCGCTCCGGTTCCCCTTCCAGTACGGGATAGGTGACCGCGCCCGCCGGCAATTCGACATGGGCCCGGCCGGACAATTGCCCGGAAGCATTCAACTGGAATGCCGCGGTGGCATTGGTCACTCCGTCAAGCACCAGTTCACCCGGCAACCAGGGGGTGAAGACTTGCAGCGGAAAGTTCACCAGCTCAAGTTCCGAGCGCCAGTTTTTTCCGGTTTGTTGCAATTGCCCGCACAGGCGGGCTGTTTCACTTTGCACACAGAACGGCGCCACAGAGAAACGATCCCGAATCAGGTTGAGGGCGACGGGACGTTGCAGATGCCAGTTGTCCTGTTGCGGTCGCTGCAGATCGATCGCTTCGATGCGTCCGCGCCAGCCTTCGGCATTCGCTTCACCCTTCAGTTCAACCCGGGCGGTATTGCCGCCGGCCTCTGCCGTGAGTTGCAACCCGCCCGGGTCGGCATTGATCCGCAGCGCGTCAATCCGCTGTTCATGAACGCTGAGTTCTTGTGCGGCGAGATCGATATCGATCTGTTGCCAGCGGAACAGATCCACGCCCAGCTTGCCGGACAGGTTGCCAACGCGATAACCCGGCAGGCTCAGGCGTTCGCCGTTAAGCGTGGCGTGGATCACCGGCTCGGCCTGCGTGCCGCTGATTTGTCCCGAGGCCTGCAGCTGGCCGCCAGCTTGCGGATAAAGTTGCGCCAGATCGGCTGCGTCGACGGACCAGTCGAGGTTCATGTGTTCGCCGAGCGCCCCTTGCGCGCTCACGTTTGCCGAACCGGATTGCAGATCAAACTGTTTAACCTGTAACTGTGTCCGCTCCCAGGCCAGCCGACTGCGCAGCTTAACCGGCTGGCCGCGCAACTCGCCGCTGACACGGGTAATATCCGCCTGTGCAATGATCTGCCCTGCCTCTATATGTCCTGTCGAGCTGAGACTGGCATCTAACCGGCCGGGCCATTGTCGCCACTGCACAGCAGGATTGAGATTGTTCCCTGTTACTTGCACATCCCAGGCGAGCCGGGGTGACCAGTCGAGTCGGCCCGCCAGAGTGGTTTCGCCATCCAGCGCCGTGATCCGCAGGCTGTCGAGATCGAGCCCTTCGAGATCGCCGGTCGCTTTGGCATACCAGGTCGATGGCGGCGCCTGCGGCAGGGGGCGATCGGCGCTGAGCGATAGCCGATACTGATCCGGGCGGCCCTCGACGCGGCCCTCTCCGCTTGCGCTGTCTATCCAGGCGTTGCCGGTCAGCGGCCAGCGCAGGTTCTCCCAGTCGAGCTCCAGGGCAAACTCGCCGCTCTGGAGTCCTTCGCTGCCGGGCGTCCACTGGCCCCGGGCATTGACCGAGGTCCTGGTGGACGGGGAGCGCAATGACAACTGTTCAATGCGTAACCTGCCATCCTGCGCGAGTTGCAATGTTGTGTCGGCTTCGAAAGGGCCCTGTTCAGGGTACTCTCCCGCCAGTTGCCCGCGGAGTGACGCGGTATGCCTATCCCCCTCGCCCTGCACTTGCAGCTCGCCCCTGATTGCCGGCCACTCCGTATTGAGTTGAGCAAGGTTAACCTTGCTCACATCCGCACTGGCCAGCCAACGGAGCCGGCTTAACAGTTCGCGAGCTTCAACCTCGAGATCCAGCTGGAACGGGCCACTGATCTGCTGCTGTAATGCAAGTTTGTCCAGATTGCCCCGGCTTCGGCCCTGGCCTGTGAATTCAGGTTGATCCGCCAGTCCAAGTCGCCATTGCATATTCAGCGTGTGTTGATAATTACCGACCGGCTTCAACGTACCGTCGATGTGCAGATCAAATTCCGCCGCGCTGACATCGAGCGCATCGATATGGATCCTGTTACCCCGGCTGCTGGCGTTCAAGATGACCTGTTGCAGGACAAATTCCTGCTCATCTTGCATGATATGGATGTCATCGATTCGGATATCCTCAAGTGCCATACCTAGCGGCAGACGCAACTCCGGCAGTTCCACGACCTGCGCCGCCTTGCTTTGCTGCGTGGCGGGCAGCGTGATAACCATCGACTGGACGTGCAGCTGGCTGACGACCAGATTGCCTGTCAGTAACTCGAAGGGCCGCCACTTCAGTGTTGTCCGCTCAAGGACAACCCGGGTATCCGCATGCTGATAGTGCAGATCGGTGGCGCTGATACGGCCGAACAGCCGCCCTTCGAGTTTGCCGATACGCAACTCGCCGGGAATGGACTCGCGGCTCTGTTGATAAGCCCAGCGCAAACCGCTTTCGGTCGCGCCCAGCCAGAACAACCCGCTGGCCGCGAGCAACAACAGAAGCACGAGCAGGGCGAGCAGGTTTTTTTTCAACCCCGGGCGCATCAGAGATCCGGACCGATATTAATATGAAGTCGCCAGGGCTCACCCGGTTGCGTGAGCGCGGAGGCGACATCGACACGCACCGGACCGATAGGTGATTTCCAGCGCAGTCCCAGCCCGGCGCCGCGTTCGAGTTTGTCATCGAGATCGTCGATGGCGTTGCCGGCATCATAAAACACCGCCACACCCCACTTGCCTCCCAGGCTGCGTTCGAGCTCGATGCTGCCGGTCATCAGGTGCTTGCCGCCAACCACCTGGCCGCTGTCATCGACCGGTCCCAGTGACTGATAGGCATAGCCGCGCACGCTTTGCGAGCCACCGGCGAAGAAGCGTACCGAGGACGGCAATTGGTTGAATTCATCGGTGCGGGTACTGCCCAGCCGGCCGCGGGCAATAAGCCGATAGTTTCTGCCCAGCGAGGTAATCCCCTTCAAGCCGCCCTGTACCTGGAAAAAGTCTGTATCGGAGATCAGCTGTTCACTGGCACCGCGCAACTCAATATCGAATCGCAAACCATCCAGCACATGCACAAACTCCCGGCCCCAGGTACGGCTCCAGTCCACGCTGGGAATCAGCAGTGTCGAGTCACCCCGATCGTCGGCGACGACGAACTCCTCCTGTTGATATTTCAGCGCAAGCGACTCACGCCACTGACCCCGCCCCCGGTTCAGGGCAACACCGAGAGTGCGCAGGGTACTCTCGCTGGTGTCGGTCTCTTCATTGACCACGCCGGCGCTATAGATCAGTTGATCGGTTCGGGGATCGAGTACCGGAATCCGATAACGAATGCCGAGACTGTAGCCTATTTCGGAAACGCCGGCATCGGTGTTGAGACGATGGCCCGACTCATTCAGACGCGGCATCTCCCAGCCGAATTTGGCACGGGCCCCGGTATCCGTCCCGTAACCCAGCCCCAACGTATAGCGATGCGGTTTGCGCGGGGTCAGCTTGACGTTGATGGGCACCTCGCGCGTCATATCCTCTACCTCGCCGGGGGAAACCTCAACACGGGAAAAATAATCACTGTCATTAAGCGCATGCTGCAGATCGATAACCTGATTAAGGTTATAAGGATCGCCCTGTTTGAACGGGATATAGCGTTGCAGCAGTTGCGGTTCGAGTACATCCTGTTGCAGCGAGACCTCGCCAAAGTTATAGCGCGGACCACCCTCATAATGGATACGGACACGGGCCTCGTAGGCGTCGAGATCGATCTCTACCCGTTTTTCGACAAAACGGGCACGAAAGTAACCCCGCTCTGTTGCCAGTCTGGCCAGGTTACTCTTAATGGATTCGTACTGAATATGATTGAATGTGCTGCCTTGCTGTAACGGCAAGTTGGCTATTAAATCCGAAAATGCCGAATCCCGCTGCAGTTCCTCACCCAGCCGTAATCGAAATTCAGCGATAGAGAGTTCCGGCCCTTTATCAATTATATAAATCGCCTGCCACTGTTCGGCATCCGACTTCGTCAGCTCGCTACTTATTTCAGGTCGGTAGTAACCATAGGGCTTTAACGCATTGGCGATTTCCAGTGGTGCCTTGCTATGCAGTCGCTTAACACGTCCTTCAGTCAGCAGCGGGCTCTCTTTTTGCTGTTCGAGACTCAGGTAAAGACGAACGTTCGTTTCCAGCTCGGCATCGATACCACTGACATCAATTGAAAGATTGATTTGGGCGGCCAGCGTGTTGCAATAAAAAAAGACCGTCAGAGCCAACAACCATTGCTGCGTCTTGCACATCAAGATTCCTTATCGCGTCGTTATATCCGAGCAGTTGTCGCACAAATCCGGTATATACGAACATTGTATATTATATAGTCAACAAATGGACGGCTCCGGTTCCCCCGGCGGCCAGCAAATGGCTTCTAACTGTTATATTTTTCGACAAACTCATCGTATATCAATGTCTATACCTACCAGGGCAAAACAGGCATAAAAATATAGACTTATAAATATAATGACTTTGTAGTATAACCCGTTAAAAACCCGGCGTGCTGGTGCATATAAATACAGAATGTTGGGGAAATAGCGCCTGATTTTCAACCAAACGCCTTTGGAAAACTGCGTGGAGCAATGCCCGGAACGGACTGGAATGCGATAAGACGGATGCCCTGCCCAGGTGCGTTTAAAAGCCATTCGAAAAGATACTGAGTTACAGCTGGTCGAAATCCCGGAACATCGCTGATGCACTGCAAAAGCTGGAGACGAAACAGGCCGATGACGCGGTTACGAACAGATACATGGTGCGCAGGCCTGGCGGTGAGAACAGTCTTTTGATAGCTCAGGGAAGATGTATCTCGATAGCCAGTCAAAAAACTACTTGTAAAAGATATGCCATCCGATGCTGGCGACTTTCGTCTTGGTGCGCGCCCAGCTGGGCTGAATATACGAAGCATGATAGAACAATGCGTCTTCCACCTGCGGCTCATTGCGACGGTAATAGACATCCTCGGCGATCTTGCGCGCACTCTTGTAAGCCGGGTCCCTGGCATCCGCCTTGAGTTCCAGTTCGGTCCATGAGAAGGCCCCGACATGGCGCTTGCGTATCCTGTCCCAGCGCTGTTCGTGGACGACTTTGCATACCGTATTCGGAAAATGGCGCGAGGCCACCCGGTTCAGGGTGACTTCCGCCACCGCGTATTGGCCGGCTGCCGATTCCCCGCGTGCTTCGTGGTAAATGTTCTGCGTCAGGCAACGCAGATCGCGACTGATCTGCTTGCTGTCCTGCGCGTGGCTGATCAGCCCGTAAATACTCAGCGGCACCGCCAGCAGGACAGCGAGCAGGACACTCATGAAAGTCAGCCGGGACTTGTCTCGTGTGTACCACCACGACTGCAAACCCAGCCGCCAGCCATACCAGGTGGACGGCCGGGTCAGTTCACGCAGTTTTTCCAATACACGATACATAATGTGAGTATAGCTGTCAGCGCTCCACAAAGAGTCAGGCGACTGGCCAAAATGTGCCGCAGGCCACATCCCGGCCGTCAGTCACGCATCCTTCGGCTTTACCCGCGGGCGACGCAGAGTGCTTGATTTGATCCCGCACCGGGAGTAAATTTTTACACTTTATAATAATAAGGGAACTCACGGATGGGCAAAACACTCTTTATCTGCACCGACGGCACCTGGAACACTGCCGATCAAAAAGACGACGGGGTCATCTCCCCCAGTAACGTGGCCAAAATGGCGCGCATTATCCTCAGCACCCCGAAACAGCTTACCTGGTATGACGAAGGGGTCGGTACGCGCAACTGGCTGGACAAACTCACCGGTGGCGCCTTCGGCCACGGCCTGTTCGAGAACATCCAGGAGGCCTATCGTTTCGTGGTGGAACACTACCAGCCCGGCGACAGGCTGGTGTTGTTCGGTTTCAGTCGCGGGGCCTATACCGCCCGCAGCCTGGCGGGACTGATTGGTAAATTCGGCGTGTTGCGCAAAAAATATATCAGCAAGATCGAACAGACTTATGAAATGTATCGCAACCATGATACCGACCTGGAAAAAATTGAAGCCTACCGCGAACGCTACAGTCATGTTGACCGGGATGTGCATTTTCTCGGCGTCTGGGACACGGTCGGTGCGCTGGGGGTTCCATTGAAATCGCTCAACTGGACCACCTCATGGCTGTATAAATTCCACGACACAAAACTCTCGCCGCATGTGAAACACGCCTTTCATGCTGTGGCCGTCGATGAGAAACGCCGCACCTTCACCCCGACCCTGTGGCTGGCCGATAACCTGTGCGAGGATCAGGTCGTTGAGCAGCGCTGGTTCGCCGGCGTGCACTCGAACATCGGCGGCAGCTATAAGGAAAAAGGATTATCGGACATCACCCTGCGCTGGATGCTGGACAGGCTTAAGGAAGTATTACCGGAGGTGCAACTGGATGAAGTCTACATTGCGAGGACCGTTCTGCCCGACTACACAGATACGCTACGTGAGTCCCGCAGTTGTCTCTATATCAGTTCCTGGATCAGGCCCCATATACGCGACACCCGGCGTGCACATATCTGCAATCAGGTCATCGATGACTCGGTATACCAGAGAATAGATTGTGATCAGTGTGATTACCAGCCGAAGAATATTGTACGGAACTGACATTCTCGGCTGGCCCTGCCTCGTGTTGAGTTAAAGCAACAATGGTCTCGCAGAGACGTTTATGCCCGTTGTTTGGGTGCAAAACCGCAAAATTTCTTTCTGGATCTCTCCGGCGTTGAGAGAGTCACGCAGTTTGGACAAGCACAGCATTTATACGTAGGTCAGGTTGCGCGTAGCGCTACCTGACATTCTCGTTATTGGTCAGACGAGTCTGTTCAGTCTTTCTGCGCAATGATTATTGCCCGCCTGGGGGCGGGATAGCCTTCGATTGACTTGCGGTGATCGTCGGGGTCGAGAAAATCGGCCAGGGACTGGAAGGTCATCCAGTCGGTGGCGCGCTGTTCGTCGGTGGAGGTAGTCGTGACATCAACCGTGCGGATGTTGGTGAAACGGCAACGTCGCAACCAGCGTTCGAGCATCAACACCGAGGGCAAAAACCAGACGTTACCCATGCGGGCATAGCGATCTTCCGGGAACAGACAGGTATGCTCGTCGCCTTCCACCACCAGCGTCTCCAGCACCAGCTCACCACCCGGAGCCAGACAGTCACGCAATTGCAGCAGATGATCCAGGGGCGAGCGACGGTGGTACAGCACGCCCATGGAGAAGACAGTATCGAAGGCCTCCAGTTTTTCCGGCACATCGTCGATGCCCAGCGGCAGCACATACACGCCCTGCTCGCCGGCATAACGGTGCATGACTTCATACTGCAGGGTAAATAACGGGGTGGGATCGACACCGATGACCAGCTCGGCACCGGCACCTTTCATGCGCCAGCAGTGATAGCCATTGCCGCAGCCGACATCCAGTACCGTGCGCCCGGCCAGTGGTGAGATGTGATCTTTTAATCGATCCCATTTCCAGTCGGAGTGCCATTCGGTATCGATATGGATCCCGAACAGCTCGAACGGGCCCTTGCGCCAGGGGTGCAGTTGTTTTAACTGCCGCGTTAATGTCTCACGTTGTTTGTCGTCCAGTTCGCCGCCGTCGCCGATGCGCACCGCGCCCCGACTGAAATCACAACTGACCGGTGGCGCCTCCGGCATCGCCGCCACCGCGGCCTGCCATTTTGGCAGATCGCCATAGCGTTTGGGATCCAGTCTTTTTTCGATCTGCCCCGACAACTGTTGCGCCCAGCCGGCCAGCGGGGTATTCGCCATGCGTTGATACAGGCCGGAATAGTCGATCATTTCACCGCCAGCAGGGAAGCAAAGTTAAAACATTGAAACCATTGATGGACCTCTTTAAAACCGGCCTGTTGCAAGCGTTCACGATGGGTTTCAAAACTATCGGGAACCAGTACTTTTTCCAACGCGGTGCGCTTCTGACTGATCTCCAGTTCGCTGTAGCCGTTGGCTTTTTTAAAGGCCAGGTGCATGTCGCTCTGAAACTGCTGCTCATTGTCGTTATCAAATGCGAGCTTTTCCGATAACACCAGCGCACCACCGGGCAACAATCCGGCATAGATCTGATCCAGCAGAGCCTGGCGCTCGGCCTGTGGAATAAACTGCAGGGTAAAGTTGAGCACCACCAGCGAGGCCTGTTCTACCTTGATATCGCGAATATCAGCGCAGATCACATCCACTTCAACCCCAGAGTCCTTAATCCCAGAGTCCTTAATCCCAGAGTCGTCCTGTGCCAGGAACTGGCGACAGCGTTCGGTCATGGCTGTGGAGTTGTCCACCGCGATAATCCGGCAACTGTCATGCGCAATCCGCTGACGCATGGAGAGTGTCGCCGCGCCCAGTGAACTGCCAAAATCATAGATCCGGCTGTCGGGCTTTGCATAACGCTCCGCCAGCAGGCCCAGCAGGGAAATGACCGTCTCATAGCCGGGAACCGAGCGACGGATCATATCCGGAAACACGCCCGCCACCTTCTCGTCGAAGGCAAAGTCCACAATCATCGGTTGTGGCGAGGCATAAATCTTGTCGCGGGGTTTATCGCTCATGGTCGCTTACATAAATACGTATAACAGACCGGCGCCCAGTAACAACCGGTAGATGACAAACGGCAGCATGCCGATGCGATCCAGCAGTTTCAAAAACCAGTGAATGCACAGATAGGCAGTGATACCCGATAATACTGTGCCCAGTACGATTGGCGCCCATTCAATCCCGCCCTGTTGAATCAGCTTCAGACTCTCGTAGCCCCCGGCCATCAATATGGCCGGGATGGACAACAAAAAGGAGAACCGCGCTGCGGCCGTGCGGGTCAGCCCCATCAACAGACCGGCAGTCATGGTGATCCCCGAGCGGGAAGTGCCGGGGATCAATGCCACGGCCTGCGCAAGACCGATGAAAACGATATCCTTCCAGCCGAGGCGGTGTTCATCGCGTACCTGCCGGCCCATCACATCGGCCAGCCACAGCAATAATCCGAAACCAATCGTCGCCCAGGCAATGACCAGCGGCGAGCGCAATGTGGTATCCACCAGGTCGTGCAACAGCAGGCCGAAGACCGCCACCGGAATACTGCCCAGGATCACCGCCCAGGCCAGGCGGCTATCACCGGTCTGTTGGCGCTGCACGCAGGAACTCCCCCAGTCGCGTGCCATGGTGATCACTTCGCTGCGAAAATACCAGACCACCGCCGAGAGCGTCCCCACATGCACGGCCACGTCGAATGCCAGGCCCTGATCGGGCCAATCGCTCAGTTGCGGTACCAGAATCAGGTGCGCCGAGCTGGAAATGGGCAGAAACTCGGTCAATCCCTGGAGCACGGCCAGGATGATGATCTGAATCAAAAGCATGTCGGGTTCTCGTTATAATTGGTGGCGTAAATCACGCCCGCTGAAACCTTTCGGTAATACCGTACTGCCCTTGTTGAGCAGCATCACCTTGAAGATCTCGCCCATCTCCTGGGGCAGGGTCAAACGCTTGACCTCGCCGGCACGTTGCAAATAGTCGGCTTCATCACCGCCGTGCTGTTCGAGCCGCTGCATCAGGCCGGCATCCAGCAAAAAATGCGCCTGGGTGGTATAACCGGCCACGCCAAATCCGGCCGCCAGGGCGCTGTCCGCCACACAAGTAAAATCCACGTGCGCGGTGATATCCTGCAATCCCGGATAGACAAACGGATCATCATGGGCACGATGGCGATAGTGGCACATGAGCGTGCCGCGCTGACGCTGGGGATGATAATACTCGTGGCGCGGATAACCGTAATCGATCAACAACACGATGCCCTGCTGCATCTGTTCACCAAGCGATTCAATCCACTGCGCCGCATCAAGATTGATTTCGCTCAGATAATCATCGGGTAACGGCTGCGGCTGTTCGATCGCCGCCAGGTGTTGTTGCAACTGTTCATTGACAAGCAGTTGCTCGCCGCTGACAAAGCCATCCTGCTCAAACCCGACAGTCTGCTCGTACCACTGGCCCTCGCGCTTGTGAACCCGATGCACAGGCATCGCGTCCAGCAACTCGTTGGCCAGCACCACACCGTTAAAATCTGTCGGCCAGTTTTGCAGCCACTGCACCCGGGATAACAATTCGGGACAGTGTTGTTCGAGCTGTTGCCGCTGGCGTTCGCGCAGATCGGCGCTCAGCTCCAGTATATAATAGTGTCGCGGCAGACAATCCTTTGCCTGCCAGTCCTGTAACAACCGCGCGGCCAGTATGCCGCTGCCGGCCCCCGCTTCCAGCAGATCCCAGTCAGGCCGGCTCTTTAATACAGGCGACAGGGCTTCGGCGAGACATTCAGCAAATAAAGACGAAATTTCCGGCGCGGTGACAAAATCGCCGGCGGCGCCGAACTTGCTGCTGCCGGCGGCGTAGTAACCGAGTCCCGGCGTATACAGGGCCGCCTGCATATAGTCATGGAAGGGGATCGCGCCGCCGGCAGTGGTTACGATCCGTTCACGGATCGCCTCGATCAGGTTCAGGCTGTGTTGCTGCGCTGCCGCATCGGGCTCGGGCCAGTCGGCCAGATCCACCTGACTCTGGCGCAAGCGCCGGGGAAAGCGTTCGATCGGCGCGCCGCGCCCGGAATGGGGATCCGCTGTATTCATCGACTGATTACGTTTAAAGTGTACGGCTGGTGGCGAAAACCGAAGGATAACACAGCATGTCTGAACACAAGGTGGTTTTGATTACCGGCGCGGCCCACCGGATCGGCGCCACAACCGCACGCCTGCTGCACGAGCAGGGCATGAACATCGTGCTGCATTATCGCCACTCACGCGAGGCGGCGGAAAACCTGCAACTGGAACTGGAACACCAGCGCGCCGATTCGGTGGTGCTGGTGCAGGCCGATTTGCATCACACCCACGAGCTGCGGCAACTGGCCAAACAGGCCGCGCAGGTCTGGGGACGACTCGATGTATTGATCAACAACGCCTCGACCTTTTATTCCACCCCCGTCGAATCGGCCAGTGTTGCGCAGTGGGATGACCTGATGGGCACCAACGTCAAGGCGCCGTTTTTCCTGAGCCAGGCGGCGGCCCCGTATCTGCAAGAACAGCAAGGCTGCATCGTCAACATCGTCGACATCCACGCCGAACGGCCGTTGCGCAACTTTCCCATCTACAGCATGGCCAAGGCCGCACTGGGCATGATGACCAAGGCCCTGGCCGCCGAACTCGGCCCCGAGATCCGCGTCAACGGCGTCGCCCCCGGCGCCATTCTCTGGCCGGAAAACCTGGAAGACGCAGATAAGGAAAAAATTATCTCACGCACCTTCCTCAAACGCCGCGGCAGCCCGGATGACATTGCCAAAGCGATTCTGTATCTGATCCGTGACGCCGGCTACATGACCGGCCAGATCCTCGCCGTCGACGGCGGGCGGTCGCTGAATTCATAAAAAAAGGCTTCACCACCAAGACACAAAGACACCAAGAAGATCACAAATAATTTTATTATGAAGATGTTGGCTTAGTGTTCAGTCATCAATTTAACCGGGTCACATTACATATGATTATGTCCCGCGGCTGGAGATAATTTCCTCCCCTGGCCAGATTGAATTATTTATTACTTCGTGTCTTGGTGTCTTGGTGGTTAATCTCTTTTTATTTCCATTCAAAAGGAATCGGCCAGAGAGACTGGCTGGCCTTGTCGAACTGTTGCCACAGTTCCGACATGGTGTTCTGTATTTGGGGATGTTTGAGATCCGGGGCGATCTCGGCCAGGGGTTGCAGGACGAAGGCGTTGTGGGTGATCTCTTCGCGCGGCAGGTCGATGCCCTGGTCCTGCAAATCCAGGTCGTCGTAGAGCAGCAGATCCAGGTCCAGGGTTCTGGATGAAAAACGCGGGCCGGTGCGTTTGCGGCCAAACCGGTTTTCGATATCGTGCAGGGTATCAAGGACCTGTTGTACGGGCTGCTGCGTTTTCAATCCGACGACCAGGTTGAGAAAGTTGTCGCCCTCGAAGCCGACCGAGGCGCTTTCGTAGACACGGGAGAGGATCAGTTCACCGTACTGTTCTCTCAGTGCATGGATGGCGCCGCGAATATTGTGTTCCGCGTCGATATTGCTGCCAATGCTGATATAGATCTGCGCCATATCAGGCCTGCGTGCCGCGCTCGATGATCACGCCCACGTCCCGTGCGCCACGCACCGCGCCCTGCTTGTTGAGCCGGATCCGCACCCAGGGCACGTCGAATTCGCCCAGAATGATCTCGGCGACTTTTTCCGCCAGGGTTTCCACCAGCTGGTATTCACTCTCTTCTACAAATCCGATGATGCGCTTGGCCACCGCCTTGTAGTTCAGGGTATCGTCGATGTGGTCGCTGGCGGCGGCCTGACGGATGTCGGCACCCATTTCCAGATCCAGCACCACGGTCTGCTTGATGCGCCGCTCCCAGTCATAGATACCGATGACGGTATCGATGCGCAGATCGTTGAGGTAGATAATATCCATACTCGTACAACTTTGCCTGATCAACTGGCGCACAACTATACACGGCTTGCGCCAATCCCTCTATAATCCGGCCTCCAGTGGGGAGGATTTATCCATGGCGATCATCGATTACAGTCTGATAGCGGGCGCTTATCTGCTCGGCTCGCTCTCATCCGCCATCATTGTCTGCAAGCTGGCGGGGCTGCCCGATCCGCGCGGCACGGGCTCCGGCAACCCTGGCGCCACCAACGTGCTGCGCCTGGGCAGCAAGAAGGCCGCCGCCATTACTTTGCTCGGCGATATGCTCAAGGGCTTGCTGCCGGTACTGCTGGCGATCACGCTGCAGGTCAGTCCGCTGGTGCTGGGGCTGGTCGGCTTCGCGGCCTTTGTCGGCCATCTGTATCCGGTGTTTTTCCGGTTCAAAGGCGGCAAGGGCGTGGCGACGCTGCTGGGCGTCCTGTTCGGGTTTGGCTTCTGGGTTGGTCTGGCGACGGCCGCCACCTGGCTGTTTATTGCCAAGGGCTTGAAGATCTCCTCCCTGTCGGCGCTGGTCGCCATGGCACTGGCGCCGGTTTATACGTGGTTGATACTCGGCCCGGTATGGGAGCTGGTGATTGCCAGCGCCGCCATGGCCGTGCTTTCCTTCTGGCGCCATCGCAGCAATATTGCCCGGCTGTTAAAAGGTGAAGAGAGCCTGATCGGAAAAAGCTGACCTGGATCATACAGTGGCACGCGGCAACCAGACGGAACGATATCCAATTTCTCACCAATTCTTAAAGGCGGTTCCAGGTCATTGCGAGCACCCTTGAGGGCATAAACTTCGCGCGGCAATCTGGCGAAGACAAATCAATCGGCTAAAGATTGCTTCGTCACTTTGTTCCTCGCAATGACCCTTTAACTCAAAGGCTGCCTAGAAAAAGGTCCCATCCAGCGGCGATGAGGCACTGGCGTACTGCTTGCGCGGCATGCGCCCGGCCAGGTAAGCCTCGCGGCCGGCCTCGATCGCCTTTTTCATGGCCGAGGCCATCAGTACCGGATACTGCGCGCCGGCGATAGCGGTGTTCATCAACACCCCGTCGCAACCCAGCTCCATGGCCACCGCCGCATCGGACGCGGTGCCGACCCCGGCATCCACCAGCACCGGCACGCTCAACTCATCGATGATAAAGCGGATGTTATAGGGATTGCGGATCCCCAGCCCCGAACCGATGGGCGCGGCCAGCGGCATCACCGCCACGCAACCCATGGCTTCCAGCTCTTTGGCGATAATCAGATCGTCGGTGGTGTAGACCATCACCTTGAAGCCGTCCTTGATCAGGGTCTCGGCCGCCTTGAGGGTTTGCTGCACATCGGGGAACAGGGTCTTCTCGTCGCCCAGCACTTCCAGCTTGACCAGATCGTGGCCGTCCAGCAGCTCGCGGGCCAGGCGACAGGTGCGCACCGCATCCTCAGCGGTATAGCAGCCGGCGGTGTTGGGCAGGATGGTGTATTTGTCCGTCGGGATGGCCTCGAGCAGGTTGGGCTCGTCCGGATTCTGGCCGATGTTGCTGCGGCGAACCGCCACGGTGACGATCTCCGCGCCGGAGGCCTCGGTGGCCAGGCGGGTTTCTTCCAGATCCCTGTACTTGCCGCTGCCGACCAGCAGGCGGGAGTGGTATTCCCTGCCGGCAATGGTCAACGGGGTATCTTGTTTACTGCTGCTCATAATCCTTCCTGAAAATCGGGCGGGTGAAAAAAAAGATTATACCCTCTCGGGCAGCGAGACAGGTCAACCGCCACCCACGGCATGGACGATTTCCACCCGGTCACCGTCGGTAAAGGTATGCTCGCCATAGCGGCTGCGCGGCAGGATCTCCAGATTCACCTCCATGGCGATACGCCGCCCGCCCAGGCCCATCTGCTCGACCAGCGCCGCCGCCGTCAGACCTGACTCGATCTGTTTCTGCTCGCCATTAACAATGATCTGCATAATCCTGCCGCCAAACGCCACGTAAAAATAAGGGAAACCCGGCCGCCGCCACGGTAAAGAGCGGTATCTTACCAGTTGCGGGCATACTTCGTCAGGATCAAGGGAGCCCGATTCAAAAAGCGCAAGGGGCGCGTACCCGGCGCTGTTCGAAGGACTCATGGGAGATCCTTGCCACGGCGACTGCCCTGCCTCTGACCATCGCGCTTGTAAAGCGCTCCCACAAAGACAAATCTGAAACAGCAAGCACCCGGACCCGAATTTCCCTGGCACCTGGTACCTCGCCTCTGCTCGACGCAGGTGTCTGGTTACCAGGGGCAAAGACCTGAACCTGCCCGGGGCTGGTTTTCCTCGTCCCTAGTACCTAGTACCTCGCCCCTGCTCGCGCTAGAATAGCGCGAGCCTGCGGGTGTAGTTCAATGGTAGAACCGGAGCTTCCCAAGCTTCTAATGTGGGTTCGATTCCCATCACCCGCTCCACTTTCAGGCGACCTCGCTCTGCCCGCCGGTGCATCGAACATAACCCGGTCAGCGCGTGCGACTCGCCGAATCAGACCCGGGGTCGAGGATCTCCCTGTCTGTATCCGACACCCTTAATCCCGTTTTCGGCACCAACCAACAGACAGCGGTTTACCCCTGTAATACACTCTTACTTTAATACGTTAGCCCGTTCGGATGGTGACAGGACAACCCATGAAATCGATTTTAAAAATCTTTTTGATCACATTGGCAGCTCTGGTGTTACTGGTGCTGGCCAGTATTGCAGTGGTCACCCTGGTGATCGATCCCAACGACTACAAGGCACAGATCATCGACACGGTCGAGGCGCAGACCGGCCGTGAGCTGAGCATCCCGGGTGACATTCGCTGGAGTTTCTTTCCCTGGCTGGGCGTGGAACTGGGTGAGACCCGACTGGGCAATGCGCCCGGCTTCGAACCCGACACCTTTGCCGCGGTGGAACAGGTCGAGATGCGGGTCCGACTGTGGCCATTGCTGTTCGCCGAGCTGGAAGTCGGCCAGATTATCCTGGGCGGGCTGGATGTGACGTTGCAACGTAATGCCGCCGGTGTCAGCAACTGGGATGATCTGCTGCACCCGGCGCCGGTGGAGCAAGCACCTGACGCGGCGCCGGATACCGGTGGTCCCTCGCCGTTGTCGGCACTGGCCGTGGCGGGAGTGGAAATACGCCAGGCACGAGTGGTCTGGGACGATCAATCCACCGGGCAATACGTCGAAGTGGCGCCCCTGAATCTGACGCTCGGGCGCATCGCATTGGCCACTCCCATCCCGGTCAGTGCAGACTTTCGTCTGCAAAGCCGCGCGCCGCAGGTCGATGCCAGGGGCCGCCTCTCGGTGCAGATCACCGCGCACCTGGAACAACAGCAGTTGCTGGCCGAGAAGCTGCAATTTCACACTGACATGAAGAGCACCCTGATCCCCGGCAATCAGGCCGAGATCAGGCTGAACGGGCCGCGGATTCATCTGGATCTGGCCCGGCAAACGGCCACCGCCGAGGCCTTCTCTCTCGAGACATTCGACTTGCAATTGCAAACGGACATCGAGGCCAGTCAGATTCTGCAAGCACCCAGGTATAAAGTCAGTGTGGCACTGGAACCGTTCTCCCCCAAAATGCTGCTGAAAAAGCTGCAGATCGAACTGCCACCGATGGCCGACGAGCAGGCACTGCAAACGGCGCAACTGAATGCGACAATCGACGGCGATCTCCAACAGATCCGTATCCCGGAGCTGTTTGTACAGTTCGATGAAAGCGAGCTGAGCGGTGAACTGGCGATCAGCAATTTCAGCCGCCCCGCGATCACCTATGCGCTGACACTCAATCAAATCGACGTAGACCGTTACCTGCCGCCGCCGGCCGACGCCAGCGAGGCTGCCCCATCTGCCGACACGTCAGCCTCCGACAGCAAGACCGTGCCCGCCACGCCGGCCACCGCGGCGGCCGCCACCACGGAGTTGATCCCGGTGGAAATCATTCGCCCGCTGGATATCGGCGGCACACTGCGCATCGATCGGCTCAAGGCCATGAACCTGCGTTCCCACGAGATCCGGATCACCACAAGGGCCCGGGACGGTCGGGTTCGACTGCACCCACTGGGGGCACAACTGTACGAGGGCAATTACAGCGGCGATATCACCCTGGATGTCCGCGGCGACACCCCGCGCCTGACACTGAATGAAACCCTGGCCGGTGTGCAGATCGGCCCCCTGCTCAAGGATTTGTGGGGCGACGACAAACTGCGTGGCCGCACCGACCTGTCACTCGATCTGACCGCGCGGGGTAACGATCCCGATGCCATTCGCAAGACCCTGAGCGGCAACAGCCGGTTTGCTGTCCAGGAGGCCGAGGTGAAAGACATCGACATGGCGCAACTGCAAAACGTGGTCAACGAGATCGACAACGACATCAAAGCTGTCACCAACGCCGCCAACCTGGTGGAAGCCAAAACCCGCCTGGACAACATCAAACAGCAGTTCGCTGGCATCAAGAATCCGCAGGCGGACAACGCCAGTTACTTTTCCGAGGTGACCGGTACGGTGCAAATCAAAAACGGCCTGGCGCGCAACAAGGATCTGCGGGCACGCCTGCCCTTCGGTCGCATCCGCGGCGAAGGCAGTTTCGATCTGGTACGCCTGTACAGTGACTACACCGCCTTTATCAAGCTGACCTCCAAAGGTGAAGTGGCAGAAGGCGAGAGCTATGAGCAGATGGACAAGACGCCGTTCAAGATTCACTTCAAGGGTCCGCTCGACAGCCTGACGCCACAACCGGACTTCAGCGATTACCTGCGCGCCGAGAGCCGCAAGGTGCTGGACAAGATGGAAGCCGAAGCCAGGGCCAAAGTGAAAAAGAAAGCCGACGAAAAAATCGAACAGGAAAAAGAGGAGATTGAAAAGAAGCTGGAGGAGAAGGCTGGCGACGCACTCAAGAAACTGTTCAAGTAAGCCTGCCTGCCGCTGGTTCGTGACGCTGCTGGCGGCCTGCCTGTGTCCCGCCGCCCTGCACGCCGGGGAAGTGCTGCACTCACAGGTGCGCCGCGACGGCGATCATTTTCTGATTCACCTGCAAATGCAAATTGACGTCCCGACCGACGAGGTTTACCGACAACTTACCGACTATGATCAGTTGCACCGCTTGAGCGATGTGATCGTCAGCAGCCGGGTGATCGACACCCGGGACCACCGGCAGCGCGTGGAGGTGATCAGCGAAGGCTGTGTGCTGGTGTTCTGCCGCCGGGTCACCCAGGTACAGATCGCCACTACCCTGGGCCAGGGCTATATCCGCCTGATCGACGATCCCCAACAGAGCGATTTTCACTCGGGGCGCACCCTGTGGCATATTGCGCCGGCCGAGCGTGGCACCCATGTCACCCTCAGCGCCGATTTGCAGCCGCGCTTCTGGGTGCCGCCGCTGATCGGCACGGCCATCTTCAAACACAAACTGCTCAGCGAGAGCACTACTTTGATCAACAACCTGGAACAATCCGCCCCCGATGCCCCCTGAAAGCCAAACCGCGCAGCAACCCGCCCGCTTCGACCAGCGTCTGCTTAACTGGTTCGATCAGTCCGGTCGCCACGATCTCCCCTGGCAGCAGGAGCGCTCTGCGTACCGGGTCTGGATTTCGGAGATCATGCTGCAGCAGACCCAGGTGGCCACGGTGATCCCCTATTTCGAGCGCTTCATGGCCCGCTTCCCCGACATCCGCGCACTGGCCGATGCCGAACTGGACGCGGTGCTGCATCTGTGGACCGGGCTGGGTTACTACGCCCGGGCGCGTAACCTGCACAAGGCCGCACAACAGATCCGGGATCAGCATGGCAGCGATTTTCCTGACGACTTCGAGCAGGTGCTGGCCCTGCCCGGCATCGGCCGTTCCACCGCCGGGGCGATTCTGGCCCAGGCCCGGGATCAACGCTTTGCCATCCTCGACGGCAATGCCAAACGGGTTCTGGCGCGCTACCACGCCGTCGACGGCTGGCCGGGCGATAAGGCGGTGGAGCGCCGCCTCTGGGAGCTGGCCGAGGCCGCCACCCCGACACAGCGGGTCCGAGACTATACCCAGGCGATCATGGACCTGGGCGCCACCGTCTGCCGGCGCCGTCAGCCCGACTGCCCCGCCTGCCCGCTGGCCGAGGATTGCCAGGCCCGCCGGCAGGGCAATCCCCACGATTATCCCGGCCGCAAGCCGCGCAAGGCCCTGCCGGTGCGCCAGACCACCATGCTGATCCTGCAAAACCCCGCCGGCGAAGTGTTGCTGGAACAGCGCCCGCCAGCGGGCATCTGGGGCGGGCTGTGGAGCTTTCCCGAGTGCCCGCCGGACACCCCGCCACAGCAGTGGTGCGCCAGCCAGCTCGGCCTGGAGGCGGATGAGCTGACCCCGCAGGCCCCGTTGCGTCACACCTTCAGCCACTTTCATCTCGACATCCAGCCGCTGTGCGGCACGATTCGGGGGGACCCCACGCGGATGATGGAACCGAGTAAAAGAGTCTGGTATAACACACGCCGGCCTGACGCGCGGGGGCTGCCCGCCCCGGTCAAGGCCCTGTTGCAACAGCTGGCAACCGAATCCGACTAATTGTCCAAGCGAAGGAGACTTTCATGGCCCGTATGGTGCACTGCGCAAAACTCGACAAAGAAGCCGAAGGGCTCGACATGCCCCCCTATCCGGGCGAACTGGGCAAGCGTATTTTCGAGAATGTCTCCAAGGAAGCCTGGCAGATGTGGATCCAGCATCAGACCATGCTGATCAACGAATACCGCCTCAGCCCCATGGATCCCGAGCACCGTAAAATGCTGGAAGCGCAAATGGAACAGTTCCTCTTCGGTGAAGGCGCCGACACCCCCGAAGGCTACGTCCCGCCCTCCGCCTGATTCGACTTGACGCCGGGGTCGCTTTTCACGTTAAATACGCGACTCTTGCCCGTACGTACGTAAGGGCCAAGGGCCGAGTAACGAGGGACGAGGCACGGCAATAGCGTTCTTCCCCGAACCCGAACTGTGGCACAACCCGGTTTTTACTCGTTACTCGTCCCTCGTAACTCGTCACTGATATATAGGCCGGGTAGCTCAGTCGGTAGAGCAGGGGATTGAAAATCCCCGTGTCGGCAGTTCGATTCTGTCCCCGGCCACCATCTTTTCCAGTAACTAGGAGCTAGGTACTAGTGACTAGACACTGCATCACGGGCCCTTTCATCCGATACGTCTTGCCGGTAATTCTGATACCTGTGGCCGGACCAGTACCACGCATCTATAACGCTCGTGCCTACGCAGCGCACCGAAATCAATTTTCATACGAATGAAACCAGAGCCCGTTCAGGCCCATGACCATCGATGACCCCAAGCTCAGCCAGTATCTCGATCACCTGTGCAATCAGGGATGTACGGCGGTGCGCGAGGTAATTGAACAGATGGAAGCCGGTGACGATGTACCCGAACTGGCCAGTTTAAGTCCGTCCGAACAAGAGTATTTGTTAGCGGAACTCAAAGCCATCATGGCAGTGTACGACACCCGCGATTATCACTGAAGGTATTCGGCCCAGTTGATCGACTGATCGCCGAAGACCAGGAAGTGGGGGTTTAGCAGCTCTTCTTTGGTGTTGTAACGCAGCGGCTGCATCCGGGTATCGGTCATGCAGCCGCCAGCCTCCTCCACAATACACTGCGCCGCCGCGGTGTCCCATTCCGAAGTCGGCCCGAGACGGGCATACAGATCGGCCGTCCCCTCGGCCACCAGGCAGGATTTGAGCGCGCTGCCCATGCTGATAATTTCATAATTGTCGAGCTGGGCGATGAAGTTCTTGAACTCGGGCGTCTGGTGCGAACGGCTGCCGGCGATGATCATCTTGTCAGGGCAATGTTCCCTTACCCGGATGCGTTGCGGCTCATCCAGGCCGCTGCGCTTGTAGGCGCCCAGTCCGTGGGCGGCGTAATAGAGACTGCCGATCACCGGTGCATACACCACGCCGAGGATCGGCTCGTGGTCGTCGATCAGCGCAATATTCACGGTAAACTCGCCGTTGCGCTTGATGAACTCGCGGGTCCCGTCCAGCGGGTCCACCAGCCAGTAAGTCGGCCAGCTGGCCCGTTCGGCAAAGCTCATCGGCTTTGACTCCTCGGAGAGAATCGGCAACTGCGGGGTCAACGCTCTCAGGCCGGCTTCGACCGCCTCATGGGCCGCCATATCAGCTTCGGTCAGCGGCGTGCTGTCGTGCTTCTGCTCGACCGAGAAACCCAGATCGTAGATCACCATGATTCGCCGGCCGGCTTCATAGGCGATCCGTTTCACCGGATCGATGAGGGTTTTCAGTTGCTGGTGACTCATGGGTGCACGATACACCTGGGTGGCCGAATGCAGGCGCGTATTGTGCCAGTATTCCCCGGACAACTCCACGCACCCATTGCCGCGCAACAGCGTCCGATACTTGACAAACTCGCCACCCTGCCGGCCTGTTAGGCAGCCACAAAGTGCACCGCGATCGATTCAGTTAACCGCCGCCCGGAACATCAATTCGGTATTCAGACGTCCTTCGAACCAGGCATTGACATTGATACCCTCGGAGCGTTCATCGACCTCGAACCCACGCTGTTGTTGGGGTGATACCGAAACCAGTTGCAGACCGGTACCGCTATAGTCGATATCCATGCTGACCCGCATGGGGTAATAGCCATCCAGAAACTTGCGCATGAACGGACCGTTTTGCATGGTAAACCGCCCCCCGTCGCGACTTTCCAGCGCCCGGGTCCAGGCGGAGACACACAGCTGCGCCCCGGCCTGCACATCGCGCAACTGGACGCTATTTCCCTCCACCCAGCTTTCACTGATATTTTCGGCGCGGGTAATCGTCAGATCCCGAATGCGTCCCTTTTTGAACAGGACCTGGACCCGACTGAACTCATCCATGTTGTCATGGCACTGTTGCAACCGGACCCATCCGGTCGCCAGGCTCAATTCGCTGATCACCAGCTTGTTGTGGTGATGGTGCACCGGCTTGCCGGGGGGCTGGGGAAGAAAAACCAGACTACCTTCATTGACATTCGCCGCCGACTGACCCGGCGGATGGGGATCATCGCTCTCAAACCAGCGCTCCAGCTCCTCCTGGGACAGCTCCTGACTCGCTACCGAGCCACCGGCCAGTAACAGCAGACCGGCCAGAAGAATTTTGCCGTAGCTATTCATAAAGACCGCCTCCAACATGCTGCCCTATGCGATAAGCCTAGATCAAAATTGCACAATCCGGTACGTTAGCCGCCACAAATCCGACCCCGATAGCCGATGCTTGACTGGAATAATATTGACACTGTTTTGCTGGATATGGACGGCACCCTGCTGGACCTGAATTTTGACACCTATTTCTGGACCGAGCATGTGCCGCGCCGCTATGCCCAGCAGCACGCCATGGAACTGGACGCCGCCAAGCAGGCGCTCTACCCGGTTTTTCGTCGTATCGAGGGTACGCTCAACTGGTACTGTGTCGATTACTGGAGTGAGACCCTGGGAATGGACATCGCCGCCCTCAAGACGGAGATCGATCACCTGATCGCCATCCATCCCTATGTGACGGAATTTCTCGACCAGCTGCTACTGCATGGCAAAACCCGTGTTCTGGTCACCAATGCCCATCCAAAAAGTATGGAACTCAAGTTCGAACGCACCGCCCTGCACAATCATATCGAGCACGTTGTTTGCTCTCACGAGTTCGGCATTCCCAAGGAGGAGCAGGACTTCTGGCATCGGCTGCACGCACGGCTGCCATACGACAACGCCCGCACCCTGCTCATCGACGACAGCCTGCCGGTACTGCGCTCGGCCCGTGAATACGGGATTGGTCATCTACTGGCGGTAAAACACCCGGACAGCCAGCTTCCCCCCAAGGATGTGGAAGAGTTCGACGCGGTGCGCTGCTTCAGTGAAATCATGCCCGGGTAACAGCGATGCGCCCTTTCTCTGTTGCCCTGGAAATTAACGCAGAGAACGCGGAGGCGTTTATGCCCGTTGTTTGGATGCAGAGAACGCAAAGTTAAATTATTTATCCAGAAATCTGCTCAGGAAGCACTCCTGCGATACATCCCACGACTTTGGCAGCAGTTGATTTCATCAAATTACTTCTCTGCACCCAAACAACGGGTATAAACGTTCTTGGCGTCTTTGCACCCACACAACGGGCATAAACGTCCTTTGCGTTACTTCCAGAAACCCGGAGAAGAGTCGGATTGCCGGACACCGCGTTGCTCAGTCCGACCTACCGACTTGTAGGCCCGATATAGCGCAGCGGTATCGGGCAATCGTCGGGGTGCCGGACACCGCGTTGCTCAGTCCGGCCTACCGGCTCAGCACTCAGAACTGAGAACTGAGAACTGAGAACTGAGAACTATTATTTAAACCGTTTGTCCCAGTTCTTGAAGCGCTTGCGGCAGTAATCGTCGAGCTCCTTGTAGCTCTGAAAATAGTATTCAAACCCCTCTTCGGCCGGGGCGTCGAATTCGCAGTAATCGTTACTGTAGTCCCGGCAGACCTGCGGCCGGGTTTCGTAGATACCACAGTTGCCATCGTTTTGCAGATGGTTGCAGCGGGTCATCACCACCAGAAACCAGCCGTCCTCGTCCTTGTAGGCCTGAATATTCGCATGGGCCAGCTGCCAGAGAAGATGATCAAAATCATCCTTGGAGCGCGGGGTATCGATCTCCTGGGTGATGTAATTACAACACTTGGTACCGGGGCAAAAGCTGCATTTGTTCTCGGGGGTCAGTTTGACCGGGATGGTTTGCTTGACGGACATCTCGAAATACCATTAATTTTGTGTTGAAACTGTAACAGGATGCCAGTCATACTGGCGCGATTATATTTTGCATAGTTGTCGTGGGGAAGCCCCCAGGGAATGACCTATGATACAAGAACAAACCCGGAATTTTCTCGATTATCTGAAAACCACCCGGATGTGGTCCAATCCGGACTTCAGTCAGGCCGTCGCCCGGCTGATCATCTGGATGTTCGCCTTCAGTCATATCGGCGCCGGCATTCATACCGGCTACTATCCGGACAACCATGAAGAATATTTTCTTTTTGCCGCGATTTTTCTGATCTATACCATCGCGGTTCTGATCAGTGTATTTATTTACCCCGATTCGAAAATCCGGCCCTACGTGACCATTCCGCTGGATATTTCCGCTATCAGCACCGCCATGATCATCACCGATGCCGGCCCGTTCAGCCCTTATTTCCTGTTCTACCCCTGGATTTATATCGGTTATGGGGTACGTTACGGGCGCTGGGAGCTGTTCGCGGCGACCGCGGCGAGTGTCGTCGCTTTTTTGCTAATCCTGATCTATACCGACACCTGGTACTCCCATTATATCGACGCGATTGCCTATGTCGTTTTCCTCCTGGCTCTCCCTTTCTACCTCAATGTCATGATTAATCGCATCAAATCCGCCCGCTCTGAAGCGGACAAGGCCAACCGGGCCAAGAGCGAATTTCTCGCCACCATGAGTCATGAAATCCGCACGCCCATGAGCGGCATCATCGGTATGACCGAACTGCTGGATAAAACCGATCTCGACAACAAACAGCGGGAGTATGTTACCAATTTAAAGGAGGCCTCCACCACCCTGCACTCAATCATCAATGATGTGCTCGATCTGTCAAAGATCGAGGCTGGGAAATATGTCTTCCAGCAAACCCGTTTTGATCTGCAAGCCGTGTGCCGGGGGGTCACCAATATCTTTGCTCCTCCCGCCGCCGAGAAAGGAATCGAAATAAACTGCCATATCGACAAATCGTTGCCGCGCTATTTTGTCGGCGATCCCAATCGCCTGCGCCAGATCCTGCTCAACCTGATAAGCAACGCCATAAAGTATACGGAAAAGGGCAACGTCACCATTAACGTTTCACAGCGCAACAGACAGGACGATATTTATCTGGTCCATTTCGAGGTCCGCGATACCGGTATCGGGATCGAAAAGAACAAACTGGCATATATTTTCAATCCCTTCTATCAATGCCACGACGATCATCCGGCGCAAAAGTCCGGCACCGGTCTGGGTACTACTATCTCCTTTAATCTGGTCCATGCCATGAGCGGGAGAATGGGCGTCGACAGCGCCCCCGGAAAGGGTACCTGTTTCTGGTTTGGCCTGCCGCTGCCCGCAGCTGATAACCAGGAGAGCGCCCCGACCGGTGAACAGACCACGCAGAACATCGCTACGGAAAAAACCGCTCTGCATGTCCTGCTCGCCGAGGACAGTGAAATTAACGCCAAAGTCATCACAACCTTCCTGCGCATGGACGGGCATGATGTCACCCATGTCACCGATGGCGATCAGGCACTGCAAATGCTGATACAAAACCACTATGACCTGGTATTGATGGATATGCGCATGCCGGCGCTCAACGGCATCGAGGTAAGTCGTGCCTGGCGCAAGCAGGAACCTGCCGGGCGACACGTGCCGATTATCGCCCTGACCGCCAATGCCACGACGGAGGATCGCAGCAACTGCCTGGCTGCCGGAATGGATCACTTCCTGGCCAAGCCAGTCAGCCACGATACGCTGCAGGCGGTGATCAATTCTTTTCAGGAATCGAACTGCCTGAGCAGGGGGGACTGAAGACGCTGAAAATCCCGCGGCGCCACATATTGCAAAAGCTCCTTGCCGTCTTCATCTAACAGCAAGTCCAGCCCTTTGTCCGGATACAAAAAATGCTGTTTGTCATCACTGATGCGGATAATCTCGGCGGGTGTCCCGAACCGCCGGCGAATCATCTCTTCATCCAGATTCACATAGGGAATGTAGCCGAGTCCGCTGATCGTCATGTCGTACAGTAATTCGCGATCGGCCGCTGAGGGTCGATAGCGCCGGGCGCCGCTGTCCACGGTCCGGCTATTGCCTGCGCGCTCCTTAAGAGCCTGTAATTGCGCCTCATCCGCATCAAGAGTCAAAATATACTTGCCGCTAATACCACCGAGCGTGACTTCGTTAAAATAGATCTCCAGCGACATACTGCCATCACGATTTTCGAACAGACCCTCATCATGACGCGAGCCAAGGATATCGCGGGCCTCTGCCAGTGTAGTGCGGTTGAACTCGATGCCGAATACCCGGCTGCCGCCGTTGGGCAACGACTCGATTTGCCAGGGATAAATCTGCCCTGTTGGCGCTGACTGTTGCTCACAAGCAACCAACAGCAAAGATACAGCCAGTACCATTAACAATCTTGACATTGCGTTTCACCAGATAATTGCATCGCGGCACAGCCGCTCCTACGCGGGATTGGGTGGCACCTGCAGCCAGAATGTCACCGGCCCGTCATTGACCAGACTGACCTGCATATCGGCACCGAAGCGTCCGCTGGCAACCGGCCGATGCCGTTGCCCGGCCTGCGCCAGCATTAGCCCGAACAGCCGCTCGCCTTCGGCGGGCGGGGCTGCCCGGCTGAAACTCGGGCGCATCCCCTTGCGGGTGTCCGCCGCCAGCGTAAATTGCGGCACCAGCAACAGACCGCCGCCGGCGTCGCGCAAGCCCAGATTCATTTTACCTTCGACGTCGGCAAATACCCGATACCCCAGCAGCCGTTCCAGCAGACGCGTCACCTGGAGCTCGTCGTCGCCCTGTTCGACACCGATCAGCGCCAGCAGGCCTGGACCGATCTCACCGACGACCGTTTGCGAAACCGTGACACTGGCCCGGCTGACCCGCTGGATCAGTGCGATCATCTTCGACCGAGTTCGTTGGCCATGCGCCGCGTGGCCCGGATCAGGGCATCCACTGTACCCGGTTCCGTGGCCGAATGACCGGCATCGGAAATGATGGACAACTCTGCCCGTGGCCAGGCCCTGTGCAGTTGCCAGGCGTTTTCCAGCGGACAGATCATGTCGTAACGGCCCTGCACGATGTGACCGGGAATCTGCGCAAGGCGGGGCGCCTCATTGAGGATCTGGTTGTCCGTCAGGAAAGCATTGTGGCTGAAGTAATGCGCTTCGATGCGGGCCAGACTGAGCGCAGTATGTGTATCCCCAAAGTGATTCAGCACCCCTTTACTGGGTCGCAGCGTGGCGGCGCGACCCTCCCACAACGACCAGGCCTTGGCAGCCGTCAGGCGGGCGATCTCGTCATCGCCAATCAGGCGCTGGTAATAGGCCTGCACCATGTCTTCGCGCTCTTCTGATGGGATCGGCCGCAGATACTCTTCCCAGTAGTCCGGAAAGATCCGATGCGCGCCGTACTGATAAAACCAGTGGATCTCCTCTGGCCGGCACAAGAAGATACCCCGCAGGATCAGCCCCAGTACCCGCTCGGGGTGGCTTTCAGCATACACCAGTGACAGGGTGGAGCCCCAGGATCCTCCGAACAGCACCCACTGTTCGATATCCAGATACTCGCGCAGTGCCTCCATATCCGCCAGCAGAGCCTGGGTGGTGTTGTTCTCCAGCGACGCGTGCGGGGTGGAATGCCCCGCCCCGCGTTGATCGAACAGGATGATGTGGTACTTTTCAGGATCGAAGAACTGGCGATGATAGGGCTCACAGCCGGCACCCGGGCCGCCGTGGACGAACAGCACCGGAATACCTTCGGGGCTGCCGCACTCCTCAACATGCAGGACATGCGGCGCCTCGACGGCAAAGCTGTGAGTCACATAGGGCTTGATCGCCGGATACAGGGTCTCCACTCGCCCGTCCTAGTCCTTCACCGGTTCGCCCCGAAAACCTATGGCGGCGGCAATGCCGGCCAGTGCCAGACCGATCAGGATCAGAAACGGGCCAATACCGGTATTCAGTATTGTGTTGGCCCAGCCCAGACCGAAGACCGTGCCCAGATAGAGCATGCCCGAGTGCAGCAACGCGCCGGCAATGAAGATCCAGCTGATCACCTGCTTGAAGATGACATTCACCGCCAGAAAACCGAGCACAATCCCGACCACGATATTCAGTAACGACTCGAGGTTACCGTGAGCGTGCGCACCGCCTTTGATAGCGTCGATTTCACTTTCCATGTTAAACAGCTTGTTAAGCGACAGCACCCCTGCCGTATTGGCCCTGGCGATCTCCTCGCCACTCAACGGCTCCAGCATCTCTTCGAAATCATTGGTCTGCAGCTGTTGCAGGCGGCCGACCGAGGACTGTTTTTCCTGCACGGCCGCGCCATAGGCCTCGTACTTGTCGACCATGACGAGACCCAGTGCCGCGGTAAAGACCAGATAGATAAAACCGAAAACGATATTCTTTTTACCAACCATGACCGCCTCCTTGTGCTGCCTGCTTTTTATTGATGGGTATCCATCATAAAGCCTTTATGCAGAGCACGCCAAGGCGAGGATCCGTTTTTTGCCCCGGCCAAGGCGGGCCTGGGCCGACTTCAGCTGGCGCGTGCTGCCTTCTTGCGCTCGTGCTCCTTGAGGAACTTCTTGCGCAGGCGAATATGGTGCGGTGTCACTTCCACCAGTTCATCGTCGTCAATGAACTCCAGTGCCTGCTCCAGGGTGAGCTTGATCGGCGGAGTGAGTACGATATTCTCGTCCGTCCCGGCGGCACGCACGTTCGTGAGCTGCTTGGCCTTGAGCGGGTTGACCACCAGATCGTTGTCGCGCGAGTGGATGCCGATGATCATGCCTTCGTACACATCCGTCCCGTGACCGATGAACATCCGCCCGCGCTCCTGCAGGTTATACAGCGCATAGGCGAGCGCCTTGCCGTTGGCGTTGGCGATCAGCACGCCGTTGTTGCGCTGGCCGAAATCGCCTGTGCGTAACGGCCCATAATGATCGAACACGCTGTAGAGCAGGCCGGTGCCCTGGGTGGCGGTGAGAAACTCGGTACGAAAACCGATCAGCCCGCGCGAAGGAATAATAAAGTCGAGCCGCACCCGGCCCTTGCCGTCGGGGGCCATGTTGGTCAGCTCGGCACCGCGCTGGCCGAGTTTTTCCATCACCCCGCCCTGGTGCTGCTCTTCCACGTCCACGGTCAGCTGCTCGTAAGGCTCATGACGCTGGCCGTCCACCTCGCGATAGATCACCTCGGGACGGGAGACGCCCAGCTCGTACCCTTCGCGGCGCATGTTCTCGATCAGGATCGACAAATGCAGTTCGCCGCGCCCGGAGACCCGGAACTTGTCCGGATCCCCGGTCGGCTCGACGCGCAGGGCGACATTGTGAATCAACTCCCGCTCCAGGCGCTCCTGGATCTGGCGCGAGGTGACAAACTTGCCGTCCTGCCCGGCAAAGGGCGAGTTGTTGACCACGAACATCACGCTCACGGTCGGCTCGTCCACCAGCAGGGCCGGCAACGCCTCGACATTGGCCGGATCACACAGGGTATCGGAGATATTCATACCGTCGATGCCGGTGATGGCAACAATGTCACCGGCCTCGGCCTCCGGCACTTCAAGGCGTTCCAGACCCAGAAAGCCCAGCACCTGCTGAACCCGGCCGTTACGCCGTTTGCCATGACGATCGATGATGACCACGTTGGTGTTGGTGCGCAGCTTGCCACGGGTGATGCGGCCGATACCGATGACACCGACATAGCTGTTGTAGTCGAGCTGGCTGATCTGCATCTGCAGCGGCGCATCGGGGTCCACGTCGGGATAATTGACCCGATCGACGATGGCCTGGAACAATGGGGTCATATCACCGTCGCGCACCTCGGACTCCAGCCCGGCATAGCCGTTCAGCGCCGAGGCGTAGACCACCGGGAAATCGAGCTGCTCATCGGAAGCGCCCAGACGGTCGAACAGATCGAAGGTCTGATCCAGCACCCAGTCGGGACGGGCGCCGGGGCGGTCGATCTTGTTAATGACCACGATCGGCTTGAGACCGCGGGCCAGGGCCTTCTCGGTGACGAAGCGGGTCTGGGGCATGGGCCCGTCCACCGCGTCCACCAGCAGCAACACCGAGTCGACCATCGACAGCACCCGCTCCACCTCGCCGCCAAAATCGGCATGGCCGGGGGTGTCGACGATGTTAATGCGATAATCCCCCCACTTGATGGCGGTGTTCTTGGCCAGGATGGTGATGCCGCGCTCTTTTTCCAGATCGTTGGAGTCCATGATCCGCTCCTGCGCCTCCCCCCGGCTCTCCAACGTCCCGGACTGGCCCAGCAGCTTGTCCACCAGGGTGGTCTTGCCATGGTCAACGTGGGCAATAATGGCAATGTTACGCAGATTCTCGATCACAAAAGTTCTCCAACGGGGTCGGCAAAAAGGGCGCATTATACGGGAACTGGACGAAAAACAGGCAAGATATTTCGGTTCCGGGCGAGATTACCCCACTGTGGCAAGTACCGGCCCGGGGTGGCAGTGGCGAAAACCACCGAACACACTGAACTCACTGATTATCTTGAAAATATTCCGTCAGGTGTCATGATTCACATTCGGTGACTTCGGTGGTCCCGTATGGCCGATCCCCGGCGATAACGCCACCGATACCGTGATAACGGGCCTCTCAGCCGGCGGCGGAATCCTGCTCGTCGGGCGGAATCTGTTCCAAGCGGTAGCCCTGGTGGTAGATGGAGCTCAACCGCCAGCCCCGCTCGGGAAACAGTTCGAGTTTCTTACGTATGCGGCTCACGTGGGTATCCACGGTGCGGGTATTCAGGCTGGCATCATAGCCCCAGACCGAGGAGAGGATGTAGTCGCGTGACAGCAGCCGGCCGACATTCTGGAACAGCAACGTCACCAGCTTGAACTCTTTTTCGGTCAGCTTGATCGGCTCATCATCGCGGGTGATCAAGCGTGATTCCTGGTCGACCCTGAACTCGTTCAGCGTGAATACATCCTGTGCACCGGGCTTGTGCGAGCGGCGGGTCACTGCATTGATTCTCGCCAACAGCACCGGCCGGTGTATCGGCTTGACCAGATAATCATCTGCGCCCTGGTTAAGCATCCTGACCATATCTTCTTCGGAATCGCGGGCAGTGACAAATACGATGGGAGTATCCCATTCCGCCTGATGCTTCAGCCGCGAGAGAATTTGCTCACCGGAGAAATTTGGTAACAGCCAGTCCAGCAGGACCACATCGAAGTTCTTGTGGCTGGCCTGGCGAATAAACTCCAGGCCTTCCCGGTAACAGGAGCAGTCATGGCCGGCTTCCTCCAGCCACAAGACAAGTAGTTCCAGCATTGCCGGATCATCTTCCACCAGCGCAATATGCACAGCTCCCCAACCCCCTAAAAGACGGTAATCAGCCCCGTAAATCCCACGATCTTGTTTTCATCCCGGGCAATGGCCAGCCCGATAAATTCACCCAATAATTTTTATGTATATAGCAGATTTGATTTGCGGCTGCCAATGGTTACTTTAAACACCGGCGAGTGCTCTCCTCGCCCACCACAACAGCAGGTACCCGGAAATGCCCGGATGACTGATCCCTGTCAAACAGAATTTCCCACTATCATTGTGCACTCAGCGCGCTAGAATGGCCCCTTCGGCAATGGCGAGGCATCGGTTATGGCGACACGCTTCTCCCCCGATATGGGCTATCTCGATCGGTTTTTGCGTATGATTGCCGGTCTGATTTTGATCTATGTCGGATTCATCACACCGCAGCTTGTCGGCAATGCTATGATCAATCTGCTTCCGGGGCTGCTTGGAATTCTCAATCTGGCCTCGGCGCTGACCGCATTCTGCCCGCTCTATAGTCCGGCTAACATCAGAACAAGGTAAGGACAAAAACAACCTGTCATGAATATGGGCAGAAAATTATTTCTCGGCTTTATCGGCATCTCACTGCTTGGTATCACCCTGTTTGGTTATATCACTTATCAGACTGCGCACCAAACCCGGATTGAGGAATTAACAAAGTCCACCGTGGACAATGCCGCGCAACTGGCCACAATTCTCGGGGGAAGCGATCCGGACAAAGCCCGGGAGCTATTGCAGAACCTTCAATCTCGTCAACAGGTTCTTGCCTATAACCTTTTTATCGTCGACCGGCAGCAGGCCGTTATCTTCAACACCCTGCCAAAAGAGATGGCGGCAGGGCTGACCCGGTCGTTACCGAACAGCAGCGACAATACCGGTCGCACCGAGCTCGGGAATCTCTATCTTCTATGGTCAAGACAATCGGTTCCCGATAGCGAACTTACTCTCTATATATTACGTCAGGTGCAAAAAAGCGGCTTCATCCCGTTTTTAAAAAGTGCCGGAATTCCGCTTGCTATCGCCAGTCTGATTCTGTTGTGGCTGGCTTTCTGGTGCGCGATGATCCTGGGTTCGCTATACCAGCGTCTCGACCAACAGCGTCGTGAACTGGAATACCAGACATTACATGACAGCCTGACCGGCCTGCTCAATCGCACCTCCCTGGTCGATCAGACCGAATTACGCCTGCAGCGTCCCCTGTCCGAAGGTGAGTGTATTGCTCTGCTGATTATTGATATCAAACGCCTCAAGGAGATCAATGATACGCTCGGCCATTATGCCGGCGACGCCCTGCTTCGCCTGATTGCCGAACGGTTACATGATGTAATTCGTGAGAATGATATTCTTGCGCGCATTGTCAGCAATGAGTTCGCCATTCTGCTTGACGGGGTATCGGAGGAGTCGGTTCTTGCAGCCACAACCCGGATACAGGAAGCATTGAGCGAAGGTTACGAAATCGAGGGGCATAAGTTCTATTTAGGGGCAAGTATCGGCGTGGCCTTTTATCCTGAACATGCCCTGGATGCCATCAACCTGATTCGCCATGGCGAAATGGCCATGTACGCGGCCAAACGTATCGGCACCGATATCACAATCTATGATGAAACACACAAGACCAGCACGCTTGAACAACTCAAGCTGGTCAGTGATTTGCGCACTGATCTGGAGAATAAAAATATCAAGTTGTATTTCCAGCCCAAGGTCAACCTTGAGAGTGGCCAGACTGTCAGCCTGGAGGCGCTGGCACGCTGGGAACATCCGGATCATGGCTATATAGCCACCAGCCGTTTTATTCATATTGCCGAAAATACCGGCCTGATCAATCAACTGACCTACTGGGTCATGGAACAGGCGCTCAAACGCAGTCGGCAATTACAGGACCAGGGAAAGTCATTGAATATCGCTATCAACCTGTCCATGTGGAATCTTCAGGATCTCGAACTTGTCGACTACCTGCAGAGCCTGATTGACAAGTACAGGGTCGAACCTTCCCGCATCACGCTTGAAATTACCGAAACAGCCATGATGGTCAATCACAAACGGGCACTGCATACCTTGCACCGCCTGCACGAACTCGGGGTCATTTTATCGATTGACGACTTTGGAACCGGCTATTCTTCGATGACCTACCTCAAGCAATTGCCGCTTGGCGAGGTAAAGATCGATAAGAGCTTTATCAAGTCTATACACCAGAAGCCCAGTGATTCTTCCATGGTGCGGGCAATCATCGATTTGGCCCACAATCTTGGGCTCACGGTGGTGGGCGAGGGCGTGGAAAACCGGCAGATCGCCGAAATATTACGCGAGCTCGGCTGCGATCAGGGACAGGGAAGTTATTACGCCGACGCCATGCCGTTTGACGAGCTGCTCGGATGGCTGGAAAACTGAGTACTGAGTACTGAGTTTTCAGGCTGCTTTATGCTTGCGCCGCTGACGCACCGCACTGGCCAGTTCCCTGAGCAGTTCCTCGCTCTCCTCCCAGCCGATACAGGCGTCGGTGATGCTCTGCCCATAAACCAGTGATTTGTCATCCTCGACATCCTGGCGCCCGCCAATCAGATGGCTTTCAATCATCGCGCCCATAATACGCTGATCACCGGCGGCGATTTGCCCGGCGACATCGCGAGCCACATCCAGTTGCCGCATATGCTGCTTCTGACTGTTGGCGTGGCTGAAGTCGATCATCACCTTCTCTTCCAGCCCGGCTTCACGCAGTTCCTGGCAGGCCGCGTCGATACTGGCGGTATCGTAATTGGGCTGTTTGCCGCCGCGCAGAATAATATGACAGTCTTCATTGCCGGTAGTGGCGAAAATGGCCGAATGGCCCGCCTTGGTCAGTGACAGGAAATTGTGTGGCTGACTGGCGGCGCGAATCGCATCGATGGCGATCTTGAGCGTCCCATCCGTGCCGTTTTTGAAGCCGACCGGCGAGGAGAGCCCGGAGGCCAGCTCACGATGAACCTGGCTTTCTGTCGTGCGCGCACCGATCGCGCCCCAGCTGACCAGATCCGCAATATACTGCGGCGTAATCAAATCCAGAAATTCGGTTCCGGCCGGCACGCCCAGGTTGTTCACATCCAGTAGTAGCGTGCGCGCCAGGTGCAGTCCCTTGTTGATGTTGAAACTCTCATCCAGATCCGGATCATTGATCAGCCCTTTCCAGCCGACGGTGGTGCGTGGCTTCTCGAAATAGACCCGCATAACAATCAGCAAATCCTCGCCCAGCTCTTCGCGCATCGCCTTCAGGCGCCCGGCGTATTCGACCGCGGCTTCCGGATCATGCACCGAGCAGGGTCCAATGATCACCAGAATGCGATCGTCGCGACCGCGCAGAATATTATGGATCGCGGTGCGGGTCTCGAAGATAAGCTTTGAGGCGGCATCGGTCATCGGACAGTCGCCATGCAGCTGCACCGGCGGAATGACCTCCTTGAGCGCGGTAATCCGCAGATCGTCGGTTTTGTATTTCATATTCATAACTGCCAATTCTAACGTAATCGGAGCAAAAAATGTTCACCTCATCGCCCTGATCCGTGGCCTCCTCCCACCAGGATGCTGCCCGAGGGGGCAGAACAGTAGACCACCGAATACACCGAGGGCCACTGAAGACACCGAATCAGGCTGCGACCCACTGAACGACTGACATGTCACCTTTCGGTGTTTTCGGTGACTGTTCGGTGTCGTCGGTGATCCCATCCCCCTCCCGGCCGCAGGCTAGTTGACGCCCAGGTGCCGGCGCATGAAATCGGCCGCACGCTGGATGGCGTCCTTCGAGGCGAGATCGTCGGCAAAGGTCCGCACACTTTCCGGGCGAAAGTCGAAACCCCGCCCGACGCCCGGATAGACAATCAGCCGGGCCGGCTTGTCGGCTTCCTGCAGGGATTCAATGCTGCTTTCGATGACCCGCCGGCGCTGGTACTGCTCCTCCTCGCCGATAAAGACCAGCACGGGGATTTCCAGCTGATCGACTTCCTCGGCAAACCCGTAGACCTGCAGCGGCTCCGGGGCATTGGGATCCTGCAGGTGCGGATAATAGGAAACATAACAGGCCACGTCCGACTTCTGACGCCCGAACGTGGTGGCCACCTTCAGGGTGTAATACCCGCCCCGGGTATGGGAATAAAGACAGATCCGGTCACTGCTGATGTCCTGGCGCGACAGCAGGGCGTCGACACCCTGATTGACGTCCTTCTCCAGTACATAATCGTGTTCGATCGGGTGAGTGCCGATAAAATGGGCCTGATAAATGTCCGGCGCCAGCACCACAAAACCCCGGGCCGCCAGGCGCCTGACGTGACGCCGGATCAGCTCATCCAGCCCGCGCCGACCGTGCTGGAACAACACCGCCGGAAACTTGCCGGCCTGTTTCGGTCGCGCCAGCATGGCGGGGATCGTGACCCCGTCGCTTTCATAGTTGTGCTCTTCAACCACGACGTCGTAATTGCGCGGCGCCTCGATCACCCCCTCGTTCCACCACGCCTCACTCCACCACAATTCTTTCGCGATTTGTGGCTCATCATGCGCCCCGGCTATCTGCATGAGAATCATCAGTATCAGGCCTGTCACGTATCGCATTACGCTCTCTCCACATCTCAGCTCACCCCCGTCTGGCGTGAGGACTTCTCAAAAGCGAACAATCTTACCGACCCAGGTGGGTGAGGTAAATCTTTTCCTCTTATTCAATATACAGGAAGCAACGCAAAGAACGTTTATGCCCGTTATTTGGGTGCGGAGGAGAAAAGGACGCAAGGTAAATTTTGACAACGAGCTTTCAAATGGGCGTTGCCTTACAGTCAGTCACAACAATAACGGCAAGCATTTTTATAAAATCACTTCTTTGCGTTCTCCGCGTCTTTGCGACCTCCGCGTAATTTACACAGCACCAACTACTGGGGATCCGCACTCTTCGTTATTTCCAGTGGTGCTGAAAAACGCTATTTAAGGTCGAAGCGGTTACGACGCTGAACAAGGTCGTTGCTGTTCTCCAGTCCTTCAAGGTATGAGGCAAAATCCGGCACCGGGTAATTCTCCTCACTGCGGATTTTGTTCTGAAGCTGCTCGGCGTGCTTGAGAACATTGCTGTAGATTCTCATGACCCGCGCCTTGCGCAACCATTTAAGCGCCTCGGCGGCCTCGGGACGGGTGTCGGTGGCCAGTCTGTGGAACAGGCGCATGACATTGCGTGAGTTGACATCAATACCGCCCAGGTGACCATAAGAATGTTCCTGTGGCGGAAAGATCGGCGCGATAATACGCAATAACTGGGCTTCCATAATCGGCGAGATTTCAATGCCGGTCTCGGCATCCCGGTCACTGACTCTCATCATAAAATCCAGTAACGGCAGTACTTTCTGTTTCTCGCGGCCTATATATGTGGAGAGATCCTGAGCAAACTCTTCCGGTGACAGCAAAAACGCTGTTGCCAGCCAGTACAGGCGTTTATTCTCTTCCTTGATGCCATTCGGATCATTAATCAGATCCCGTGCCGCTTGTAGCAACTCTTCATTCTCCGCATAACGCAACGCAGCAAAAATCAACTCCTTGAACGTTTTCATCTTGCAGCTTTGCCAGTGAATCAGTACCGGCAATAATATTTCCCGATTCAGATCGGCGTATTCAGAATCGGCCAGAACCTTCCGCAGTCCCGGCAACATTTGCGCATTATTATTTATCAGCCCCTGCCAGAAACCGTTGAGTGCCGGTGCCGATACGGCGGTATCAGCCAGTAACTTGTCAAACCATTCATCACGCTGCAAAGTCTGATTGGCGAAATGAAAGCAGAGCGCCGATTGCAGTATCGAAGCCGGCAACTGTTTAACCTGTTCAGGGTCAATTTGCATCAGCCGATCCATGCCGGCGAGCACCACGTAACCACCGGGAATGCTTTCATCTTTAGCCAGGCGGCCACCGATTTCATACGGCGGGGGAATATCATCGCGTTGCAAGGCGGCAACAAATCCCGCCAGCACCGCGTCGCTCACCTCGCGATTGGCCAGTATCGCCATCTTGTCCGCCGGGGCAAGCCCGTCATCGATCTCGTAAAACATGCCAAGATAGGCGCGCGCAAAGGGCTCCAGAATCTGCATATCCTCGCCGTTGCGCAAGGTGTCGAGTTGACCAAGCAATCGCTCATCATTATCTCTGCGCGCCTGGGCGAAGGTATTGTCGGAATCACTCATAAGAACTGCCGGTTTATGGGAAGATAATCAGCTCAAACCAGACTCTATTATAGATAGAGCCGGCTACACATGACAGCCCTCAGGCCGAAAGCGGAAAAGGCCCTCGCTCGATCAGGGTGATAAATTCATCAATCCGCACCGGCTTGCTGAATAAAAAGCCCTGACCGCTGTGCGCGCCATAATTTCGTAAAAAATCGAGCTGCCCGTGATTTTCAACACCCTCGCCGACCACCTTGAGTTTGAGACTCGTTGCCATAGCGATAATCGCCTGGCACAGTTGCTTGTCGCTGTGATCGGACTCGATATCACGAATAAAACTGCGATCGATCTTGATCTCGGTGAAAGGAAAGCGTTTCAGATAACTCAACGAGGAATAGCCGGTACCGAAATCATCCAGAGACAGTTCCACACCCATCCGCCGCAACGCCTGCAACACCTCGATAGTATGGCTGTCTTCGCTTAGCAACAGCGATTCGGTGATTTCGATCTTCAGGCGAGTCGGTTCGACCTTGTATTCCCGAAGTATGCCGGTCAATTGCCGGGCAAAATCCTCACGCCGGATCTGGCGCGAGGAAATATTGACGGCAATGCGCTCATCACCGAAACCGTTTTTATCCAGGGTATGCAAATCATGACACACCTGACGCAGGACCCATTCGCCAATCTCCAGAATCTGACCGCTCTCTTCCGCCAGAGGAATAAACTCGGCTGGCGAAACAGCTCCCAGCTCGTCGTTTTCCCAGCGCAATAACGCCTCGGCACCGGTGATGTATCCGCTTTTCAGATCCACTTTGGGCTGATAGGCGATATACAACTCATTTTTCGGCAAAGCCCGACGCAGACGAGACTCCATGGCCAGTCGCTCGGCAGCCCGCTCGTTCATGCCCTCGGTATAAAACCGGTAGGTGTTCTTTCCGACCTGCTTGGCCAGATACATGGCCGCATCCGCGTTGCTCAACAGGGTATCGGTGGAAATACCGTCATCGGGATAACCCGCAACGCCGATGCTGCCGGTTATGATAAATTCCCGGTCTTCCACATAGACAGGACTGGCCATACGATTGAATATTTTGCTGATGGTTTTTTCCACATGGCGCTGCCACCGCCGAACAGCAGCATCAGCGCCAGCTTCGGTACCCGGAAGTTGAAAAACAGCGGCGCACTCAGCAGCAGGATCGCTTCCAGATAGCGGGCAATAACCCAGAACTGGATACTGGCGTTACCGGCATCAAAATCCAGTACCCCCATCCCCCTGAAGCTCAGGGTATGCATGAGATCCAGAATGCCGATCCAGAGATACCCGATCCCCAGATACATGAGAAAGTGGTTACGCGAAAAGTCGTAGGTATACCAGGCCACCATCGCCAGCACGACGGCTACCGTAATGGCGAACAGCTCGGCCAGGGTGTGAAAAAGCAGAAAATTGTAGCGGCTGACCAGAGCCAGCACGCCGATCAATAATACCGGGACCAGCCAGCCCTGCCCGCAGAGAAGCGAGCACAACCACGGTCGAACCACTTGAGAGGATTTTGTTGTTATCACAGCAGGAACAGGTCCGTTATCAAACGTGTTGAAGTTATAACGGCATATTCCTGAAAATACTTGAGAAATTCCTCCTGACCGGCTTCAGCCGGGGAGGGGTAGCCGGGGCAAACGAATCCGATCAGACGGCGCGGGGCAGGGCGACCTGCTGTCCGCTGGAGGCCCAGGCAATCATCCCGCCACGCAGGTTATACACACGCTCAAACCCCTGCTGCTGCAGGTACATACAGACCTGGGCCGAACGGGCGCCGCTGCGACAAACCACCACCAGATCCTTGTGCTTGTCCAGTTCGTTGAGCCGCACCGGCACGGTTGCCATGGGCATGGGATCGGCACCCGGCACGGTTCCGCGGCTGATCTCGTTCATTTCACGAACGTCGATCACGCGAAAGCCTTCCGCCTTGCGGTCATACCATTCGGCCAGGTCGGGGGCATCGATTTCCTTGATGTTCCAGTACATACCACTCTCCGGTTAGAAGTGTAGCGATAGTATATTAGTGATTTCTAATATTTCAACCCTGAACACCCAAACTATGATCCGCGCCGAGTCTCCGGCCAACCTGCCGCCCGCCCCCGATCCTCGTGTAGTATGGCCGGCCGGACCCTCAACCGCCTGAATCCTGACCACGACAATGCCACCCACCACTGATCCCGCCTCCGCAAGCCTGGTCGCCGCCATCGAAGCGCTGCAGCAACAGGCCCGCCGTGCCGACCAGCGTGCGCTGATAGTGGCCGCCGGCGATCCCGCCTGGGGCCGGGCCCTGGCCGAGCCGTTTTGGCGCGTCCACGAGCCCGAAAGCCGGTTATGGCTCACTCACGCCCCCGAAGGCCCCGAACAGACGGCCTTGATCAAGGCCGATCAACTGCTCGGCCAGGAGCGCCAGCTGCTGATTTTTGACTTCCACGCCGGTATCGAGGCCGACGCCTTTGGCGCCGCCAGCGGCACACTGGCCGGCGGCGGATTGTTGCTGATGCTGACCCCACCGCTGGCCGACTGGCCCGCAGAGCCGACGGCCAACCCGTATGCCGCCGCTCCCTCGCGTTTTGTTCGCCACCTGGTGAAGGCGATCGAACAGGATCCGGCGCTGATGCTGCTGCAGGAGCCGGATCGGATCCGGGCCAGTCACCATCCCTATCGGCCCGCCGCCCCGCGTCAAGCGGTGGCGCCCTGCCGCAGTGCGGATCAGCAACGGGCGGTAGCGGCATTGATTGCGCTGGGCACTCGCGGCGAAGCCCGCCCGCTGGTCATCACCTCCGACCGCGGTCGGGGCAAATCGGCCGCGCTGGGGATCGCCGCGGCCCGCTTGCTCGAACAACAGCCCGGATTTCGGATCGCGGTCTGCGCCCCGCGCCCGCAGGCCAGTGCCGCGCTGTTCGAGCGGGCCGGTGAGCTGCTGCCCCGGACCGAAAACCGTCGCAACCGTCTGCAATACGCCGGCGGCTTTTTACAGTTCATGGCCGCCGACGCCCTGCTGGCGCAACAACCGCCGCTCGATCTGCTGCTGATTGACGAGGCGGCCGCCCTGCCGCTGCCGGTGCTGGAGCGGTTACTGACCTGCTATCCGCGGCTGGCTTTTGCCACCACGGTGCACGGCTATGAGGGGACCGGGCGCGGCTTCGCCCTGCGCTTCGGGCCCACGCTCGATCGCCTTGCCCCGGGTTGGGAGGCGTTGCGTCTGAACGAGCCGATCCGCTGGCGGGCCGGCGGTGCACAGGAAGCCGATCCCCTGGAGCAGTTTGTGTTTCATGCCCTGCTGCTGGATACCGAGGCCGCCCCTCCTGCCGAGATGGACAAGGTCACGCCGTCGAACTGCGTGTTTGTCGAGCTGGATCGGGCGACGCTGATCCGTTCGCCGGCGCGGCTGCGGCAGCTGTTCGGCCTGCTGGTCCTGGCCCATTACCGGACGCGACCGGCGGATCTACAACGTTTGCTGGATGCCCCGGGGATGCGTCTGTTCGCCCTGGCGTATGACGGGCAGCCGGTCGCGGTCGCAGTACTGGCCAACGAAGGCGGCTTTGATGCATCCACCACCGAGGCAATCTATCGGGGCCGGCGCCGCCCGCCGGGCCATCTGCTGGCCCAGAGCCTCGCCTTTCACGCCGGTGTGCCCGATGCCGCCCGTTATCGTTATGTCCGCATCATGCGCATCGGGGTGCATCCGGCCCTGCAGCGTCGTGGCCTGGGCAGCACCCTGTTGCAGGGTCTCATCGCGCAGCTCGAGGCCGAGGCGGAACTCGATGCCGTCGGCGCCAGTTTCAGCGCCGGCGCCGAATTGCTGCCGTTCTGGCAGCGGGCCGGGGTGATGCCGGTGCGCCTCGGGCTGACCCGCGAACACACCAGCGGTCGGCATTCGGCGCTGGTGCTCAAGCCCCTGAGTCCGGCCGGGCAGACGGTGTTCGCTCGCGCCCGGGAGCGTTTCGAGCAGCACTGGCCAAGCTTGCGGGCCGGTCCCTTGCGGGATCTGGAACCGGCCCTGGCGACCCGATTGCAACCTTCAGACCCGGCTCAACCGCAGACAACATTGACCCGGGCCGATCGCGAGGACATCGACTCCTTTGTCCACGGACTGCGCGGTTACGAGGTCTGTGCCTGGCCCCTCGAAAAGCTGATCACCCGACTGTTCGCCAGCCCGGAATGTGCCGCCCGGCTGGATCCGACTGACCGGCAGCTGCTGGCCCGGCGGATCGTGGACAAATGCGACTGGCCGACACTCTGTGACGAGTTTAAGCTGAAGGGACAAAAAACCGCCCGGCGACGATTGCGCGAAGCCGTGCACAGGGCCTGGCAATTATGGGCATAGGAGAGGTCATGGATCAGCAAGAAGAAATTATGCAGATGATCAACCTGCTGGCCGGCGCCGCCCAGGCCGGCGCGCAGGGGGTGCTGGCCCAGGCCGCCCTGAATCTGATGCAGGCCTCCGAAGCGGTGGTCAAGGCCCGCAAGCTGCAGATGAGCGACGAGTTCCAGCAGGCGGCGATGGATCAGCTGCTGGGCGCACGCCAGGCCCTGTTCCAGGCCCTGGAGTTGCCTGACGCCATGAGCGAAGCCCGCCAGGATGTGATTAACAACGGCCAGCAACCCTATCAATCCGGACAGTGAAACGGAGTAACATAAAATGAAATTCAGCCTGCTGGCCGTGGGACAACAGTTCGAGTACCAGGGTGAGACCTATATCAAATCCACCCCGCTGATCGCGCATCAGGTGGATACCGGCGAGCAGCGGCTGATCCCGCGCTCGGCGACTGTTATCAGCGATGTTAATCCGTCAGCCCCGGCAACGGATGACTCACCCCGTATCGACTCGCGGGAAGTGCAACAGGCTTTCGCCGAATTCGAAGCGATGTTGCAGGAACAGCTGCAACAGGATACCCGGTATGCCCGGGCATTCGAGGAGGCCAAACAGACCTTTTTACTGCGGCTGAAAATAACGCCCGGTTATTGACCGGGCGTTCGTTCACTCATCGTAATTGTAATCATCCAGCAGTTTGCGCAACCGCATCATTTCCATATGCTCTTCCAGCCGCTTGCGGGCGGTGTGGCTGTAGCGCGCGTCTGAACTTTCATTGTCGAAAATATCGCTGGCGTTCAGGTCATCGTCCAGCAACAGTTCATCTTTATCGAGCATGCCTTCACCCTGTACCACATACATTTTGCTTAACCCTCCAGGAGGAGGTCGGCCGCGAAGGCCGACTGTAACGCCCCGTAATCGAGCCATTAACTGCACTTGATTTAATTGCGCTATTTAGAGGCCAGACTGCACGCCGTAAAGCAAAATAAATTTATTGACACCATCGTTTTTTTTAATTGATATTGGCACCTGAATTCCATCAACCTGACGGGATATCGCCCGGGGACGCGCCGGCATCATGGACATTCACGACTTTGTGACCTTCCTTGAGGTCAGCCGCACCCGCCATTTCGGCCAGGCGGCCAAAAACCTCCATCTCACCCAGTCTGCGGTCAGCGCCCGCATTCACCAGCTGGAACAACAACTCGGCACCGCGCTGTTCATCCGCGAGCGCAACAACATCCAGCTCACCCCGGCCGGGGAGAAGATGCTCCGTTATGCCGAGGTCATCACCACCGCCTGGAACCGGGCCCGGCAGGAGGTCGGCCTCAGCCAGAGCGGGCAACTGCCGTTCGGGATCGGCGGTATTGTCAGTCTGTGGGACATTCTGTTGCAGGAGTGGATACAGCAACTGCACCGCGAGCATGGCGAGTTGGCCCTGCATGGTGAAACCCACGGTAATGATGTGTTGATTCGTCGCATACTGAACAACACCCTGGATATCGCCTTTGTCTTCGACGCGCCGCAAAATGACAACCTGGCGATCCGCGCCGTCGCCACAATTAATCTGATCATGGTCGCCTCCGAGGCGGGCGACGCGGCCCGGGCCCTCGCCCGGGATTACATTCTGGTGGACTGGGGAACCTCGTTTTTAATGCGCCACGCGCAACAGTTCCCCGAACAGCCCACTCCGACGCTACACATCGGTCAGGGACGCATTGCCCTGGCATTTATTCTCAACTGTGGCGGCAGCGCCTATCTGGCCGAACCGATGGTACAACCCTATCTGGACGACGGGCGTCTGCAGCGCATCGAAGATGCACCGGCGATCGAACGCACCGCCTACGCCGTTTACAACAGCCAGAACGAAAAGGCGGAGCTGATCGAACAACTTCTCGATGAAATACGAATAGTCTGATCGGATGGCGGGCACCACTGAACACACTGAAGTCACCGAACATCCCGAGCCCTTATCAAGGACTATTATATTTATTGGTGTTTTCAGTGGCTTCAGTGTGTTCGGTGTAACTCATGTACGATTTCACAACTGGCCCCGGCGAACTGGTGTTACACCGGAGGATAGTTTACTGTTTCCGACATGAGCGCCAAGGCAAGCAAAGCCCCGCGTAACTGGCCCCGGCTGTCCGGGGAACGGCTGCTGGAATTGCGCATTTGCGATCTCGGACTGCGCATCGAGGGCAGTCCCCTGAGTGCCCCGCTCAAACAGCTCTATCGGGAGCTGGAACAAAAAGCACTGCGCTTTTGCCCGCATGTCTGGTTGTCGGATGAGTGGTTCTGTCCCGACGGCATTCCCGGTTTTGGCATACCCTTTTTTCTGGCCCATACCCGTTTGCGACGACTGGAACGCGAATTCATGCTGGAAGTGGAAGGCGGGGATCGCACCTGGTGCCTGAAACTGATGCGCCATGAAACCGGCCACGCCCTGCTCAACGCCTATCGACTGGATCAGCGTCGCGACTGGAAACAGACCTTCGGCCGGCCGTCCATTCCCTACCCCGACACCTATCTGCCCAAACCCTACAGCAAACGTCATGTCCGCAACCTGCCCAACTGGTATGCCCAGAGTCATCCGCACGAGGACTGGGCCGAGACCTTTGCAGTCTGGCTCAATCCCCGCTCGGACTGGCCACGCCGTTATCGCAACTGGCCGGCACTGAAAAAACTTCATTATGTCGATGAACTGATGAACGAGATCCATGACAGGCCGCCGCGACTGCGCAACCAGCGAACCGATACCCCGGTGGAAAAAATTCGCACCACCTTGCGCGAATACTATGACGACAAGATCTATCGTTACGGTCTGGACAGTCCGGAATTTTCCGACACCGATCTGACCCGCCTGTTCTCCGCCGCGGCCGACTACCGGCACAACGAAAAAGCCTCTCGTTATATTCGCCGTCACCGCCGTGAGTTGACCAGCACCGTCGAACGCTGGACACATGAATATCGCTATCGAATCAATGAAGTTATCAACGAGATGATAAAACGCTGCGACGAGCTGCAACTGCGCGTCATCGGTAGCGATGAAGAAACCCGCCCCGAACTGGCCGCCTGTCTCACCATGCTGGTAATGAGCAAGCTTCACAGTGGAGGTTTTCATATCGCCTTATGAAGAAAAAGCTCAAAGTCATGATGCTGCTGCATCCGGAGATGGTGCCGCCCGAGGATCTGAGCGAACCCGATGATCCCCGTCACGACAAATACCGCACGGAGATGGACGTCAAACAGGCCCTGCAGAAGCTCGGACATCAGGTAATCATCGTACCGGTGCATGATGATATTGCCCCCATTCGCCAGGCCGTTGAGTCCTGGCAACCGGAAATCGCCTTCAATATGCTGGAGGATTTTGCCGGCTTCGGTGCGCTCGATTTTTATATCGTCAGCTATTTACACATGCTCGGCGTGCCCTACACCGGCTGCAACGCCCGCGGCCTGTTACTGTCGCGCGACAAGGCGTTGTCCAAAAAACTGATGGCTTATCACCGGATTCGCGTACCCCGCTTTCGGGTGTTTCCTGTCTCCCGCAAGCCGACACTTAAACGCGCCGTCAGCCTGCCCTATCCGATGATCGTCAAGTCCAAGATCGAACAGGGCTCGGTGGGTATCGCCCAGTCCTCCTATGTGGAGAACGCCGAAGAATTGATCGAGCGTGTGCAACAGCTGCATCAGATGAGTGGCGAGGATGCCATCGCCGAACAGTATATTGAAGGCCGCGAACTGTATGTCACGGTCATGGGCAATCAGCGGCTTGAGGTTCTGCCGATCCGGGAACTGGTGTTCGATAAACTCGATGACAGCATGCACCGTATCGCCACCTATCAGGTCAAGTGGAACGAGAAGTACCGCGACAAGTGGGGGATTGATTACCGCTTTGCCCGCAACCTGCCCCAGGGTGTCGAGGCGCAGATCAACCACCTCGCCAGGCGGGTCTATCGGGTCCTGGAGATATCCGGCTACGCCCGGCTGGACTTGCGTCTGGCAGACGACGGGAAAATCTATGTGCTGGAAGCCAATGCCAACGCCGCGATCAGCCGCGACGACGATGTGGCCTATGCCGCGCAAAAGGCCGGCTACAACTACGAACAGCTGATCCAGAAGCTGCTTAACCTGGGACTGCGCGCCATGCACGGCAGCTAGGTCGCGCTGTCACATCCCTGCACGGATTTGTTAGACTCTCTTTACCCCGCTTCAAACAACTTTTATCAAGGCCGGACCCATGAGCGAACAAAGCATCGATATCGACAATCTGCGCATGAACACCGACGATCTCTACCGTGAAGAGGTCTTCACCGATCAGCAGGTCGGGACGCTGCGTCGTCTGACGCCGGTCACCACCGACGGCAGTGACGACAGCTCGCGGTCGGTACGTTATCTCGGCCAGTCGCAAATGATGACACCGATGGGTGCCCTGCCGTTGAATTTCGAGATCGAGGCCGACTCACTGGAACAGGCCCTCGAGAGGTATGCCGATGCGGCCAAACAGGCCGTGGAAGGGACCCTGGAAGAACTCAAGGAGCTGCGTCGCGAAGCCGCTTCGCAGATCGTGGTGCCCGAAGGCGGGGGCGACATGGGTGGCGGACCCGGCGCGCCGGGTGGCATGGGCGGTCCCGGCGGTGCCGGTTTCAAGCTGCCCTGACACCTCCCGCGTCATTCCAGAGCGGACAGATAGGCGGCCAGCGCCTCGATATCCTCACCGTCCAGTCGACGGGCAATGGATTCCATTATCGGACTGCGACGCGTCGCCGTCCCTTCCTGGCGTTCACCCCGGCCATTGGCGCGAAACCCGCCGAGCGTCATACGCAGATAGTCCGGCTGCTGGCCCGCCAGCCGGGCATATTCAGCACTGCCGTGAGCCCCCTCGCCATGGCAACTGACACACCGTTGTAAATAAATTCGCCGTCCCGCCGCCGACAGCTGTTCATCCTGGGGACGGACCTGTACCTGCTGGCGTGCGTAGTAGATCGCCAGATTCACCTTGTCGTCCAGAGTAAACTCCTTGGCCAGGGAGTTCATGACAAAATTTTCCCGTTCGCCCCGGGCGAACTTGCCGATCTGATCCAGCAGATAGACCGGGTTCTGACCGGCCAGATTGGGGACCTCCGGCTTGACGCTGTTACCGTCGTCACCGTGACAATAGCTGCACAGCAGCGCCCGGTTGCGACCGGCCCGCATCGCTTCCTGCTTTGCCGCCGGGTCCTCCAGCCGCTGGTCGATAATCAGCATCAACCCCTTGACTTCATCTTCCACCGCCATCAGCGGCGAACCCGACAGGCCCAGCAACATTAACAGGCAAAATCTGACAGTCAGTTTTCGGTACATACTATCCCCTCGCAAACAACTCAAGTAATCGCAATACGGCAAGTACTGCATGACGCTGTGGAGTGTATCGGTCTGCGAGTGCGTGATTTGAGGGAAAATCCGTCCACTTTGATCCAGATCAAACTGAACGCCATTCGTAAAAATAGATGGAATAATTTACCTCAGCAGGCGTCCCGAATATCGGATCACCCGGACTTTAATCGGTGCTGCCGCGCCTCAGCCCTGATCGTGCCGATCGCAGGGTGCCCGGTACTTATCCGGCACATTTTCCGGGCAGGCGCCGCACTGTTCGTTACCGGGGACGGCAAAATCGATCTTGCGTGGATAGGGCAGATCCATATTGTTCATAATCTCGACAAATTCATCCAGGCTCTTGTTGTTGCCCAGTCGCGGATTACGAATCTTCTCCTGTGCGATGGTGGTGACAAAACGGCCCTCATAATCGTGGCAGGGATAAACCAGAGTCTCATCCGGCAGGGTAAAGAATTTGTCGTGAATACTGCGATACAATGTCGCCGCATCACCGGATTGAAAATCGGTCCGGCCACAGGCTTCGATCAACAGGGCATCACCGCTGAACAGCATCTTGTGCGTACCGTTATCGATCAGATAGGCATGATGATGATCCGTATGTCCCGGCGTATACAGCGGATGAATCTCGATACTACCGAGACGAAACGGTTCTCCCTCCCTGACTCCGATATCGGTACAGGGTAGCTGGTCAATGGCCGGGCCGACGATTCGGCTGCCGGTCAATTCCTTGAGCCGTTTGGCACCGGTCAGATGATCGGCGTGTACATGGGTATCCAGGGTGAAGTCCAGCTCCAGGCCCAGATCGTTCAGCAGTTTCAGATCCCGCTCCACGGTATCCAGTACCGGATCGATCAATGCGGTTTTGCCGCTGTCCGGACAATGCAGCAGATAGGTATAGGTCGACGAGTCCGGTTCAATCAGCTGGCGAAATAGCATCAGCACTCCTTACAGTCGTATCAGTTCCAGTAATCTGTATAGTCTTTTTCAAATCGGATTCAACAGTTAATTTTCAGACTTCGAATCATTGTGCACAGCGATTCGTTTGATCACCTGCTCGTTCAGTTGTTGCAGCACCTCTTCCCTGCCGGGGGTGATATGTTCGCCTGTCAGCCACTGCAGTTCATAAGGTTCACGCAGGGAGGCGTGCAACTTGGCCACACTGGCGGGGGGATATGCTGTATCGCCACGCGAATTAATCACCACCACCGGGCGCGGCGAGATATTTCCCACCCAGCGTTCCGGCTTCAGGTAGTCGGTTGCGGTGATAAAGCCGAGCACGCTTGCTGCCAGCGTTCGCAATGGCTCAAAACGAATCCGGTCGCGCAGACGATACTGATAGATGGCCCGCGGATCGGCCGCCCCCTGGATCAACCAGACGCGGCTGAAACGCTCGTCCAGAGCGCCTGGCACACTGACAAAAAACGCACCGAAGCTGACGCCGACCAGCTCTATCTGGCGGGTGTCCACATACGACTGTCGGGCCAGATACTCGAGGGTGAGCATGATCGCCGGCGGTGTATCCAGAACCGCCTGCTGGATATCGTCCAGATTCCACAACAGATCCAGGCCGGCAAAATGTGTTTTACCGTGATAGGGGTAAGAGAGTGAGGCGATTACGACGCCGCCGGGATCCCGCACCAGTTCTGCCGCCTCCCGGCCTGTGCCATAGCCCCCGAGCAAAATCACCAGCGGACGCGGTTCATCAACATTCTGTGGACGACGCACCGTCACCTCGACCTGCAACCCCGAGGAAGCGCGCAGAGTCAGGTGTCGATAGTCCGAGTTGTCGGCCTGCCAGCGACGGGTAACGTCCACAGTCTCGATATTCCCCCGGCGCTGCGCAAATCCGGCACTGGGATCGCCGAGCACCGGCCACGCCAGCCACAGCGACGGAATCACCAGCCCCCCCACGATCAGCGCCACGATCAACCATTTTGCGCGAGAGGGTCGATCCCGGTGCCACAGTCCACGGCGAGATAAATTCATAGCCTTATAACAACAGATATCCGGTTTACAGGGCGCCCTGGGCGCCTGCCTGCATGATATCCATCAGCGCGTCACGTACCCGCGTCGCCTCGGTCTTGAGCTCCTCGCTCAATGTGGTGCTCTGCAACATCATATCGAGGTTCATCATCACCAGCCAACCCTGGCCGTCTTCATCTTCAACCAGCGCGATACGACAGGGCAGGTAAGCGGCAAAGTGGATATTCTCTTCCACCATGCGCTGCGCCGTGAGCGGATCGCAGAACTGAAAGATCTCCATACGCCGCGCATCCCGACCCATGGCTTCCACCTGTTTCGACAGCGGCAACTCGGCAACAAGGCCCATATTGTGGATATTGGCACGCAGCTTCATCGAATCGATCGCCTCGTCCATGCTGATCCCCTCTTCCAGCTGCATTTTAACGACCGTCTGTTCCAGTTTGACGTCGGGGGCGTCCGCCGCTTTTGCCACAGACAACGCAAGCAATCCGACGGATAAGAACAATAGAATAAGTCTGTTCATTCATAACTCCTTGGCAGCAATGGTCACTGTCACAGTATTTAACTACATTACCTGATGCTAAACCTGTCGTCATCCTCAAAACGGATCCTCGATCACCTTTCCATTATCCGGTTAATGGTCTAGATTTTAACAAAGTTGCCTTTTGACTTACTTGCCCGGTCTTTGACCGACTATGAGGAGATAACCGATGTTTCGTCTACGTTTACCTGCGGTCTTACTATTCACGGCCGCATCATTCTCTGTTTCGATAACTGCCCCGGCGGCTGAAATCAGCCAGGGTACCATGTTGAGCAATTCCTGTGCCGCCTGTCACGGCACCGACGGCAACAGCCCCGGCGCCATCCCCACTCTGCACGGCAAATCCGCCGCGTTTATCGACCGCGCCCTCAGGGAGTTCCGTTCCGGCGAGCGCGAGTCGACGGTCATGGGACGCCACGCCACCGGCTACAGTGACGAAGAGATTGCGCTGATAGCCGAATACTTTGCCGGCTTGAAATAGGAGTTGCCATCATGAACAGTATTAATCGTAGACAGTTTATCCAGTTACTTGGTGGCGGCAGTGTCCTGGCCTCCTCAATCGGCCTTGTCGCCTGCTCAAAACAGCCCAGTGCCTCCGCCCGGGTGGTGATTGTTGGCGGCGGTTTCGGCGGTGCCACCTGCGCCAAATACCTGCAGCGCTTCGACCCCGATCTTGATATCACCCTGGTCGAACCCAAGCAGAAATTTGTCACCTGTCCCTTCAGCAATCTCGTTCTTGGCGGAATGCGTGAGATGAACAGTATCAGTCACAGTTATGACGCTCATACCAAACGGGGTATCAAGGTACTGCACACCAGCGCACGCGAGATCGATCCAGCGGGCAAGAAGGTACACCTGGCCAACGGCAAGACACTGGAATATGACCGGCTGGTGGTCTCTCCCGGGATCGACTTTCGCTGGGAAGATGTCGAGGGCATGAGCTCCGACGATGTCGAAAAGCTGCCTCACGCCTGGAACGGCGGCCCGCAGACCGTCACCCTGCGCAACCAGCTGACCGCCATGCCCGATGGCGGCACCGTCATCATTGCACCACCGGCCAACCCGTTTCGCTGCCCACCAGGGCCCTATGAACGGGCCAGCATGGTTGCCAACTATCTGAAACAGAACAAACCCCGCTCCAAGGTATTGATCCTGGATGCCAAGACCAAGTTCTCCAAACAGCCGCTGTTCATGCAGGGCTGGGAACAGCTTTATGGCGACATGATCGAGTGGGTCAGCGGGGATGCCGGCGGCCGCATCAGCCGGGTCGATATCGCCGGCAAAACCCTCTATAACGAGCTTGGCGAGGCCCATGCCGGAAGTGTGGTCAACCTTATCCCGCCACAGAAGGCCGGCAAAATCGCCCATGACGCCGGACTGGTCGACAGTTCCGGCTGGTGCCCGGTGGATCAGCGCACATTCGCATCGACCCAGCATCCGGATATCCATGTCATCGGCGACGCTTCGCTGGCGGGGGCCATGCCCAAATCGGGTTTCGCCGCCAACAGCCAGGGCAAGGTCTGCGCCGCGGCCATCGTCTCCGCGCTGCACAACACCACCATGCCTGAGCCCTCCTACGTGAATACCTGTTACAGCCTGGTCGGTCCCGACTACGGCATCTCGGTCGCCGCGGTCTACCGCTATGCCGAGGATCAGGGTATCTACAAGGTGGACGGCTCCGGCGGGGTCAGCCCCGCGGATGCGGATGCCGAATTCCGGCAAAAAGAAGCCCGCTACACCCGCGGCTGGTACGCCAGCATCACCAGCGATACCTGGGGTTAAAACAGGGGCGAGGTTCCAGGGGCTAGTTTCTAGTCTCCTGGAACCTGATGCCCTGACTGCACGCCGGCTTGATGCCACTGCCAAAGTCACTTTGAAATCGCGATGTCAGGTAACGCTACGCGTAACCTGACCTATCCACTTTAATTCAACATTAAAAATTAAAAATTCAACATTGCAGTTCTTTCTGCCAACTGCCATCTGCACACTGCCAACTTTTATGCCCCTCTCGACAACACCAGTATCTGATACGGCGCCATCACCAATTCTCGCGTAGCTGTGATGGTATGGCCCCCGAACAGATCGACCATGGTCTTGCGCAATCCCAGCATACGCAGGCGGCGAGCCTCCAGCTTTTGCTCATGCTCGCTGAAATTGGCCAGAATGAACACGCTGTACTGATTATTACTGCGAAAGAAACTGAACACGTGCTTGTTGCCGCTGTCGGTAAACTCGGTTTCTGCGTTATCGAAGGCCGGGTTTTGCTGGCGTAACTGAATCAGACGCAGAATGCCCTGATAGATTCGGCCGGTGACACTCTGGTTATCCCCGCGTTGCTCGGCCAGTTCCCAGTCAAAGGCGGAGCGGTGCAACCAGCGGGTATCTCCCAACTTGGTGTTATCCTGTTCATAATCCTGATTGTTCAGCGTGCCGATCTCATCGCCAATATACAGCAAGGGAATACCGCCCAGCGTGACGATCACGCCGTGCAATAACAATATACGCTTTATTGCCAGTTCGATTTCCGCCTCATCCTTTTCTTCCAGCGCTTTATCCAGGCCGCACAATGAGGCAGAGGTCCCCGAAATACGCGCATCACCGGTCTGTTTGTTCTCCTGAAACGGTGCTCCGCGGGCGAAACTGCCCGGATAACGGCCGGTATAGAAGTCTGTCAAAAAGCGCCGATGCTCGCCGGGATCGAAATCCACCGCGATGACATCCTCATCGGCAAATGCCCAGCCGATGTCGTCATGACTGCGGACATAATTGATCCAGGCACAGCCGGCGGGGATGTTAAAGTCGTCCTTCATCGCATTGAACAATACCCGTACATCACGGGTCGCCAGCGCCTCCCACAACAGCGCCATCAATTGCGGATGATAAGAGAGTGGACACTCTTCAACGCCAATATATTTTTTTACTTCATCGGGGTGCACAATTGCCTCCGACTTGAATACCATCGCCGGTGCCGCAATACTGGCGATGGCATTAAAAGCCTGGATAACCCAGTGCGCTTCGGGCAGATTCTGACAGTCTGTACCCAACCGCTTCCACAAAAACGCCACCGCATCCAGGCGCAGGATCTCGACCCCCTGGTTGGCCAGAAACAGCATCTCTTCGAGCATTTGGTTGAACAACGCCGGGTTCTCGTAATTGAGGTCCCATTGATAATTATTGAACGTGGTCCAGATCCACTTTTTTATCCGGTTACGATAGGTAAATGCACCGGGATGATCCTCGGGGAATATCTCACCCATGCTGCGCTCGTAGGCATCCGGCAGGGCGCGATCCGGATACATGCGGTAATAGGCCTGATAATCCGCGTCTCCCGCCAGGGACGATTTGGCCCAGTCATGTTCATCCGAGGTGTGGTTCAAAATGAAATCCAGCACGAGAGAAATGCCGTGATGTCTCAACTCGGTCGCCAGCGCCTGCAGATCCTCCATCGTACCAAGCGGCGCATATACCTCACGGTAACTGCTGATCGCATAACCGCCGTCATTGTCCCCTTCCGGCATTTTGAACAACGGCATCAGGTGCAAATAGGTAATCCCCAGTTCGGTCAGATAGGGGATCCGGGCACGCAGATTTTGCAGGTCGCCTGCAAACAGGTCCACATAACACATGGCCCCCACCATGCGGTTGGACAGATACCATTCGCGATTGACTTCGCGCATGGCATCCAGCGCCCGCAGTTCATCCGGACGTTGTGACCACATACGAGTGGTGGACTTCAGGATATTCTCGAGATGATAGAAAAAATCGTATTTCTCACCGTACAGCGCATACAGGCGTTCGAACAGGCCGGGGAAATGGCGCTTGAGTCGCTCCACGTAACCCTCCCATTCCGCGCTGTCTACCTGCTCCTGAAACCCGGCTTCCAGGCGCGGCAACAGACGCGCGAGCGTGGTGGCGCTCTCTTTCTGTAACCACAGGGGATCAATATTACGAACCGTGTTCACGCCGTCTCCAGTTCTTTAGCTGTCTCCTGTTCACTATATGCCACAGGACGACGCATTTTAAGTATCCAGCGGATTCTGTCGATAAAATAGTTGCAATTGCCGGTATACGCCCGGATAGGTATCACGAAGCACCGCCGGGCGCTCAAAAAAGACCTCACTCAGCACGGCAAAAAACTCGGCCGGTGCTGTGGCCGCATAGTGATCGATAGGGGTGGGTTTGCCGTGCGCAATACGCTGGCGCAGATCCGCATAGGCGGCACTGAACACCTCGTTCCATTGGACAGCGGACATCTCCCGATGCAGGGGCGGCATGCCATTGGCCACGCCGTTTTGCATATCCAGCTTGTGGGCGAATTCGTGAATAACCAGATTGTGACCGTCGATTGCACCACCTTCCAGGGCGGCATCGGCAGACAATACCACCGGTCCTCGCTCCCAGGACTCGCCATTCAACGGCGCCTTGACCCGGTGCACTATGCCGTACTCGTCCATCTCGCTGTGCATCGGTGTAAAGCCGGCGCGATAAATAACCACCGAAACCCAGCCGTCGTACCAGTCGCGCCCCAGATTCAGGATCGGCAAACAGGCTTGCAGGGCGATCACCAGCTTTAATTCATTGGTCACCATCAGATCGCCGGCGCCTTCCAGCGACTTGCCATGCAAAAAAAGAACGGCAAGTCGTCGCAATCGCATCTTCTCATCGCCACTCAGTCGATCCAACAATGGCAATCGTTCAAAAGCGCTTCGCCATTCGGATTCGCTGTAGGGCGCGCGCCGGATGATACGTTGCTCCCGCCACTGTTTGAGAAAGTTCAACATAAAATGCGATCAACTCGTGCAAGAATAAAAATGATATCGGCTTTGTCGGTGATTCTGATTGCAGGCGTCATACTATAAAATATGATCCGATACCCAAACAAAAAAGCCAGTGCATCGCTGCACTGGCTTTTTTCTTGGCAGGGGGTGTCTGTCCCGCTCAGTCGGCGTCATAACCCAGGCTTTGACCCAGCCAGCGTTCGACCTCGGCCACGGACATGCCCTTGCGTTTGGCGTAGTCTTCGACCTGATCGCGGTTGATCTTGCCGACCCCGAAGTAGCTGGACTCGGGATGACTGAAGTACCAGCCACTGACCGCCGCCGCGGGCCACATGGCCATGGAGTCGGTCAACTTGACGCCGGTATGGGTCTCGGCATCCAGCAACTCCCACAACTTCAGCTTCTCGGTATGTTCCGGGCAGGCCGGATAGCCGGGAGCCGGACGGATCCCCTGGTACTCTTCGCGCACCAGCTTGTTGCTGTCGAAGTTTTCGCTCTTCAGACCGTAATCCGGCGTCCAGTCGCTGGGCTCGTAACCCCAGTTGATATGCCGCATGCGATCATGCATGTGCTCGGCAAAGGCCTCGGCCAGCCGATCCGCCAGTGCCTTGAGCATGATCGAACGATAATCGTCGTTTTCCTTTTCGAAGCGCTCGATATGCTCGTCGATGCCCAGCCCGGTGGTTACAACAAAACCGCCGATATAATCCGGCTTGCCACTATCTTTGGGCGCGACAAAGTCGGTCAGACAGCGGTTGGGTTTACCCGGCGGACGCTGGGTCTGCTGACGCAGATGATTCAGGGTCATTTTGACCTTGTTGCGGGAATCATCCTCGTAGACCTCGATGTCGTCATCGTTGACGCTGTTGGCCGGCCACAGACCGACGATGGCCTTGGCCTTGAGCCAGCGCTCTTCGATGATCTGATCCAGCATCTGCTGCGCATCATTTAACAGTTTCTTCGCCTCGGGGCCCTTGTCGGGATCATCAAGTATCTTCGGATAGGAACCTTTCATCTCCCAGGTGTGGAAGAAGGGCGTCCAGTCAAGGTAGGGGCGCAGGAACTCCAGCGGCATGTCATCGAATACCTGGATACCCGGCTGTTCGGGAACCGGCGGGGTATAGTCGGGCCAGTCGATCTTGGTCTTGTTGGCCCGCGCCTCTTCCAGGGTTACCCAGTTGGTCTTGGCGCGGCGCCCGGCATGGTTCTCACGAACCTTGTCGTATTCAGCACGCAGTTCGGTAACGAATTTTTCCCGATGCAGTTCACTGATCAGATTCTGGGCCACACCCACGGCCCGCGAGGCATCTTTCACCCACACGGTCGGGGCGTGATAGTGCTGCTCGATCTTCACGGCAGTATGCGCCTTGGAGGTAGTGGCACCGCCGATCATCAGGGGAGTATCGAAACCGTTACGTTCCATCTCCTTGGCCATGTGCACCATCTCGTCCAGCGACGGGGTGATCAGGCCGGACAGACCGACGATATCCACATTCTCTTCTTTGGCTTTTTTGAGAATGTCATTGGCCGGAACCATGACGCCCATGTCGACCACTTCAAAGTTGTTACACTGCAGTACCACACCGACAATGTTCTTGCCGATGTCATGCACGTCGCCCTTGACCGTTGCCATCAGAATCTTGGCATCGGCCCTGGCGCCCTCTTCCTTCTCGGCTTCGATAAAGGGGAACAGATAGGCCACGGCCTTTTTCATCACGCGGGCCGATTTGACTACCTGGGGCAGGAACATCTTGCCGTCGCCGAACAGATCGCCGACCACATTCATACCGTCCATCAGCGGGCCTTCGATCACTTCCAGTGGCTTGTTGAATGCCTGACGCGCCTCTTCGGTATCGTCATTCACATAGGCGTCGATACCCTTGACCAGCGCGTGTTCCAGTCGCTTGGCCACCGGCCAGCTGCGCCATTCCAGATCTTCTTCCTTCTTGGCGCCGCCGCTGCCATCGCCCTTGTACTTGTCGGCCAGATCCAGCAGACGTTCGGTGGAATCGTCACGTCGATTGAGCACCACGTCTTCCACGGCCTCACGCAATTCTTCGGGCAGATCGTCATACACGGCCAGCTGACCGGCATTGACGATCCCCATATCCATGCCCGCCTTAATGGCGTGATACAGGAATACGGCGTGGATCGCTTCGCGCACCGAGTTGTTACCGCGGAACGAGAACGACACGTTGGAGACGCCGCCACTGATCAGCGCATAGGGCAGGTTGTTCTTGATTTCGCGGATTGCCTCGATAAAGTCGACGCCGTAATTGTTGTGCTCCTCGATACCGGTCGCGATAGCGAAGATATTGGGATCGAAGATAATGTCTTCCGGCGGCATGCCGATCTGCTCGGTCAGAATCTTGTAGGCACGGCTACAGATCTCGACCTTGCGTTCCTTGGTGTCAGCCTGACCGGTTTCATCAAAGGCCATGACCACCACGGCGGCGCCATAACGGCGGCACAGTTCGGCCTGACGAATGAATTCTTCCTCGCCCTCTTTCATGGAGATGGAGTTGACCACCCCCTTGCCCTGAACACACTTGAGGCCGGCTTCGATAATGTGCCACTTGGAGGAGTCGATCATTACCGGAACCCGGGAGATATCCGGCTCGCTGGCGATCAGGTTGAGAAAGGTCACCATGGCATGTTCGCCATCGAGCATGCCTTCGTCCATGTTGACGTCAATGATCTGGGCGCCGTTCTCCACCTGTTCGCGCGCCACATCCAGCGCGGTGTCGTACTGCTCATCCAGAATCAGACGTTTGAACCTGGCCGAACCGGTCACGTTGGTCCGTTCGCCGACGTTGACGAACAGCGAGTCCTTGTCGATGTTGCACGGTTCCAGGCCACTCAGGCGGGTAATGTGTTTATCTTCGGGGAGCTTGCGCGGCTCATAGGGCGCAACCGCCTCGGCAATCGCCTTGATGTGTCCCGGTGTAGTGCCGCAGCAACCACCAATAATATTAAGAAAGCCGCTTTTGGCCCATTCCTCGATCTGCTCGGCCATTTCTTCGGGCGACTCGTCATACTCGCCGAATTCATTGGGCAGGCCCGCATTGGGATGGGCATTGACATGACAGGTGGCGATACCGCTCAGCTCTTCAATGTGCTGACGCAATTCGCCGGCACCCAGCGCGCAGTTGAAACCGAAGCTGATCGGCCTGATATGCCGCAGCGCATTATAGAACGCCTCGACAGTCTGACCCGACAGGGTACGGCCGGACGCATCAGTGATGGTCCCGGAAATCATCACCGGCAGGCGCTTGTCTTCATTACCAACAAAATAGCTGTCGATGGCAAACAGTGCCGCCTTGGCGTTGAGGGTGTCGAAAATGGTTTCCACCAGAATCAGATCCACGCCGCCGTCGACCAGGCCACCCAGGGCCTCGGTATAAGACTCGACCAGTTGATCGAAATTGATATTGCGGAAACCCGGATTGTTCACATCTGGCGAAAGACTGGCGGTACGGTTGGTCGGGCCCAGCACCCCGGCCACGAAGCGTGGCTTGTCGGCGGTGGCCACCGCTTCGCAGGCTTCGCGCGCCACTTCGGCGGAGGCCTTGTTCATCTCGTAGACCAGCTCTTCCATGTGATAGTCGGCCATGGAAATGGAGTTGGCGTTAAAGGTATTGGTCTCGACGATGTCGGCACCGGCTTCGAGATAGGCGGTGTGAATATCGCGAACGATCTTGGGCTGGGTCAGAGACAACAGATCATTGTTGCCTTTGACATCGGATTGCCAGTCAGCGAAACGCTCGCCGCGATAATCTTTCTCTTCGAGTTTATAGGTCTGGATCAGGCTGCCCATGGCGCCGTCCAGAACGAGAATACGTTGCTTTAAAGCTTCTTCAAATTGACTCATAACTAATTCTTTTAGCCGTTGTTAATTGACTGAAATGCGTAAAAAATAGGAGAACACGCGGATAAGAGCAAAGCAGTATACCAGAAAACAGGGGCCATCTCTATTTCCCCCGATCATGGTAAGGATGCTATCTGCCTGAAAACAGTGAAAATCACGCCGTTATAGCGCTATAACGCGACCATTATGTCGTCTATGCGACAACCCGACGAAGGCGAAAACAGCCAATCAGCCTGTCAATTTAGTCAAGACGAGTAATTCACGATAAAGCAGTAACAGCGCAACTAGAATCAACAACATGCCAAACATGCGCGCTGACTTGCCTTTTATCACACGCACGGTAAACGGCGATCGGGTTCTGGCCGGTGGCACACGCAAAGAAGCGATGATGCGCCAGCCATACCAGAGGAAAAACAGTATGGGCAGCATACGCCACAAACTGTATACATAGCCGGTCAGTTTTTTCTTCTCTTCCGCCAGCGCCATCACCCGATAAGGATCGGCCGCTTCCGGATCGGGGACAAGTAAAAAATCGATCAGCGGCTGCAAACCAATCGCGATCAAAAAATAGACGGCGATGATCAAGGCGAGGTTCAGACGCAGTGGCTTGTCGCCATATTCAAACTCTGGTTCTGGTTCCTGCATGGGTACAAGATAACATATCCACTGCCTGGCCGAGCAGCGGCAACGGACCACAAGCCATATATATGGTGATCCACCCGAAGGCGCGTTACACTAATATTGTTATGTCGAGTCCTGTTTCAGCCGCCAGCAGCGAAGTTTCATCCCGCCCCGACAGTGCGCCACTTCTGAGAGCCCCCAAGGCGATCCTGCGGCCGGTGGGGCGGGCCATCGCTGATTTCAACATGATCCGCGAGGGCGACCGCATTCTGCTGGGCCTCTCCGGCGGCAAGGATTCCCTGTCGCTACTTCACATCCTGCGCCACTTGCAGCGCCATGCGCCGATTCGCTTTGAGCTGGCCGCCCTGACCGTGGACCCGCAGATCGAGGGCTTTCACCCGGAGACGCTCAAGGATTATCTGGCACAGCTGGGGATTCCCTACTTTTTCGAGAGCCAGCCGATCGCCGAGAATGCCAAAAGCCAGATGAAGAATGACTCGTTCTGCGCCTATTGCTCGCGCATCAAGCGCGGCATTATGTATGCCACTTGTCGGCGCGAAGGCTATAACGTACTGGCCCTGGCCCAGCATCTGGACGATCTGGCCGAAAGCTTCCTGATGTCGGCCTTCCGCAGCGGCCAGCTGCGCACCATGAAGGCCTGCTATACCAACCGCGAGGGCGATTTGCGCATCATCCGGCCGCTGGTCTATGTGCGCGAACGGCAGACGGCCGATTTCGCCCACCAGCAGATTCTGCCGGTCATTCCCGACTCCTGTCCGGCCTGTTTCGCCATGCCCACTGAGCGGGATCACATGAAACAGCTGCTGGCGCAGGAAGAATCCCACAACAAGCAGCTTTTCAAGAGCCTGATGACGGCTATGCGCCCCCTATACTCAAAAGACGAGGCGAAATAGCCTTTAATATCCCACACAAAGAATATTTTTCTGAAAAACGCCTCATTTTCCCAAAGTACCGTAGAAGTGGGAAAAATTATTCTTTAATAGCGGCGTATTAAAATTGTAGTGGGAGTAAATACCCTTACCCTGAAAACGGAAATGTGACAAATTGTGAATTTATTCACATTTCTTTTATCACGGCGCTATGATTACCAATAAGGTCACCAGGCACCCCAACATGTTGGGATGTATAAGCCGGGATGTTCTCCAAATGTGTAACACGATGAGCCTGTCGGGAGGTGTGTCAGATGAAGCACGTCAAACGTGAAGCGCCAACGATGGTCCAGTGTGGCGAGGGCTGGTGTATTGAAACACCGGCCGGCATGGAAGGCCCGATGGACAGCCGACAGGATGCGGCCGTTTACCTGAACCTGCTCAACCGGGTGAATGCCGCCCGCAATGAACTGGCCTGCCTGGATTGCGAGGCTCCGTAACCGGTACCCGTATCACCCCCCCCCCCCACTGCCTTGTCCGGTTCGCCCGCCCGAGCGGGCCGAACCGGCCACAAGGAAAATCCTGTACGCTACAAGGCGTGCAGGATTTTTATTTTTCCGTTTCGATAACAACGCATGCGTGAATTTCTGCTGTTGCTGCTCGCCCGTCTGCCCCTGGTGGTGCTGCACAGCGCCGGCTGGGTGAGCGGCCAGCTGTTTTGGCTGTTGCGGGCCAAGCCGGCGCGGATTGCCCGGCGCAACCTGGACGTTTGCCTGCCACAATTGAGCAACACAAAACGCCGCCAGCTGGCGCGCAGCAGCCTGATTGCCACCGCCCGCACCCTGCTCGAATCCTTTCGCCTGTGGCACGGTCCGGCTGATCGGGTCATCAAACTGGTCCGCCGCGTCGAAGGGGAACCCACCCGGCTTGCCCATCAGCATCAGGCTCCGGTGCTGTGCGCCTGGGCCGAACGCCTGCCGCGCGCACGCGGCTTTGTCCTGCATTTCGAACCGCTGGATAACGCCATCGCCGGCCCCGATCCCGAACAGGGCAGCGCCATTATGAACCGCGAACTGGAACGCCTCATCCGCCAGTGCCCCGAACAATACTGGTGGAGCCACCCGCGCTTTCGACACCGCCCCGAAGGCGAACCGCCGATCTATTAGCTGACTCTCTGGGAATTAACGCGGAGGGCGCAGAGTCGCAAAGACGCAGAGAAGAACAATTAATAGGGTTTAAACAGACCTACAAGTCCCTGTGACGCCATCAACTATTGGCGAAGTGCGATAATAAATTTTCTTTCTCCGCGCCTCTGCGTTATCCATCGTGTTCTATCTCACTTCACTGAGCAGCTGGTCGATCATGCGCTGGGCCAGAAAGGCGAGGAGCCGATCTACTAGCTGCCTCTCTGGAAATCAACACGGAGATCGCAGAGTCGCAAAGACGCAGAGAAGAACAATTAATAGGGTTTAAACAGACCTACAAGTCCCTGTGACGCCATCAACTATTGGCGAAGTGCGATAATAAATTTTCTTTCTCCGCGCCTCTGCGTTATCCATCGTGTTCTATCTCACTTCACTGAGCAGCTGGTCGATCATGCGCTGGGCCAGAAAGGCGAGGAGCCGATCTACTAGCTGCCTCTCTGGAAATCAACGCGGAGATCGCAGAGTCGCAAAGACGCAGAGAAGAACAATTAATAGGGTTTAAACAGACCCACAAGTCCCTGTGACGCCATCAACTATTGGCGAAGTGCGATAATAAATTTTCTTTCTCCGCGCCTCTGCGCCTCCGCGTCCTCTGCGTTATCCATCGTGTTC